>SFXD01000144.1 GCA_004559785.1 bacterium | reverse complement strand
AGCCGGTAACTTGTACCGGACAGCTTTATGACTTCGCAGCGATAAAGCAGCCTGTCAAGCAGGGCTGTAGTCAGTACGGTGTCATCCAGCGTCTCGGCCCATTCCGTGGGGGCCTTGTTGGTCGTGATGATAATTGAAGTCTTCTCATGCAGTTGGTTGATCAGGTTGAAGAACCCCACCGCATCCTCCTTTCTTACAGGAAAGAGCATGATATCATCAATGGCCACCAGGTTTGCCTTCAGCAGTTTGTTGTAGGAGGTCATGGCCGATGGCGAGAGTTCTTTCATCTTGATGACGGTAATCAGCTCTTCCATGGTCATCATATAGGCCTTCTGGCCGTTCTTGACTGCCTCGTATACGAGTCCGGCTGCTATGTAGGTCTTTCCGGTACCGCTTGGACCCATCAGGATGATGTTGTAGGACTGCTCCAGCCATACAAGTTCCCGTAGCTCCTTCATCTGTTGCCTGTTTATTCCGGACGAGAAGTTGTAGTCGAAGTCGTCCAGGTCGTGTCTTGCCGGCAGATGTGCGGAGGAGAGCCTCCTGTCAAAGTCCCGTTTTCTCCTGCACTCCACCTCCTTGGCGAAGACCCTGGTAATGAACTCCAGATAGGTAGGCCTGCTCTGCTGTGCCTCGTGGACCATCCTGTCCAGGTTTGCCGTCAGATTGTACAGGCGCAGCTCCCTGGCATACGCCTGCAGTGTTTCCTTGTTTTCCATCAGTTGAACAATTTATTATAGGTGTCAATATTGCTTTGCCCGGGAGTCATATCAGGGCAGGCTCCCATTGCAGCCGGGAGGCTCTCGCCCTTTTCCGGAAGCAGGTCCACGCCTTCCTTCCTGCGTATCGTCTCTGCCACTTCAAGCAGCTGGTGTGCATTGTATGAGTTCAGGCCCATGCTTGTCTGCAGCGCCTCGTTCAGGATAGCCAGGGGATATCTGTACATCGTCTGGATAATGTAGTTCAGGGAATCCCTGTAATATCGCGGCTTTCTCCTGCGGGTCTCCGAGAGGTAGGCTGTGACCTGGTCTGAAGATCCGATGTGGCTCCTTATCTTCTCTTCAAGCGCTTCCAGGCTGGAGTCACGGTCCCGTTTGTGGGAGCTGTTCCTGACCAGTCTGCCCTTGCCCGGATCTATCTCATGATCGGCAATGAGTTTCCCCGTATCATGACTGTAGATGAGCAGCCGGGATTCCTTCTCTTCAAGGAACACGCAGGATTCACGGCCTGTATAGGTGCCTGTAGGGACGGTGTAGTAGTTGCACCGGTAGTTCACCGTGTTGTCCTTGCGAACCTTGTGAAAGTGAAGTTCCTCCTTGGGGGCGGTCGGTACACCGGTGTAAGGGGTCAGGAAGGGACGTTCCTCCTCAAAGACATCGGCAGGGATACGGTGGATGCCATGATGAAGGGAGCCGTTGCCGGTCCTTTCAAGCCATGCCAGCCCTTCCTCATTCAAGGTATCGATAGTGGAGAACTGCCTTCCACGCAGGAAGTTGCCTTTCACGTACTTGACCACATTCTCCACTTTGCCCTTACTCTCAGGGTCTGACTTGCGGCAGAAGACACATTCGAAGTGCTGCTCACCCTTGAAGCGGCCGAACCCCTTGGTCAGGATCAGGTCACCGAGGTTCTCATCACGGAGCAGCACCTTGTCCTGGTCATAGATGATCTGTTGCGGTTTGCCGCCAAAATACTGGAAGGCTAGCTCATGGGCATATACGGCCAGGGTGGTATTGAACGGGACCTTACTGAAATATACAAACTTATAGCGGGACCTGCACAGGACCATGGCGAAGAAGTATACCTTGACGGGGGTACCAGTGCACGTTTTCATGTAACGCTCACCGAAATCCACCTGCGCAGACTCCCCATAGGGACTCTCCGGTACCTGCTCGTAGCAACGGGGATGAGCTTCCGGATTCTTGGGCAGAGTGTGCTTGGCACGTAAGTGCGTAACATAATTGTAGACTGTTTTGCTGCAGACATCATCATAGTCAGGATAATGCTCCTTCAGACGGTCTTCAATCTGACTACTGGATAGATAGGGGGTATCCTTCAACCA
>SFXD01000072.1 GCA_004559785.1 bacterium | reverse complement strand
AACGGAAAAGAAATGAAAAGAACAAAATTGGTAACCGGCATAGTGCTGACGGCACTTTTGTCAACGTCCTGCGTCAACGAAGACTATGACCTGGACGACATAGACATGAACATCGGTATCAACACAGACTTGGAATTGCCACTAATCAACTCCGGGGAAGTCACGCTGGCAAACTTCATAGGCGACAACGACTTCCTGAAGACTACCCCGCTGCCAGGGCAAGACGGCGAGGTATTCTATGCTACGGCAAGCGGTAGTTTCCGAAGTGAGTTTCCTGCAATAGCGAATGGGACTCTGACATTCAATACCTCTGCTACCGATATCACCATCAGCGACCTGCCAGACTTTCTGAAATCGGATGATGTTAAGCTCGACCTCAAAAATCCCGTCATCATTGCAAATATAGAGAGGGACAGACGTATAGGAAATGGCACGATAACAGGCAACATAGAACTGTCAACCGAGGGTATTAGCAAATGTACAATCGACGGCTTGAAGGCAAAGGCTGGCATGTCAAGTCAATACGTGGCTACTGCAGAGGACAGGAACCTGCCACAAGAATTGCTGAACCCCGATTACGGAACCCCCGAATGGCTAGAGCCTGAAACAGGTTCCGTGAACGGCATCTTCAACGAGCGCATACCCAACACGGTAAGCATTGTAGTCAAAGGGCTCTCCGCAGAAGGTGTGACACCCGCCTACGACCTGAACAATCCGTATTATATCAACGTGGACATGACACTGTACGCCCCCCTGTGCATAGGCAGCAGCAACTTCCAGTTGGCATACGATGCAACGGAAACAGGATGGCAGGATGACTTCGACGAAGATATACGTAAGATGGACGTCGACGAAATCACATTGTCTGCCACGCTCGAAAACAATCTCCCGCTGAAAACCATCGTGGAGATAAAGCCCATCGACAAGAACGGAGATGATGTAATAGGGCTGAGCGTACTGAGAGTGGAGGCCAAGGAAAATGGTTCCACGCAATTTACATACTCGCTTAAGAGCAACATCAAGGGACTGACACTGAACGACTTCATCAACGGGACGAACGGAGCAAGGGCTTTGGACGGAGTCGCCATAAAGACCACGCTCAAGGCCTCCGACCAATCTGTAGGCAAATACATCACGAAAAAGGCAAGCGCAAGGCTCAAGGACGTAAGGACCAAGATAAAGGGACAATTCGTATACGATGCCAACTGATGCCACCTAAGGCACAACGAGATATCTTAATTTAGCAATACACATCATTCTCAATACAACAATACAAAATGAAAGCAAAATATATAATAGGTGTAGCACTATTGGCTATAAGCGGAACTGCCTCGTCACAGAACCTGAGCAGCGCATACTTCCTTGATGGTTTTGCATACGGACATGAGTTGAACCCAGCCAAGGAATACGACCGCTCTGGTTACTTCAGCCTGCCTTTCCTGCCAAGCAACTTCAACTTCACGGTAAGGGGAAACGTAGGAGTGGAAGACTTCCTGTTGAAGAACCCCAACGGCAAGGGGCTCGTCTCATACCTGCATCCCTCGGTGAGCATTGACGATGCTATGAGCAACTTCCACAATAACAACAAGTTGCTTAACGATATAAGGTACGACATCCTTAGCTTTGGCTTCCACACAAAGAAGGCTTACCATACGGTAACCATAGGACTCAGGACGAACTTTGGGTTCAACATGCCATACGAGATATTCGAATTCTCGAAGAACATCGAGAACAAGGACTACGACTTCGGGGACATGGGTACTACGGCACAGGCTTGGGTTGAGGCAGGCTATGGGTATAGCCGCAACGTGACAGAAGCCATCCGCGTGGGAGGTAAGTTCAAGTTCCTCGTTGGTGCCGGCTATGCTGACATCAAGATGGACGGGCTCAGGCTCGACCTCTCAGGTGACGACAGGTGGATAGCTACGGCCAACGGTACTGCCGAAGTAGGCGTCAAGGGATTTACCTGGGGACCCACTGAGACCAAGGAATACAGCAGCAAGCCCGGGACATACGAGCAAATAGACTTTGACAACGTAGACGTGGAAAGCCCCGGCATAGGCGGACTTGGAGCAGCCCTGGACCTTGGCGTGGAATGGGACATGGGCAAGCAGGGCATCCTCGACGGGATGAAGCTGAGCATGTCCTTGCTCGACCTGGGATTCATCAAATGGAGAGAGGTATCGACCGCACACAACAATGGAGATCCGTTTGAACTGAAGTTCGACGAAATAAAGATAAAGGACGGAGAAGGAACAGACATCGACGACCAGTTCGACAAGTTCGACGACCAGTTGTCCGACCTCATGAGCCTGCAGGACGGCGGCACTACCAAGAAGGCAAGGATGCTGGGAGCCACCCTCAACATAGCAGCAGAATACACCATGCCCTTCTACAAGCACCTCAAGGTTGGTTTCCTGAGCACGACCCGCATACAGGGCGTGTACAGTTGGAATGAGGAAAGGCTGGCTGCTACCGTGTCCCCCGTCAAGTGGTTCGAGATTTCGGGCAACATCGGAGTTGGTACGCTCGGCTTCAACACGGGCTGGATTCTCAACCTGCACCCCAAAGCCTTCAACCTGTTCGTGGGAATGGATTACGTACTGGGCAAGATGACCAAGCAGTACGTACCCCTGCGCAGCAACGCCAACCTTTGCATGGGCATAAACTTCCCTCTTGGAAAGAGCAGGGTAAAGTGACTAACTGTTAGGTATTAGTGATTAAGTAATTCAGCTTTAGCAAGTATGTTATTAATGATGGAACCTGCCACTTGTAGGCAGAACGACAGCTGATATGCATTTGCGAAAGTTGCATTATGTAAAAAGAGGGTGTGCAGACGCACCCTCTTTCATTTTCCTATTAGGTTTCCCTTACCTTCCTGTTTGCATCCTGTTACCATCCTGTTCGATTCCCAAGGGGAAGAGAAGGCGCGCCAATGGCAAGCCCAAGGTTTTCCTGTACGACTCCACCTGCAACGAGTTTGCCCGCCATATACGGTATCACCAAAACTTTTATCCGTCCCGATGGAAATATAACACTCAAAACAAGGCGTAATCTGAACAAAAATTTGTATCTTTGCACCGCAAAATAAAATCAAACCATTCTGTAGTTATGGCAATAACCTTCTTCAAGACACCGCAGCAGAGCATCATTGCCACTGCCTGCGAACACACGTTGACCAACGAGGATATAGAAAAACTGTGCTGGCTATATGGCGGCGCTACGGCAGAAAGCCAGGAGAGGCTGGCAGGGTATTTCATCGGCCCGCGCAGGGAGATGATTACACCGTGGAGCACGAATGCCGTGGAAATCACGCAGAACATGGCAATACAAGGCATCACACGAATTGAAGAATATTTCCCGGTAGACAGCGAGAACGCCGACCACGACCCCATGCTGCAACGCATGTACAACGGGCTCGACCAAGAGGTGTTCGACATCAACATCACACCGGCAGCCATACAGCACATAAGCGACCTTGAGGAATACAACGAGCAGGAAGGACTTGCCCTATCCAAGGAGGAGATTGAGTACCTTCACAAGGTAGAGGGACAGCTCGGAAGGAAACTGACAGACTCCGAGGTGTTCGGCTTTGCGCAGATCAACAGCGAACACTGTCGCCACAAGATATTCGGCGGTACATTCATCATAGACGGAGAGGAGAAGGAAAGCAGTCTCTTCCAGATGATAAAGAAGACCACTAAGGAGAATCCACACAAGATAATCTCTGCATACAAGGACAACGTGGCATTCGCCGAAGGCCCGACCGTAGAGCAGTTCGCACCTGCCGACCACAGCACCAGCGACTACTTCGTAATCCGCAACATCGACAGCGTAATCAGCATCAAGGCGGAGACTCACAACTTCCCCACAACCGTGGAGCCCTTCAACGGAGCAAGTACCGGTACGGGTGGGGAGATACGCGACCGCATGGGCGGCGGAGTAGGCTCATGGCCAATAGCAGGCACTGCCGTCTATATGACCAGTTACCCCAGAAGCGAGGAAGGGCGCAAGTGGGAGGAAATACTTCCCGTAAGGAAATGGCTCTACCAGACTCCTGAACAGATCCTTATCAAGGCCTCCAACGGAGCCAGCGACTTCGGCAACAAGTTCGGTCAGCCTCTGGTATGCGGCTCCGTACTGACATTCGAGCACCAGGAAAATGGGGAGAAGTATGCCTACGACAAGGTCATAATGCTTGCCGGGGGCGTAGGGTACGGCACCAAGCGCGACTGCCTCAAGGGCAAGCCTGTGAAAGGCAACAAGATAGTAGTGGTTGGAGGAGACAACTACCGCATAGGACTGGGAGGAGGATCCGTGTCGTCCGTGGAGACGGGAAGGTACAGCAGCGGCATTGAACTGAACGCCGTGCAGCGTGCCAACCCCGAGATGCAGAAACGTGCCAACAACCTGATCCGTGCCCTGTGCGAGGAGGAGGTAAACCCCGTGGTGAGCATACACGACCACGGCAGTGCAGGACACGTCAACTGCCTGAGCGAACTCGTGGAAGAATGCGGAGGTCTGATTGACATGACCAAACTGCCCATAGGCGACCACACCCTATCGGCCAAGGAGATAATAGCCAACGAAAGCCAGGAGAGGATGGGATTGCTCATCGACGAAAGGCACATCGACCACGTACGGCAGATAGCCGACAGGGAACGCACACCCATGTACGTGGTGGGAGAAACGACGGGAGACGCACATTTCGCCTTCGAGCAGGGCGACGGCATAAGGCCGTTCGACCTGGAGGTTAGCCAGATGTTCGGCCATAGCCCAAAGACTGTCATGAGGGACAACACCGTGGTACGCGAATATCAGGATGCCGTATACGACCAAGAGGGATTGGACGAGAAACTGGAAAGCGTACTGAGGCTGGAGGCCGTGGCTTGCAAGGACTGGCTGACAAACAAGGTGGACCGAAGCGTCACAGGAAAGGTTGCACGCCAGCAATGCCAGGGCGAACTGCAATTGCCGCTGTCCGACTGCGGAGTAGTGGCACTCGACTACAGAGGCAGGAAGGGAATAGCCACAGCAATAGGCCATGCCCCACAGGCAGCACTGGCAGACCCTGCCGCCGGTTCGGTACTCAGCGTGGCAGAGTCACTTACAAACATCGTCTGGGCTCCTCTGGAAGAAGGACTGGACAGCGTAAGCCTCAGTGCCAACTGGATGTGGCCATGCAGGGCACAGCAGGGAGAGGACGCAAGGCTTTACACTGCCGTGAAGGCTCTCAGCGACTTCTGCTGCAGCCTCCGTATCAACGTACCTACTGGAAAGGATTCGCTGAGCATGACGCAGAAATATCCCGACGGCGAGAAGATAATCTCTCCGGGCACGGTGATTGTCTCCAGCGGCGGACAGGTGGACGACATCACCAAGGTCGTGACACCTGTCATACAGGACGTACCATCCACCCTGTACCACATCGACTTCTCGTTTGACGAACTGAAATTGGGAGGCAGCGCATTCGCACAGAGCCTCAACAAGATAGGCAGCGACGTTCCCGCCGTCAGGAACGCAGAGTATTTCCGCGATGCCTTCAATGCCATCCAGAGCCTCATCGGCAAGGGACGCATACTGGCAGGACACGACATCAGTGCAGGCGGATTGATAACAACCCTGCTGGAAATGACCTTTGCCAACACCAAGGGCGGATTGGAAATCAACCTCGACAAGATTAAGTGCGACGACCTCGTCAAGGTGCTGTTTGCCGAGAACCCCGGCGTAATAATCCAGGTGGACAACAGATACCGCACGGAGGTCAAGAAGTTGCTTGAAGACGAAGGCATAGGATATGTCAACATAGGACAACCTTGCTCGGAGAGGCACATACTGGTCAAGAAAGGCTCATTCCAGCACAAGTTCGACATCGACAGCCTTAGAGACACATGGTACGGCACAAGCCACCTGCTTGACAGGAGGCAAAGCTTCAACGGCAAGGCCGACGAGAGATACTGCAACTACAAGCACCAGCCCCTTCAGTGGAACATACTGCCTTCATTCACAGGAAAACTCGGACAGTATGGACTGAATCCCGACAGGTGGAAGGAGAGCCATGACAAGTCAAATGCACCCAAGGCTGCCATCATACGCGAGAAGGGCACCAACGGGGAGAGGGAAATGGCATACATGCTGTACCTTGCTGGCTTTGAGGTAAAGGACGTAATGATGACAGACCTCATCTCTGGGCGGGAAACCCTCGATGAGGTGAACTTCATCGTCTTCTGTGGAGGATTCTCCAACAGCGACGTACTTGGTTCTGCCAAGGGATGGGCAGGCGCATTCCTCTACAACCCCAAGGCAAAGGAGGCCTTGGACAGATTCTATGCACGCCCCGACACCCTTTCGCTCGGAGTATGCAACGGATGCCAGTTGATGGTGGAACTTGGACTTGTAGGCAAGACGACCGCCCAGTCAGACAATGCCGACAGGGTGCGCATGATGCACAACGACAGCCACAAGTTCGAATCAGGCTTCGTGGGCGTAACCGTACTGCACAACGACAGCGTGCTAATGGGCAGCCTGAGCGGAAGCAGCCTCGGAATATGGGTTGCCCATGGTGAAGGCAAGTTCCACCTCCCGGGAAAGGAAGAGGAATACAACATAGTACTCAAATACAACTACGACGGCTATCCTGCCAACCCTAACGGAAGCGACTTCTCGACGGCAGGAATCTGCAGTGCAGACGGAAGGCACCTTGCCATGATGCCACACCTCGAACGCGCCTTCTTCCCATGGCAATGTGGATACTACCCTGCACAACGCCGCCAAACCGACATGGTGACACCATGGATAGAGGCATTCGTCAATGCAAGGGAATGGATAGCGTCCGTGGGCAGGTAGTGGCAGGCTAACGTGCGTATAAGGCATATTATTGAGGTATGTTTGAATTGTTCGTCACCTTCTCCAAGATAGGGCTCTTCACAATAGGTGGGGGCTATGCAATGATTCCGCTCATTGAGAAGAATGTCGTGGAGGACAAGCAATGGGTGTCACACGAGGAACTCATGGACCTCATTGCCGTGGCACAGTCATGCCCCGGCATATTCGCCGTCAACATCAGCATATTCATCGGCTACAAGAAGGCGGGCATAAGGGGTGCGTTCATCAGCACCGTCGGTGCCTGCCTGCCTTCGTTTGTGATTATCCTGGCGTTGGCATTGGCTTTCCAGCAGTTTAGGGACAACGAATACGTCGAGCGATTCTTCCTTGGGCTGCGACCTGCCGTAGTGGCATTGATAGCGTCTCCCGTCTTCAAGCTTGCCAAGAGTGCGAGGCTGACGAGATATAACATCTGGATTCCCATAACGGCAGCCCTACTGATATGGCTTGTGGGTCTCAACCCCATCTATGTCATCCTGATTGCCGGCATTGGAGGATATGCCTACGGTCAGTACATCAAGGATTGACATTACGCGTATTGGCAATATACAAGCCATAAGACACACACAAGTTACGATAGATAGATAGATATGTATATAAAGGTATAGAGAAATGCTACTGTTAATGCTACGTCTGTTTTGGACATTCTTCAAGATTGGGCTTCTGGGATTCGGAGGAGGATATGCCATGATTTCAATGATACAGGGCGAAGTAGTGAACAAGCACCATTGGATGACGATGGGACAATTCACGGACATCGTAGCCATCAGCCAGAGCACTCCTGGACCAATAGGCATCAACAGTGCCACATACGTGGGTTATTCCTCGTTGGTAAACGCCGGCTACGAGCCTTACTGGGGTGTATTGGGTAGCCTGATAGCCACCGTAGCAGTGGTGTTGCCCAGCTTCGTCCTAATGGTTGTCGTCAGCAAGTTTCTCATGAAATATAAGAGCCACAAATCCGTGGAAAGCGTGTTCCAAGGCCTGAGGCCAGCCGTAGTGGGTCTCTTGGCAGCAGCCGCATTACTGCTGACGAACGAAGAGAATTTTGGTTCGATGTCCTCTTGTCCATGGCGTTTCTGGATTAGCGTGGGGATATTCCTCTTTGCATTCATTGCGCAGAAAGTATATAAGATGAGCCCCATACTCGTCATCATTCTGTGCGGAGTAACGGGGCTCATACTATTCTGACCCTGTGCCAAGCCTTGTATGGCTGCTTATGCTTCAGCCTCCTCTTCCTTTGGCTCCTCGAAGTCGGTTATCCCATTTTCTACCAAGATGTTGTACCATTGGATGAGTTTCTTGATATCCGATGGATAAACCCTGTCCCTATCGTATTCGGGCAATACCTCTGCAAGGTAGGAGGATAGTTCATCCTTGCTTGCAGCCTTATAGTTCAAGGATATCGACTTGCCTTCCTCCTTCTCAAGTATGTTCTTCAATACCTGACGCAACGGAACCTCCTTGTCATTGGTATACATGGCGATGTCAGCCAGGGCTATTACCTTGTCCGCGCCAAAGACAGGCATACGCTTCTTCTGATTGTCTACAGTCTCCACGATTATGCTGCCATTACCCCTTGACAATAGCCTATAAAGTCCCGGCTTGCCTGATATTGCTAAAATTCTCTCTAACATGATTGTTTGTTTTTAATATTTGATTCTACAAAAGTAATTATCTCTCTCAATACGCCCTCCATCCTGTCCCTATCCGTTCCGTTGTTGTCCACTATGAAGTCTGCCTTGCCTCTTGCCTCATCCGTCTGCTGCAACGCCATGCGTGATTCCACGTCCCTACGTGTCAGGCCATCACGGCTCATTGCCCTCTGAATACGGGTTTCGAGGCCTGCATCAACGTATAGCACGAAGTCCGTCAACGAATTGAACCCACTCTCGTACAGAATGGCACTCTCCACTGCCACTATGGTTTCTTGTCTGGTTGCCGTCCATCTTTCCAGGTCACGCCTCACGGCTGGATGGACGATAGCCTCCACCTTGTCGGCATTATCCCTTGACAAGAACAGATAACGTGAAAGGACGGTCTTCACGAGCATGCCACCGGCATAGAGCTCCACCCCTACGAGGTCTGAGAGTTTCCTACGTACGTCCTCGTCCTCATTGCACAGTCTCTTTGCATGGCTGTCGCAATCGTACACTGGTATGGCAAGGCAAGATTCCATGACCTTTGCCACATAACTCTTGCCACTACCCATACCTCCCGTGATGCCTATCAGTATATGCTTTCTCATTGTGTCACCTCTTCCGTTGCTATATGTTCTATGAGATAGTCAACCTCGGACGGTGAGATTCTGACATTGGACACACCTTCAGGCAAGGACTTCAGATAGAGCCTGAATTTGGAATGCGTGTTCTCGAGCAACTCTTCGTACGTCACGCCCAAGACGAAACTTTCAGACGTAATGCTTTGGTACTTCGAAGACTCCACCCTGAACGTCAGCCTTGCTTTTGAAGGAAATGTTCGCAGCCCCTTGTCTCCCGGGAAATTTATCCCTCGTATAGGAACCTCGACAGTCTTCTCCGTGTAGTAGCCTACGAGAACAGTCATCTCCACTACTTCGGGTTCATACTTTACACCCTTCATGCTCTTGAGGTCCACGTTGCACGTTACGTTCTCTGTCAGCGAGTTCAGCTCGACAGACTTGGTATAGGCGTACCTCATAGTGTCAAGTACGGATACCGGAGCATACACGTTTACCGAGTCGGGCGAGAAGCTCACCCCCTGCAGGTAGTTCTGCTGGGCTGTAGTCACCTCTCCGCATTGCCTGACGGCGAGTTTCACTGGCAATCCCCTGCAAAAGTAGTATTCTACCGTGTCGGGGGTTAGCGTCAGCAGGTGAGCTGTACTCTCATTGAGGTAATCCTGCACGATGCGAGACAAGTCCTGGTAGGTCAACAGTACGCGTCCGCTCTGTGCACCGTCATCCCTCTTGCGGAAATCCAGTTCAATGGGCTTCCTGTCACGTTGACGATGGAACCGCATCAAGGAAGTTCCCTTGTCACGCACGCTGGCAACAAGTACGGAGGGGGGCTGTGTCGTTATCACGATGTTGTCCGGGACGTTGGTCAGTGCCAGAGGGATGTTTATCTCTGCCTCGAACGTCTCGTTTAGAGTCTGAAGGAGCCAGAATCCAAAGGAGACACCAAGGAAGAACAGGAAAAGCATTATTTCCCGGCTCCTGTGCCCCAAGGCAATGCCCCTTATCTCCGACCAATAATCCCTCCTCTTCTTTTCCATCCCGAATCTGTCCTCCTACCGTAGCATGTTCACTTGGAATGTGTGTCCAGAATATTGGATTGGTGCTTTCGCTGGGGAGTGTTTCCTAAGCCTGCGTAGGCTGTGCCTGCGAATATACCGAATTGCGGTCTACCTTGATGCGTACGCCATTGGCAACTTCTATCATCAGGGCATTGTCAGCTTCGTCTATTTGCTTTACTACGCCATATATGCCGCCTGCCGTAACTACATTCTGCCCTACTGAAATAGAATTGCGGAAGTTACGCAACTCGTTCTGCTTCTTTTTCTGCGGGCGAATGAAGAACAGGTAGAACACTACGAAAATCAATATCCAGAATAGTACCGGCATGAATTCCCTCATGTTTCCAGAAAGGAACATGGGCATTGCTAATGTTACCATAATGATAAGTATATGTAATTAATGTATTATTGATTCTTGATGAGTTTGTTCTCTTTCTGCAGGGTCTTTACGATGTTGTCGAGCGTTGCGTTGATGTACTTGCCACTCTTGGGAGTACTATACATCTTGGCTATCTCTACATATTCGTTGATGCTGACATTTACAGGGATGCCTGGGAAAGAGATAATCTCCGCCAAAGCTATCTGCAATATGACCCTATCCATCAGTGCCACACGCTTCACGTCCCACTTCCTCGTGGTAGACGCTATGAGGTTCGTGTAATAGTCGGCATTCCCGAGAGCCCTTACTATCAGCCTCCTTGCGAACTCAAGGTCGGAGGAGTCCTTGTACTCAGGCAGCAATGGCTGCATCGCGGTACTATCAGCGTTGAACCTATTGATGGTCTTCAGCACGAAAGTGTCCACTATCACCTTGTCGTCGTTCCAGTAGAGGCTCAATTCCTCCAATATCTGGTCGAGTTCGTCATTGTTGCATATCAGGTGACGATAGATGAGCCTCCATACCTCCCTGTCCTCCTCGTATGAAGAGTTGCCGCTCTCCATGTACTGCTTGTAGTATTCACTCTCTTCGACCTTGGCCATCAGCGAGCGTACGAATTCCTCATGGTCTGCCCACGAACGTTTCTGATTGTCCCTGTATTCCATCAGCATCCTGTTGGACTCCAGTTGCAACATGAAGCGGTTGTCAATGAACTTGGAACTGATGACGCTGTCATCCTCTCCCAGCCTACGTGCCCTATTGCAACGCATCTCATAGGTACGCAGAGCCATGCGATTGAGTTCGACCATTAGAAGCAGGAGGAAATTATACAGGTCGTACGCCTTGCTAAGGCTAAGCATCAATTCCTTCTCTGCTGACTCGGGCTTAACCTCCCCCCTTTGATAATAGGAATAGGTAATTTGAACAATCTTCAAACGAATTAATTCGCGGTTTATCATATACAATAATCTTAATGAGCGGACAAAATTACTCATTTTGCCCCAAATAGACACATTTTTCGTCTTTTTTTTTGGCAGATTAGGAAAATATTGGGAATTTT
>SFXD01000005.1 GCA_004559785.1 bacterium | reverse complement strand
GAACGGCGAGAAGTTCATCGTCGAGATGCAGAACGCCTACCAGGAGTTCTTCAAGGACCGCTCGCTGTTCTACTCCACGTTCCCCATCAGGGAGCAGGCACGCAAGGGTTCGAACTGGGACTTCCAGCTGAGCCACGTGTACACCATCGCCCTCCTGAACTTCGACATGACAAGAAGCTGGACTTCATATACGTAGAGATAGCGAAGTTCACCAAGACGGAGGACGAGTTGGAGACTCTGTACGACAAGTGGCTCTACGTCCTGAAGAATCTTTCCACGCTGGAGAAGAAGCCGAAGGCCTTGAGGGAGAAGGTCTTCGACAAGCTCTTCGAGGAAGCGGAGATTGCGAAGTTCACTCCTCAGGAACTCCGCGAGTACGAGGACAGCCGCAAGGCATACCGTGACCTGAAGAACTCGTTAGACACAGCCTTGAGGGATGGGTTCAAGAAGGGCCTTGCCGAAGGACGCGAGAAGGGTCTTGCCGAAGGACGTGCGGAAGGACGTGCGGAAGGACGTGCGGAAGGACGTGCGGAAGGACGTGTGGAAGGTGAGCGTTCCAAGGCTGTTGACATAGCAAGGAGAATGAAAGCTATGAACCTGCCCAATGAAGGAATAAGCGAGGCTACTGGGCTTTCGCTTGAGGAGGTTGGACGGATTTAGAAGCCAAGACGAATCCCAACCATGCGACACCTATGGTTGACGTTGTGTCAAAAGGCATTTAAATGTATGTATTGCTTGACCAAATAATATTGCAAAAACGCTTGCCTGCTGGATCAATCTGTGAAAGACCCTATGCACATTTCGATGGTTTTGTGTAATTTTTTAATGAATGACTCGTTTACTTTCGTTCAAGATCGTTCAAAGTGTATACCTATATCAGTATAAGACATATTTGACTTCGCCGAATAATCTCATTCGCTCGGGAGAGTTGCAGCAAGCCCCTCTCACCACTCACTCTTTTGGCTGTCGCCGACAAGCAAGGAGAAGTTCGGCGAAGCCACCTCCCCCCTCTCCTTGCTTTTCCCTTAGCGTCCCGTTAGCTTCTCCTTTGTTTGCTAACGGAAACGTGCTGCGCACCAAGGGTGATTCCTACATCCTAATGGAACACTCCCTTGGGTGTATGTGAGACTCCTGCTTATTGCAGGATTACTCCTGCTGACTGTCGCCGAACTCCAGTTCTCCGTCCACAACCCATCTCAGGTCTTCGGGGTCGAACGTACCCATCTTGTCTTTCCGGGCCTGTGTGGCAATGTGTTCCGAGACAGCATCAATGTCTATGTCTATGTCCTCGTTGTTTCCTGCCTTGTCCAGCAGGTCGCAATAGTACTCGCCTATTACGTCGAGGAAGTAGTAAAGGTCTTCGTCCGTGAACTTCTCCTTTACCTCCTGCGGAAGGTAATTCTTGATGAATTCCACCGTCTGGCGGTCGTTCTCCGCATCCGCCAGCAAGTCGTCTTCGAATGTTCTCATGACTGACATGTTTTTAGGTGATGACGTACTACAGGATTGCCTTCAACTTTTCCTCGAGCGTCGCACGCGGTGCGGCTCCAACGACTTTGTCGACTACCTCTCCATTCTTGATGAACAGGATGGTGGGCACGTTGCGTATACCGAATTGTACTGCCAGGTCTTCGCACTCTTCCACATCGCACTTGCCTATTATGGCTTGTCCCTCGTAGTCGGCTGCAAGAGCCTCGATGATGGGTCCGATGCGCTTGCATGGTCCGCACCAGGTTGCCCAAAAGTCTAACACTACAGGTTTGCCAGAGGCGATAACCTGGTTGAAGTTCTCACTGTTGATAGTCTGTGCCATACGCTGAAAGATTTAAAATGTTATAATAATATATATAATGTACTATCCATTGATGATGTAGGACATGTATTCGCGGCTGTCCATGTAGTCCAGCAGTTGCCTGTTGACTGAAATCCGAGAGTCTGGCATCTTAACCCTGACCGAGTTCTGCCCACCTCCGTCTGCGAGGCAGATGCTCAGGAATGCGTTTCCCTTGTTTTGCTGTATGTATTCGCATAGCGTGGTGACATCGTCCTCGTCCAGTTTGTCTGCCGCGATGCTGATGGTGATGTTCCTGACGGCGTTGTCCTTAACCTTCGACAGGAACTCCACCTTGCCCACCTTCAGTTCCATTATGTTAGGCTGGAAGCGTCGTGGCTGTATGTTGCCCGTTATCAGTATCGAGCACCCCGGCTCCATGTATGCGCCCCATTTGGTCCAGTCCTCTCCGAACAGGGCCACCTCCCCAGTGCCGCTGTAGTCCTCGATGAAGGCTATCCCATAGGGCTGTCCGTTCTGGGATATGCCCTTCCTCTTTATTCCTGTCACTATGCCTCCCAGCAAGGCCTCCTTGCCGGATGTAGCCTTTGGCAGTGCAGCCAGTTGGTCGGCATGCAGGTTGCATACGTTGCGTAGGATGACGCAGTAGTCGTCCAACGGATGTGCCGACAGGTATACGCCCACCAGTTCGCGCTCCTTGTTCAGCCTCTCCAGTGTGGTCCATGGCTCCGTCTTGGGTATGGCAGGCGTGGTCAGTTCTATAGCCTCCATCCCGAACAGGGAGTATTGCGACTCCATGCGCATCTGCTGGTACTGGTTGCCGTAGCGCATGAGGGCATCGAGGAACACCTCTCCCTTGCTGTTCGACGCCACTATCTGCTCCCTGGATATCTGTGACGAGAAAGTGTCGAAGGCACCACTCAGGGCCATGCATTCCATGCCGTTCCTCTTGACGGTAGCCAGTGGCACCCTCTCCACGAAGTCGAACAGATCCTTGTACAGCCCGTTGCTTTCCCTTTCGGCAACGATGGCTTCGGCGGCGGCCTCTCCCACGCCCTTGATGGCCTTCAGTCCGAATCTGATCTGGCTCTTGGAGTTGACGCCGAAGTCGGCGTGCGACTCGTTCACGTCCGGTCCCAGGACCTCTATGCCCATCGTCTTGCACTCCTCGAGCAGGTTGGTTATTTCCTTGATGTCGTCTTTCCTCCTTGTCAGCAGGGCTGCCATGAACTCGGCGGGATAGTGTGCCTTGATGTACGCCGTCTGGTAAGCCACCCACGAGTAGCATGCTGCGTGCGACTTGTTAAAGGCGTAGGAGGCGAACTTCTCCCAGTCGGACCATATCTTGTCCAGTATCACTGGGTCGTGCCCGTTGGCCTTGCCGCCCTCGATGAACTTGGGCTTCATCTTGTCGACGATGTCCTTCTTCTTCTTGCCCATCGCCTTGCGCAAAGCGTCGCTCTCGCCTCGGGTAAAGTTGGCGAGCAACCTGCTCAGCAACATCACCTGCTCCTGGTACACCGTGATGCCGTACGTGTCCTTGAGGTACTTCTCCATGATGGGCAGGTCGTACTTGATTTCCTCCCTCCCGTTCTTGCGAGCGATGAAAGAAGGGATGTAGTCCATGGGACCCGGGCGATACAGGGCATTCATGGCAATGAGGTCCTCGAACACGGTAGGGTGCAGATCCTTGAGGTATTTGCGCATTCCGGCAGACTCGAACTGGAACGTACCCACGGTGCGTCCCTCCTGATAGAGCTTGTAAGTCAGTTCGTCGTCAATGGGAATCCTGTCGAGGTCGATGTCCACCCCGTGTGCTTCCTTCACTACCCTGCAAGCCTCCTTCAACTCCGATAGGGTTTTCAGTCCGAGGAAGTCCATCTTTATCAGTCCCGTGCTCTCTATGACGTGCCCGTCGTATTGTGTGACGGCAGTCTTTCGGTCTGGGAAGTCAGGGTCGTCTGCCGTGGAGACGGGGACGTGCGTGGAGATGGGGTCCCTGCAGATGATGAATCCGCAGGCATGTATGCCCGTGCCTCGTATCTGCCCTTCGAGCATCCTGGCGTACTTGATGGTATTTGCCTCCCTTGGGTCGTTCGAAGCCTCGGCGGCCTGCAGCTCGGGAGTCTCTCGTATGGCATTGGCAAGGTTCATCTTCAAGCCATTGGGCAGCCTGTCGGGAATGGCCTTGCAGAGAGCGTTGCTCGTGTCGAGTGGCAGGTCTTCCACCCTGGCTACGTCCCTCAGTGCGTTTTTCGTAGCCATGGTGCCGTAGGTGATGATGTGTGCGCAGTTCTCGTGTCCGTACTTGTCCATTACCCATTGCAGCACCTTGCCTCGTCCCGAGTCCTCGAAGTCCGTGTCTATATCGGGGAGCGAGATACGGTCGGGGTTGAGGAAACGCTCGAACAGAAGGTCGTACTTCAAAGGGTCGAGCCTTGTGATGCCAAGGCAATATGCCACTACCGAGCCTGCCGCGGAGCCACGCCCGGGCCCCACCCATACGTCGAGGTCGTTGCGTGCTGAGTTGATGAAGTCCTGCACGATGAGGAAGTAGCCGGGGAATCCCATCGTCTTCATGATGTGCAGTTCGAAGCGTATGCGGTCGTCCACCTCCTTGCTCAGCGGATTCCCATAGATTCTGTGCGCACCCTCGTATGCGAGCTTCCCAAGATAGTCGGCTTCGAACTTGATGCGGTATATCTTGTCGTATCCACCGAGCTTGCTGATTTTCTTCTCCCCCTCTTCCCTTGGGAGCATGTTCTCCCCGTTCTCGTCGCTCGTGAACTCGCGGAACAAGTCCTCTTCCGTGAATTTCCTTCTCCACTCTTCTTCCGTTCCGAACTCTGTCGGTATGGGGAAGAAAGGCATTATGGGGTCGGAGTCGAGGCTGTATGTCTCCACCTTGTCCAGCACTTCCATCGTGTTGCGCAGGGCTTCGGGCAAGTCCTGGAAGACGAGGTTCATCTCGGCCTGTGTCTTGAACCATTCCTGCTTGGTATATAGCAGGTGGTCTTCGTAGATCTTCTTTCCCGTGGAAACGCACAGCAGGCGTTCGTGCGCATCGGCATCTTCCTCGTTGACGAAGTGGCTGTCGTTGGTGCAGACGACCTTCACCCCCATCTCGGCAGCTATCCTGAGCAGTTCTGCGTTGGCTTTCTGCTGCAAGGGGAATGTCTCGCGGTTTGCCTTGATGTTTGGGTTGGTCACCTCGTGGCGTTGTAGTTCGAGATAGTAGTCGTCCCCAAAGACAGACTTGAACCATGCCACGCTCTGCCTGGCGCCGTCCAGGTCTCCGCGCAGAATCTTTTGCGGGACTTCGCCGGCGATACATGCGGACAGGCAGATGATGTCCTCGTGGAATTTCTCCAGGTCGGCATGATCCGTACGGGCACAGCCATAGAATCCGTCCACCCATGCCCGGCTCACTATCTGGATTAGGTTGCGATATCCGTTCTGGTTCTTGGCGAGCAGGATGAGATGGTTGCCCCTCCTGTCGAGCTTGGGGTCGGACTTCTCCTCCTTGCCCCTCCTTGCCACGTAAACCTCGCACCCCATGATGGGCTTGAATGGCGGTAGTCCTTCCTTGCTCCTTCCCTTGTTGACTTTCTCGCAATAGTCGAAAAACTCCTTGATGCCAAACATGTTACCATGGTCGGTGACAGCCATGCCGCGCATTCCGTCGCTCAGGGCCTTGTCTACCATCTTCGCTATGGCAGCCTGCCCGTCGAGCAGGGAGTACTGCGAATGTACATGAAGGTGTACGAAACTTTCCATGCTGCAAATAAGATGCGTTTACTGAAATTCCATAATTACTGGGTATAAAGGTAAGACTATTATGTGGAATTGCCAACAAATCCCCCCTTTTAAGCGTCAAGTTGCCGAAAATAGGAAGATTTTCTTTGTCGTTACGCAAAAAAACCATAACTTTGTCTCCGATAGTGCGACTTCGTCAGGGAAACGTCGCGCTTCATTACAGTACAAATGGGCAAGAGATTAAAGAAACTGAAAAAGATAAGACTTCACCATGAAGGCACCCATACGCTGGTATGGGGAGCGTTGGGGTTGACAGCCCTGAACCTTGCCGCACTCATGCTCTTCGAGTGCAAGACCGTGTTTCAGGTTTGTCTCCTCGTCAGTATCGTCCTGTACCTTGTGCTCGTCAATTTCTTCCAGTGCCCCATCAGGATTTTCTCGGGTGACACCGAGAGGGTGGTAGTGGCTCCGGCAGACGGGCACGTGGTGGTAGTGGAAGAGGTGGAGGAACGCGAGTATTTCCGTGACAAGCGAATAATGGTAAGCATCTTCATGAGCCTTTTCAACGTGCACGCCAATTGGGTGCCCGTGGACGGCAAGGTCAAGCTGGTACGGCATCAGGATGGCAATTTCCACAAGGCTTGGTTGCCCAAGGCGAGCGAGGAGAACGAAAGGAGTACCGTGGTAATCACCACTCCGGACGGGCGCGACATACTGGTCAGGCAGATAGCGGGAGCCATGGCGCGCCGCATAGTGACATACACCAAGGAGGGCGAGGAATGCTTCATCGACGAGCATCTGGGGTTCATCAAGTTCGGCTCGCGCGTCGACGTCTACCTGCCTCTGGGCACGGATGTCAAGGTCTCCCTAAACCAGAAGACCGTAGGCAACGAAACCATAATAGCCAAACTCAGTAAGATATGAAAAGGCACGTCCCCAACATGATAACATGTTGCAACCTGATTTGCGGGTGCCTGTCAACAGGAGCCGCATTCCACGGCAACTATCAGTGGGCCGTGGCGTTGATTTTGGCAGGTGCGGTGTTCGACTTCTTCGATGGAATGGCAGCCCGTGCCTTGGGCGTGTCTTCGCCCATCGGCAAGGAACTGGACTCCCTGGCGGACGTGGTGACGTTCGGGGTGGCTCCGAGTGCGATTCTATTCTATCTCTTCCACGAGGTGCATTGCCCCGAACTGCTGATGCCATTCAAGGACATCCTGCCATATACGGCTTTCCTGATGGCGGCTTTTTCCGCCTTGCGTCTGGCAAACTTCAACGTGGATGCCAGGCAGTCTATGCAGTTCATAGGTCTTCCAACCCCTGCCAACGCCCTGTTCTGGAGTTCGCTGGTGATGGGGCAGCATGCATTCCTGGTATCACTCAGGTTCAATGTGGTATTTCTCTTTCTTTTCATGCTGCTCTTCTGCTTCCTGCTCGTGGCGGAAATACCGATGCTGGCACTGAAGTTCAAGACACTTGCGTGGAAGGACAACAAGGAGAAATACGTCTTCCTCGCCGGCTGCATCCCATGTTTCCTGCTTGGAGCCAGCAGCTTCGCAGCCATCATATTGTGGTATGTGGCAATGTCGATGGTGTGGGGACGCATCTCAGTGCGTTGAAACCCGCACCTGCGTCGGCTGCCTCGACTGTCCCGTGGGGATGGGCATCGACGAGGGAATCCAAATGCTTGATGACAACAAACAAGAGACATTTATATATACTACAATGAGAAAGACAATCCTACTCTCCGTCCTGATATTGGCAGGAACGGGCATTGGCAATGCACAGACAGGTATCACGTCCGACGTACTGCGGACCTTGGAGGAAAGCTACAAGCCCACTCCTGCCGACAAGGCAATCCACAATGCCATCAGCAGCGTGAGCATTCAGTCCATGGCATTGAACCAGGATAACCGCCAGGCCAAGGATACGCACTTCAGCGTGGAGGTTAGCAACAGCGGCATCAGCAACCAGCAGAGCAGCGGCAGGTGCTGGCTCTTCACGGGTACCAACGTCTTGCGCAACAGAGCCATGAGGACGCTCGGCGTGAAAGACTTCTTCTTTAGCCAGATATACCTTTTCTTCTACGACCAGTTGGAGAAGAGTAACCTCTTCCTGCAAGGCGTGATAGACACGCGAGAGAAGGACATCGACGACCAGATGGTAAGGTGGCTGTTCCAGAATCCCCTGTCGGACGGCGGCACCTATACGGGAGTGGCCGACCTCGTGACGAAATACGGCCTCGTTCCACAGGACGTGATGCCGGAGACGTACGTCAGCAACAGCACGAGTGAGTTCAACGGCCATCTCAAGAGAAAACTGCGCGAATTCGGAATACAGCTGAGGGAGATGGCTGCCAACGGCATGGGCGAGAAGGACCTGCAGGCTGCCAAGGTAGGGCAGATGAAGACCGTCTACCGACTGCTTGCCATGGCGTACGGCGAGCCGCCAAGGCAGTTCACGTGGGCTCCGACCAAGGACGGCAAGGCTGCCTCCGCCCCCAAGACATACACGCCGCTGCAGTTCTACAAGGAGGTGTGCGGAGGTGGCGAAGACCTGTACGACGACTACGTGATGCTGATGAACGACCCAAGCAGACCTTACGGCGAAGTGTACGAGATAGACTACGACCGCCATCTGTACGATGGGCACAACTGGTTGTACGTGAATCTCGACATCGACCAGCTGAAGTCGCCGGTAATAGCCAGCCTGAAGGATAGCTGCCAGATGTACTTCAGCTGCGACGTCGGCAAGTTCTTGAATCGCACCAATGGGCAGCTCGACCTCGCCAACTACGACTATGCAAGCCTGCTGGGCACCACGTTCGGCATGAGCAAGAAGCAGCGCATCCAGAGCTTCGACAGTGGCAGCACCCATGCAATGACCCTGATGGCGGTGGACCTCGACGACGAAGGACAGCCAAGGAAGTGGAAGGTGGAGAACAGCTGGGGCGCATCTTCCGGGCTGAATGGATATCTGATAATGACGGACGAATGGTTCGACGAATACATGTTCCGCGTGGTGGTCAACCGCAAGTATTGCAGCAAGGAGATATTGCAGCTGCTCAAGAAGAAGCCCGTAAGGCTGCCGGCATGGGATCCCATGTTCCAGGGAGAGCAATGACAGATACCTCCCCCAGCGGCATCCCACCCGAATGACATTTCAGGGGGTGCTCAGTAAAAACACCACTTCACACAAACGACAATGGAAACGACAAGACAGAACAAGATAGCAAGGCTGATACAGAAGGAGCTGAGCGAGATATTCCAGCGGCAGACAGCCGCCATGCGAGGCGTACTGGTCAGCGTGTGTACGTGCCGTGTCAGTCCCGACATGAGCGTATGCAGGGCCTACCTAAGCGTATTCCCAAGCGAAAGGGCGGGCGAGATAGTGCAGAACATCAACGACAACCAGCGACAGGTACGCTTTGAACTTGGCAAGAGGGTTGGCAAGCAGCTTCGCATCATACCCGAGTTGAAGTTCTTCGTGGACGATTCGCTCGACTATGCCGATCATATCGACGAACTGCTGAAGAAGTGAGGTACGAACTGTTCATCGCGCGCAGGTATCTCTTCAGCAAGAAGAGTCACAACGCCATCAACATCATAAGCATCGTTTCGGTCGTGGGGGTGGCTGTAGCCACCATGGCCTTAGTGTGCGTGCTCAGCGTCTTCAATGGCTTCAGCGACCTTGTGGCAGGACTCTTCACGGCGTTCGACCCCCAGCTAAAGGTGTCGCTCGCCAAAGGCAGCACCATAAGTGCCACCGACCCCAGGCTGATACAACTGAAGGACCATCCTGACGTGGCGGTATACACTCCCGTAATGGAAGGGCAGGCCCTGGTAGTAAGGGCAGGTCAGCAATTCGTGGTAACGGTAAAGGGTGTTGACGACAACGTAGTCGAGCAGTCGGACATAGAGGACATCCTGTACGGCGACGGTGAATTCGTGCTGCATGCGGATGTGCTGGAGTACGGCGTCGTAGGCCTGAGGTTGGCCTCACGCCTCATGATAGGTACGTCCTTTGCCGAGCCACTGCAGATATATGCGCCCAAGCGCGGAGAGAGGGTCAACATGGCAAACCCGCTCAGTTCCTTCAACCGCGACGAGCTGCACAGCCCCGGCGTGGTGTTCATGGTGCAGCAGTCGAAGTACGACGACAACTACATCCTGGCCAGCCTTGGCTTTGCCCAGCGACTGTTCGATGCCAAGGGGATGGTGTCGTCCGTAGAGGTGCGCCTCAGGGATGGTGTCTCCCTGTCCGCTGGCAAGGCCGGGATAAGGCAGTTGCTTGGCGACGACTTCGTGGTGCAGGACAGGTACGAACAGCAGGACGACGTGTTCCGCATCATGCGCATTGAGAAACTCATATCCTACATCTTCCTCACGTTCATACTCCTCGTGGCTTGCTTCAACATCATCGGCTCCCTTTCGATGCTCATGATAGAGAAACGGTTCGACGTGGGGACGCTGCGCTGCCTTGGTGCAACCGACCGCCAGATAGAGCACGTCTTCATGCTCGAAGGCAGCATGATTAGCCTTGTGGGAGCCCTCGTGGGACTCGTGGCGGGACTTGCACTATGCTGGGCACAGCAGCAATACGGATTCGTCACGATGGGCACCACGGAAGGCAGTTTCATTGTGGAGGACTACCCCGTCAGCGTCCACCTGGCAGACATAGCCGTAATCTTCCTTACCGTACTTGCCGCCGGGCTTGCCTCGGTGTGGTATCCAGTAAGGCATTTGTGCAGGAAACTGCTGTGACGATGTCGCGGGATTCTTTTTGTGTCGATACACAGGTAAGCAGCAAAATGTAACAACCAACATCCCCATTCGCATGTCAACCATATATCCATTTGCCCGTCCGTTGTATGTCATGTCCAAGGCTGCCGGACCTGCCTGCAACCTACGTTGCGAGTATTGCTACTATCTTGAGAAACAGCACCTGCTGGGCGAAAGGCAACCAGTCATGACGGACGAGTTGCTGGAGGTCTTCGTCCGCGACTACATACAGTTGCAGCAGACTCCCGACATCCTCTTCACCTGGCACGGAGGCGAGCCCATGCTGCGTCCCCTCGACTTCTACCGCAAGGCGGTCCGGCTGCAGCGATACTATGGCAGGGGCAAGCGCATATCCAACGTCATACAGACCAACGGCACGCTGCTAACGGACGAATGGTGCGAGTTCCTCCACGACGAGGGCTGGCTCGTGGGCATCAGCATCGACGGCACCAAGGAGATGCACGATGCCTACAGGGTAGATGCCCATGGGCAGGGAACATGGTCGAGGGTCATGCGTGGAGTGGAACTGCTGCACAGGCATGGGGTGGAGTGGAATGCCATGCCGGCCATCCATCATCACAACGTGGGTAGTCCGAAGGAGTTCTACCGCTTTTTCCGCGACCAGCTTGAGTGCCGCTACATACAGTTCTCTCCCGTGGTGGAGAGGCTGCTTCGCCATTCCGACGGCAGGCACCTGGCACAGGTCATGGACCACGACTGCCCCGTGGCTCCGTTCAGCGTCAAGCCTCGCGAGTGGGGCGACTTCCTCGTAGGGGTCTTCGACGAATGGGTCAGGCACGACGTGGGAGAGACCTTCGTGCCTGTCTTCGATGCCACCCTGGCATGCTGGCTGGGCATGGAGCCCGGAATATGCGTCTATGCACGCGAGTGCGGACATGCCGTGGTGATGGAGAACAATGGCGACGTATACTGCTGCGACCATTTCGTCTTCCCCGAGTACAGGCTGGGCAATATCAGGACCAGTGGGCTGCCGCAGATGGTGTACGGAGAGAAGCAGGATGCCTTCAGCACCCTAAAGGCAGAGGCCTTACCGCGCCAATGCAGGCAATGCCGGTGGCTCAGGGCATGTAACGGGGAGTGCCCCAGGCTGAGGTTCGCCCATACCGCCGATGGCGAGCCGGGATTGAACTACCTGTGCGCTGGCTATAGGATATATTTCCAGCATGTAGCCCCGTACATGGATTACATGGCAGGCGAGCTCTCCGTGGGTCGTCCTGCCAGTAGCGTCATGGGTCGCAGGTTTTAGCCATTTCCATGTCCAAATCTCAGCAACAACGCCTGGCAACCCTCAAGGCAATCGTCCCACGTGGAACTGAAGTTGCCCGTATACCAAGGGTCTGCCACCTCAGTGCCCGGTCGGGAGGTGAAGTCCATCAGCAGGTGTATCTTCCCCTCCGGGTCGTGTGGCATGATGTGGGATAGGTTGCGTAGATTCCATCTGTCCATGCAGACTATGAGGTCGAAACGTTGGTAGTCCCCTCCCGTAGCCTGCTTTGCGGCATGCCCCTTGCACGAGATGCCATGTCCTGCAAGCATCCTCCGTGCCGGCGGGTAAACAGGATTGCCTATCTCCTCCGTGGACGTTGCCGCCGACTCGATGTGGAATTCGTGTTCGAGATGCGCCTTTCGCACGAGGTCCTTCATGATATATTCAGCCATCGGCGAGCGGCAGATGTTGCCGTGGCAGACGAATAGAATGCGTGTCATTGGTCGTTGTCAACAATTACAAACACCTTGTCTCCCCTGCGGACCTTTGTGCCACCGGTGGAGACGCTAACCC
This sequence comes from bacterium, assembly GCA_004559785.1. GTDB lineage: Bacteria > Bacteroidota > Bacteroidia > Bacteroidales > Bacteroidaceae > Physcousia. The sequence continues at coordinate 29,846 of SFXD01000005.1, read as the reverse complement.
TCGTGCCTTGCTTGGCAAGGTCCGTGGGGCCGTTGTCGTCGTGTATCTCGTCTGCCGTGAGGTGCAGTGCGCCTGTGGTGGGACCCGTAATCAGGATGTGGGTGCCCAGGGCGAGTTCGCACGCCTCTACCTTGAACTCCGCCACTCCGAGCTTGCCGAAATAGCGTATCACCTTGCCGCAGTACACCTTCTTCTCCGTAGCTACCGAGCCGTGCTTGTCGGTATATTCCATTATGGTCTGCCCCTGATAGTAGCCGTCCCAGAAGCCACGGTTGAAGACGCGTGACAGGCGTTCGTCCCATTCGTCCTTCCTCTCCTCGGTGAACGTGCCTTCCGCCACCGCCTGCACGGCCTCCTTGTAGCATCTCGTCACGGTGTCCACGTATTCCGGTCCGCGTGCCCTTCCCTCAATCTTGAATACCGACACGCCACACTCCAGCATCCTGTCGATGAATCGAATGGTCTTCAGGTCGCGTGGCGACATGATGTACTTGTTCTCTATGTCCAGCTCCGTGCCTGTCTCCACGTCGCGCACTGTATACCGGCGGCGGCACAACTGCATGCACTCACCTCGGTTGGCACTTCGTCCCCAGTTGCTTTCGCTCAGGTAGCATTTGCCACTGATAGCCATGCAGAGCGCGCCGTGGCAGAACATCTCTATCCTGACGGGCTTCCCCCCGGGTCCGCAGATGTGCTCCTCGTCGATGAGGCGGTGGATTTCCGCCACCTGGTCCATGTCGAGTTCGCGTGCCAGTACCACGACGTCCGCAAACCGGGCATAGAAGCGCAGTGCCTCGATGTTGCTGATGTTGAGTTGCGTGGAGAGGTGGACCTCCAGTCCGATTCGGTTGCTGTAGGTCATGACGGCTATATCGCTGGCTATCACGGCCGATATGCCAGCCTCCCGTGCGGCATCCAGTATCTGTCGCATGAGCGGAAGGTCGTTGCCGTAGATGATGGTGTTGACGGTAAGGTAACTCTTCACTCCCATGCGGCGGCATTCGGTGGCAATGTCCCTCAGGTCGTCGATGGTGAACGTACTTGCTGAGTGTGCTCTCATGTTGAGGTTCTCTATCCCGAAGTATATGCTGTCCGCACCTGCCCGCAGTGCTGCCGCAAGGCTCTCGCGCGAGCCTACGGGTGCCATTATTTCTGGTTTGGTGTCCATGTTAGTATTGCTTTCTTCTCTTTCTTTTTTGGTATCGTTTCAATCTATGCGTGCCTGTTGGCCATCTTGCCGCTCGGGCGGGCAAGGGTGTATACTAACCTGTATTTCCCGCTCTGCAGCTCTATCGGCTGGGTAGGGTCGTATTCCCGTGCCGGGGCATCGGTTCTCTTCTCGCGGTCGTTCTCGCTGTATACCAGTCCGTACCGAATCAGCCCCGTGGGTGGCATCGTAGCCTTCACTGCCTTCAGGCTGGAGGGGCATTCCACCGTGGCGGTTGTGCCGGCAGGCACCTCGACGGTGATGTCGAAGGTGGAGGCATTCAGTTTCCAGTCGACCGTGATGTTGCCGTAGGGGGTAGGCTTCAGGCATCTCACGAACGATATGCCGTCAGCCATCTGTGGACGTACGTGGAAGTGCCTGTAGCCCGGCTGTCGCTCGTCGGCCACTATGCCTGCCAGGGCCTCGTAGAACCACGAGCCGATGCCGTTGTAGCAGTTGTGGATGCGGCTGCGGCGGGCATTCCAGTGCTCCCATGTCGTAGTGGCTCCGTTCTCTATCATGTAGAGGTAGCCGGGAAAGCCGCGTTGCTTCAGCATGTCGTACATCAGCTGCGAGTCTCCGCTCTTGGTGAGCCATTGCGTCAGGATGGGGACACCTACGAGCCCTGTGAACATGTGTCCGTCGAAGCGTCCGTAAGTGGTCTCCCTGAGCGACTTGCCAACCTTGGGCACCAGTTTCTCGGGTGTGGCACCCACCAGCAGGGGGAATGCCATGTCGAGTTGCAGCCCGTTGGCGTAGGTAGCATCGTGCTTGACGTAGAACGTCTGGTGGATGAGCTGGTTGATGCTGTCCCTCTGCCTCCCGTATTCCTTCCTGTCCTCGTCCTCGCCCAGGACCTCCGCCACCTTTTCCATTATGCCGAGCACCATGCTCATCGAGCAGCTGTTCACGTCGTCTATGCTCTCCGTGTGCAGCTGGTGCTCTTCGTTTGGCAATGCCCAATCGCCAAGGTACCAGTGTCCCAGTCGACTCGAAGGCCAGCGGTTTTCGAGGCGGAGCAAACCGTCGGGCATGTACTGGCGTGCGTACTGGAGATACCTCTTCATGTTGGGGTAGTATCGTTGCAGTATCCTCTCGTCGCCGTATTGCTGATAGGTTCTCCAAGGTGCGTTGGCTATGAAGGCGCACCAGAACGGCCCTCCTCCGCAGGGCCATGGCGTAGGTGCCACGTGTGGCACCCTGCCGTCTTCTCCCTGTGCATCGCCGTAGGCCTGCAGCCAGTTGCGGTACAGTGGGTACATGTCGTACTGGATTTGCGCGGCAAGGATGGACGCGTTGCCGTCCCCTCCGTACCCCTGGCGTTCCAGGTGGGGGCAGTCTACCATGTAGCCGCTCTGCGTAAGGCACCGTAGGGTGTAGTGCACCATGTCGTGGATGGCGTTGATGTCATCGTCGTTGCATACGAAGGCAGACTCCGTCTGGTAGCCCGTGGATATGCCATACCCCGCGATGTCCGAAAGGGCAGGCTGCTTGCCAAGTCCCTTGATTTTCATGTACCTGTAAGCATGGTAGTTGAACTTGTTGCAGAAAGTCTCCTCGCCCTTGCCCGAGGCAACGTACTGGTCGGAGAAGACCCCGTATTCGAAGTCCCCGTTCAGTCCGAGCATGTCGCAGTAGCTGATGGTGACGTTCTGCCCCTCCTTGAGGTGCCCCATGCGTATGCTTGTCCATCCTACTATGCTTCGTCCCATGTCCACCATCCATACGTCGTCCGAGAAGCGGCGTATGCTCTGTGGCTGCACTTGCAGCATTATCCTGTTGGGTTCGCACATCATGGGGGTAATCTCATTGTCTACGCCTTCCAGTACGCTCACCTGGCTCCATTGGGCCTTGTCGAGCGTCTCGGCATCCAGGTCGGGAAGCAACTCTGCGGCCCTTACCACCTCTCCGCCGAAGCGTCCCTCGGCGGTGGTGCCGTTGTTGTAGTACCCGCTGGGTCTCGCATGCCACGAAGCGTCGGTGCAGACCAGGGTCTGCCATTCGCCGTCGTCGCATTGGTCAATCTGCGCCATCACGTAGGGACCTCCGGACCTGACTCCCGGAGCCTTGCCGTCGTACCATCCGCCTCCGAGCCATATAACTATGTCGTTGCGCCCCTCACGAAGCATGTTGCCTATCTCGTACGTCATGCTTTGGTGCCTCTTGGTGAATTCCACTACGGCTGGTGCCAGAACGTCGTCGCCCACCTTGCTGCCGTTGACGTACACTTCGTGGTAGCCGAGCGTGCTGACGTGCAGGTAGGCTTCCTTGCCAGCCTCCTTGCATTGGAAGGTACGGTGCAGCATGGGTTGTACCTGGCGGTTGTCGCGTGGCATGCCGATGTACCGTCCCTGCCACAGCCCCTTGTCCAGTATGCCTACGGTGAACTTTGCGCCCTTTGCCCAGTCGGATGGCTTGTCGTTCTCGTCCCATACCCTCACCTGCCAATATACCACGCTCCTTGAGGCGAGTTGCTTGCCCTGGTATGCCACCCATTGCGACTGTGCGGACGGGACCTTACCGCTGTCCCACAGGTCGGCGTTGCCCTCTGAGAGCAACTCCGGGCGTGAGGCAGCCATTATCTGGTAGGCTGTCTGCCTTGCCCCGTTGTGCGGCGTGCTTAGTTTCCATCCCAACCTTGGTGTTGTGTTGTCGATGCCACATGGCTGGCTCAGCAACTCGCATCTGAGGTCGTATGCGGAAATGGCAAACGAAAGCAGGCATGCCATGAGGCAGCATGAGGAGAGTAGGATTCTTTTCATGTCGTTTATTTAGGTTTGGTTATGTCATTGCTGCAGGTTTCCAAGCATAAGTCGTACGTCCTCCATTATCCGGAACAGTTCGTCCTTGGTGTCGGCACGGAGCATCCTGACGCGGGTCTCGCGGAAATCCGGTATTCCCTTGAAGACAGGTGTAGCGGCCAGGTGGCGGCGTACATGCAATATTCCCCTGTATTCGTCTATGCGTCCGATGGATGCAAGCACCTGTTGCTTGAGAATGTCAATCTTGTCGTCGATGGTGAGGGTCTGTGAGGGGTCTGCTATCTCGCGGAAGATCCATGGTCGGCCAAATGTAGCCCTGCCTATCATGACTGCATCCACCCCGTACTGGTCGAAGCATTCCCTTGCACGTTCTGCCGTGCAGACATCGCCGTTGCCGATGATGGGTATGTGTATCCCGGGGTCGGCCTTGACTTCCCTGATTAGTGTCCAGTCGGCCTCTCCCGTATACATCTGGGCTCGTGTCCGTCCGTGGATGGTAAGTGCTTGTATGCCGCAGTCCTGCAGCCTCTTGGCAAGGTCCACTATGAAAGGCTTGCCGTCGGGAAGGTACAGGCTGTCGGAATCCCATGCGAGGCGTGTCTTGACCGTGACAGGAGTTCCCGGTACGGCCTCCACCACGGCCCGCGTGATGTCGAGCATCAGGGGGACGTTGCGCAGCATGCCGCTGCCGGCTCCCTTGCCGGCCACCTTTCGCACGGGGCAGCCAAAGTTGATGTCCAGCACGTCAGGGTGTGCCTGTTCCACTACGATGCGGGCGGCCTGTCGCATGGCATCCACGTCCCTGCCGTATATCTGTATGGCTACGGGGCGTTCCTCGTCGCATACCTTGAGCTTGTCGAGGCTTTTGCCCACCATGCGTATCAGTGCGTCGCTGGAGACGAACTCGGAGTACACCATGGCGGCTCCCATCTGCCTGCACAGCAAGCGAAAGCCGATGTCCGTCACGTCCTCCATGGGAGCCAGCAGGACGGGTTGTTCGCCCAGGTTGACGTTGCCTATCCTCATCCCTGCTGCTTTACCTGGAATGCCAAGGCATAGAGTTTCATTTGCTTGAGCATGGCGAGCAGTCCGTTGCTACGGGTGGGGGACAGGTGCTCGCGTAGTCCTATCCTATCTATGAAAAACAGGTCGGCATCCACTATCTCCTGCGGCGTGTGGTTGCTCAGTACCCGTATGAGCAGCGTCACTATGCCCTTTACTATCAGGGCGTCGCTTTCGGCCTGGAAGACGACCTTGCCGTCCACGAGGTCTGCCTGCAGCCACACGCGGCTCTGGCAGCCGTCTATCAGGTTCTGCTCGGTCTTGTACGCCTCGTTGAGTGGAGGCTGTTCGTTGCCCAGGTCAATCAGCAGCTGGTAGCGGTCCATCCAATCGTCAAGTCCCGTGAACTCCTCTACAATCTCTTCTTGTATTTCGTCTATTGTCATATCTTCTCGTTGTCGTTATATATCAGTTGTGTCAAAGTCTGTCCCACGGCTTCGAGCACGTTGGGGTCTATGTTCTCGGGCGTGTCCCCGATGGTGTGCCATGTGGGTCCGAAGCTGCTTGGTCCCTCGTTGAAGTGCGGAACAATGTCTATGCAGGGGATGCGGGCAATGCGGTTGACGTTGACGTGGTCGTCTATGAGCATGCCTCCGTCTGACAGGGGGAAGTAGTGGCTGTAGCCCAGTTGCCTGCCCAGCCTCCATACGAGGTTCACCACTGGCTCGGCATAGTTCATGCTGACCACTTCCCTGTGGAATACGCTTCCGAAGCCTCCCACCATGTCGAGCAATATCCCGAAGCGCGCCTTGTACCCCGTCTCGCATGCCTTGGCAGCCCAATGGTACGAGCCGAGGCACCACGTCTGGCTGGTGTCGTCCATGCCCTCTGCCCATTGCGGTGTCCCGAGGTCCTCTGCGTCGAAGCACACGAAGTCTATGCCCGTGTCCACGCCCTGCATCGAGAGCAGTCGGCACAACTCTATCATTACCGCCACTCCGCTTGCGCCGTCGTTGGCACCCAGAATGGGCTTGTGGTGGTTGGCTGCATCGGGGTCGTTGTCTGCCCACGGCCTACTGTCCCAATGTGCGCATAGCAGGATTCTGTCCGTGTTGTCGGGGTTGATGCTTGCAATGATGTTAGTCGCCTCCAGTTGCGTGCCGTCCCAGATCCTGACGGCACATTGCTGAGTCTCGACCTTCGCCCCGTATAGTCTGAACAGTGCGGCGATGTACTCGGCGCAAGCCCGTGACTGGGGCGTACCCGTCACTCTCGGTCCGAAGTTGCATTGTCCCTGGATGTACTTCATCGCGCTGTCTGCGCTGAAGGTGGGGCAGGCTGCCAATGCGATGGTGTCGGCAGAGCCGTGCCTGTCAGCGGAGCCGCCTGTGCCCTTGCATGCCGACAAGCCCAGCATTGCGAGGCAGAAGATGGCGGCAGAGTAAAGCAATCTTTTCATATTCCTTGGCATGATAATGTTGTTGTCCTTATGGTATGCAGCGTAGCGTCATACGTCTTGTACCTTCTCCATCACCCGCAGGAAGTTGCCTCCCCATATCAGCCCTATTTCCTGTTCGGAATACCTTGCAGCCAGCAGGCGACGTGTGAAATTGATGACCTCGGCGGCAGAACCTATGCCGCGTATGCCTCCGTCTCCGTCGAAATCCGTGCCTATTCCGACGTGCTCTACTCCCATCACCCTGACGGCATGGTTGAGGTGCTCCACGGCATCGAGTATGGTGGCCTCGGCATCCTGGCGCAGGAATCCGTGGTAGAGCGTGACCTGTGCAACGCCTCCCTTCCGTGCCAGGGCTCGCATCTGTTCGTCCGTCAGGTTGCGGGGATGGTCGCAGAGAGCCCTGCAACTGCTGTGGCTGCATACTATGGGCTGTGTGCTGATGTCAAGGGCATCGTAGAAGCTTTGTTCCGAGGCATGGCTCAGGTCTGCCATCATGCCGAGCCTGTTCATCTCTGCAATGACCTGTGCCCCGAACCGGCTCACGCCTCCATGCTCTCCGTAGCCTCTTGCCGAGTCGCAGATGTCGTTGTCCCCGTTGTGGCATAGCGTCATGTACACCACGCCTCTGTTGCGGAAGTGTTCCAGCAGTTGCAGGTCCCGTCCGATGGCATACCCATTCTCTATGCCTACCATGACTGCCTTCCTGCCTTCCTGTTTCAGCCTGTGCAGGTCGGCAGGGGTGCAAGCCAGCGAGACCTCCGCACTGTTGGCCGCAGCGAGTTCCCCGATGCTTGTAATCAGCCGGTCGGCCTTGGCCGTTGCCGCGAGCAGCGACTCCTCGTCGCGAGGTCCCTGCTCCAGGTAAGCCACCATTATTGTGGCGTCGAGCATGCCAGCCTTCATCTTCGGCAAGTCCACGAGTACCATGTCCGAGCCATTGGCAAACATCCCAGGCGTCAGTCCCTTGTCTAAGAACATAGGTGTGTCGCAATGGCTGTCGAGCGTGAGCGTCCTGCCGTGTACCCGCTTGGCTTCGGCAAAGGATGAGGCTTCGGACGTGAGCCAGCGGAAGAGCGGCATCATGCTCTCGTCTCCTGTAAGGATGAAGCACTCGGGATGCCATTGCACTCCGAGGATACTCTTGTATTCCGTACTCTCCACAGCCTCTGCCACGCCGTCCGAGGAGCGTGCCGAGACTCTCAGGCGTGAGCCGGGGAGCCTTACGGCCTGATGGTGGAACGAGTTCACGTTGATGGTGACCTGTCCCTTGAAGATGTCGCCCAGGACGCTCCCTTCCTCAATGTGTACCGCATGCGAGGCGTATGCGCGGTCAAGGTCCTGGCAATGCTTGACAAGGGGCTTGTCGTGGTACTGGCTGCCGAGGTCCTGGTAGACGCTGCCGCCCAAGGCGGCTGCCAGCACCTGTATGCCGCGACATATACCCAGGACGGGAACCTGTCTCTCGTAGGCTTCCCGTACGAGGCGCAGTTCCATGGCATCACGTTGTGGGCAGATATGTCCCAGTCGTGGCAGTGGCTGCTCGCCGAGCAGCAGTGGGTTGATGTCCCCTCCGCCCGAGAGCAGCAGTCCGTCCAGTCCGTCGAGTGTGGCAGACAAGGCCCCTGCGTCGTCGTGTGGGGGCAATACCACGGGCACTCCTCCGGCCTTCAGGACCGACTGGTAGTAGCCCTGTGCCAGTTCGCAACCCTTGTCTCCGTAGTTGCCCGTTATGCCTATTACGGGCGGTCTGTTCTTGCTGCCTGGAATCATTCCTCCTCAAGGATGGCTGACGGTTTGGTCTCTTCGTGTTGCAGTCCTATGGGCACTTCCTTCTTGATGCTTTGCTTCAGGGATATGAGCGTTTCGGTGGACACCACGCCCGGAATCTCCTGCAGGCAGTTGTTGAGCAGTTCCATCAGGTGGGCGTTATCCTTGGCATACAGCTTTATCAGCATGGTATATGGCCCCGTGGTGAAATGGCACTCGACTATTTCCGGAATCTTCATGAATTCCTGCACTACGCCCTTGTACATGGAGCCTCTCTCCAATGTGATGCCCACGTACGTACAGGTGCTATATCCCAGGCTGACAGGATTTACGTGGTAGCCGCTGCCCACTATGACCCCCATGTCTATCAGCCTCTGCACGCGTTGGTGTATGGCAGCCCTGCTAACTCCACATTCGATGGCTACGTCCTTGAATGGAATCCTTGCGTTGCAGGAAATAATTTCAAGAATCTTCTTGTCAAGTTTGTCAATCTTTTCCATTTCCCTTTGTTGCTATATGTTGTAGTTTTAGTTGATTTGCATAGCAAAATTACACAAAATATTCGTCAAGAGGAACGATTACATCAAAAAAATGGCATCAAAACCGATATTTTGATGCCATTTTAACAATCGTTAGAAACTTTTTGCTTCTATTTTACTATTTCGAGCAACTCTACTGTGAATATCAAGCAGCTGAATGGAGGTATCTTCCCCTGTTCGCGGTCGGCGTATCCCAGTTCCTGTGGGATGTACAGTTCCCACTTGCTGCCCACGGGCATCATGGTGAGTGCTTCGGTCCATCCCTTGATGACCTGGTTGGCAGGGAACGTAGTAGCCTTGTTGCGCTTGTACGAACTGTCGAACTCCGTCCCGTCGATGAGGTGTCCCTCGTAGTGGACCTTTACCTTGTCGGTGGCCTGTGGTATCTCGCCGCTGCCAGCCGTGAGAATCTTGTACTGCAGTCCGCTTGGGGTGGTCTGTACGCTATCCTTCTTGGCGTTCTGCTTGAGGAACTCCTCGCCAAGCCGGCGGTTGTCTCCGTACTTCTTCTCCATGTTGACCTTGTGGTAGTAGTCCATCTGCTTCTTCACCACCTTCTGTACGCTGTCCATGCCAGGTGCGGCGGCAGTGTTGGCTATGCCCTCCTGGAATCCTTTCAGGAAGAGAGTCTTGTTCAGTACGTCGGTGCTGTCGTTTACCTGCTTGCTGGCATTGGGATAGACCTGTGTCTCCACCTGCTGCCTAATCTCGACTCCGGCAAGCCGGGCCTTCATGCGTTTGTCCTCGGTGGTAAGTTCTTGCTTCCGGAATCCTTCGAGGAAGTCAGCCATGTACGTGGTATCTATTCCCATGCGCGAGGCAAGGTAAGCCTTCAGCCCGTTGGAGTTTGCCAGTCCGAAGAAGTAGCTGAACGTATCGGTGCATACCGTGTCCACCACCTCTACGGGGGTCTTGGCAGCCTTCTTGCGTGAAGCCTTCTTGCCAGCTGCCGTACCGTCGAGGCAGCAGCAGAGGAGTGACAGGGCTATTATCAGGTGTCTCATTGTCTCAGGTCCTCCGGTACTACTCGATACCCAAAAGTTCAATCTTGAAGATCAGGCATGAGAAAGGCTTAATCTTGCCAGCCTCGCGCTCTGCATAGGCCTGTTCCTGTGGGATGTACACGTTCCATGTAGAGCCTACGGGCATGTTCGTCAGGGCCTTGGTCCATCCGGGGATAACCTGGTTGCAGCGGAACTTAGATGGCTCCTCGCGTTTGTATGAGCTGTCGAAGATAGTGTCGTTTATCAGCTTGCCCTCGTAGTTTACCTTAACGCGGCTCGTGTCGGCTGGGATGGCTCCGTTACCCTCTGTGAGTACTTCGTAGTAGATGCCGTCGCCGAGCGACTTGATGCCTTCCTTCTTGGCAACGTTTGCCATGAACTCCTCGCACTCCTTCTTGTAGTCGCCGTAGGTCTCCTCCAGGTGTGCAGCCTTAACTTCCTTCATCTTCCTGTCTGCCGTCTCCGTGGCCTCTTCCCTGGTCATCAGTCCGCCTTCGCCGGTCGTACCTGCCACGAATCCTGCCATGAAGTTGGCTATGCTCACGGTCTTCACGCTATCGTCGCCGAAGAGTTCGTAGTTCAGTCCCTTCACCATCTGCTGGCTGACCTGCTGTCCGATCTGTATGCCGGCATAGAAGGCTGCCTTCTTCTTGTCGTCGCCTGCGTTGACGCCCTCGTTGAGTCCCTTGACGAACTCGTCGATGTAGGCTGTGTCCACGCCCATGCGCTGAGTCAGATAGTCTTTCAGTCCCTGCGACTGAGCCACGCCGATGGCATAGCTCAATGTGTCGATGTCGTTCTTCATGTTGGCCTTGGGAGTACCATTTCCGCAAGAAGCCATGATGGCAGCCGCTGCGGCAGCTGCGATGAAATAAAACTTCTTCATTTTCTTAACGTTGTTTTTTTATATTTATTGTTGTTTGTGTCCTATTGGGAATATATTATATAAATATGTTGGGCGATGCCTCAGAGAACCTTTATCAGTTCTACGTCAAACACCAGGGTGCTGTATGGTGGTATGGACGCACCTGCGCCACGTTCGCCGTAGGCCAGCAGGTAGGGGATGTGGAAGCGGAACTTTGCGCCTTCCTTCATCAGTTGCACGCCCTCGCTCCATCCGGGTATCACCTGGTTGAGCCCAAAGTCGGCGGGCTCCCCGCGCTTGTAGCTGCTGTCGAACACGGTTCCGTCCAGCAGCCTGCCTTCGTAGTGGCAGCGTACCGTGTCGGTAGCCTTGGGACTCTTGCCGTTGCCCTCTGCGAGCACCTCGTACTGCAATCCGCTCTTGGTCTGTACCACGCCTTCGCGCTTGGCGTTGCCCTCAAGGTAAGCCTTGCCTTCGCCTATGGCTTTCTGCGCCTGTTCCTTCTCCTTCTTCTGGAAATACTCGTTCAGCATCTTCTGTGCCTCTGAATGGGACATCTCCGTCTCCTTGCCAGCCAGTACGTCCCGTACGCTGCGGGCGAAGTCCTCTGCGGAGAAATTCTCTATGCCCATGCTCTTTAGTTGCTGGCCTATTCCCAGCCCTAAAGCATAACTGATTTTGTCCATAAAAAATGTGTATTATTCTAATTGCAGCGCAAAATTAATACATTTTATCCATCTAAATGGCATAAGTTTTGTTTTTTTTACTATTTTTGCACATAATTATTAATTATCGTCGGATATATGAAAGTGGTTATCCTTACAGGGGCAGGCATGAGTGCGGAGAGCGGCATAAGCACATTCCGCGACAACGGGGGGCTATGGGACCGGTACAACGTGGAGGACGTGGCGACCCCCGAGGGGTGGATGCGCAACCCCGCCCTCGTGACCGAATTCTACAACGAGCGCAGGCGGCAGCTGCTGGGCGCGGAGCCTTGCCAGGGGCACAGGCTCGTGGCGGAACTGGAGCGCAAGCATGACGTGACCGTGATAACGCAGAACGTGGACGACCTGCACGAGAGGGCGGGCAGCACCAACGTCATACACCTGCACGGAGAACTGATGAAGGTGACGAGCAGCCTTTCGCCCAACGACCCCAGGTACGTCCGCACCCTCTCGCCCGACGACCCGGAGGTCAGGATGGGCGACAAGGCAGGCGACGGCAGCCAGGTGCGTCCCTTCATAGTGTGGTTTGGCGAGGCGGTGCCCGAGATAGAGCGTGCCGCCCTTGCCTGCCAGGAAGCCGAAGTGTTCGTCATAATAGGCACCAGCCTCAACGTCTATCCGGCGGCAGGGCTGACGATGTACGTGCCCCCGTCGGCTCCGATATACCTGATAGACCCGAAGCCCGTGAAATGGAACAGCCAGCGCAGCTTCCGCCACATCATGAAGGGGGCGAGCGAGGGCATGGCGTGCCTGACAGAGATGCTTAATGGCAAGGCGGAGGGCTGAGCTCATCGTGCGAATGCAGTAATCCCAAGAAACTTCTTAAATCATGAACAAACTTACCATACGTTGCCGCAACAACGGCAGAAAGATAAGCGTACCCTTAGGCAGCACGCTTTACGATGTCTTCGGTCAGGCCGGGATGGTGTTGCCCTTCGGCCCCGTCTGCGCCAGGGTCAACAACAAGATGCAGGGCATGAACTACAGGTTCTACAACAACAAGGACGTGGAGTTCCTCACCTTGCGCTCGTCGGGTGGGATGGGGACTTACAAGAGGACCCTCTTCTTCGTCCTTGCCAAGGCGGTGCAGGACCTCTTCCCCGGAGGGCAGCTGCTGATAGACGCTCCCGTCAGCGGGGGCTATTTCTGCGAACTCAGGATAGGCCGTCCGGTGACCTTCGACGATGTCTCGTCGCTGCGTGGCAGGATGGTGGACATCGTCTCCTCGGACATCCCCGTCCATCGCATACAATGTCCCATAGAGGATGCCATAGAGCTCTTCCAGAAGAGTGGCATGGCAAGCAAGGTGCAGCTGCTGGAGAGCCTGGACAGCCTTTACACCAACTACTACGAAATGGGTGGTGCCATCGACTACTTCTACGGATGCCTGCTGACACGCACGAGCCAGATACACCTCTTCGACCTCCTGCCTTTCAACGACGGGCTGCTCCTGCGCGTACCGTCGGAGAAGGATCCTTCGAGGCTGGAGGACCTGGTGGAGCAGAAGAAGATGCTGGGGGTCATCAGAGAGTACCACCGCTGGCAGGAGATACTGGGGGTGCGCACGGCCGGGGAATTCAACGCGGCCATACTCGGCGGCAAGGCATCGGAGCTGATAAACGTCAGCGAGGCGCTGCAGGAGAAGAAACTGTCCAACATAGCCGACGAGATAGCTGCGAGAGGCTCCAAGCTGGTTCTAATAGCAGGTCCCAGCAGCAGCGGCAAGACCACCACTGCCAAGCGACTTGCCATCCTGCTCATGGCCTGCGGCCTGCGTCCGCACATCCTCAGTACCGACAACTATTTCGTCAACCGCGTGGATACCCCGCGCGATGCCAGCGGCGAGTACGACTTCGAGTGCATAGAGGCTGTGGACACGCGGCTCTTCAACATGCAGATGAGTGCCCTGCTTAGGGGCGAGGAGGTCGAGCTGCCACGCTACGACTTCCCCTCTGGCGAGCGTGTCTACGAGGGGCGCAGGCTAAGGATAGGTCCCGACGACATAATCATACTGGAGGGCAACCACGCCCTGAACCCCATCCTCTCGCAGCAGATTCCCGAGGAGAAGAAGTACCGCATCTACGTCTCTGCCCTCACCGCCATACAGCTGGACGACCACAACCACATCCCCACCGAGGACATACGCCTGCTGAGGCGCATCCTCAGGGACTACAGGTACAGGGGCTACTCGGCACTGGAGACCATCAAGCGTTGCCCAAGCGTGAAGGCAGGCGAGGAGAAGTGGATATTCCCATACCAGGAACTGGCGGATGCCACCTTCAACAGTGCCTTGCTGTACGAGCTTGGCGTAATCAAGGACAGGGTGATGCCCATCCTCGAACAGGTGCCCGAGAGGGCGGTGGAGTATGCCGAGAGCAACCGCCTGCGCAAGTTCCTGCAATATTTCCGCAGCGTGCCCGGCGACCAGGTGCCGCCCACGTCCCTGCTGCGTGAGTTTGCGGGAGGCAGCTCGTTCAAGTATTGACGGAGTGGAGGCACGATGATGAAGGCTAAGGATGACATGAATGCCCCGCAGACCATGGAGGACTACGGGGCGCTGCTGCAGGAGAGGGGCGTGAAGCCCACCGCCATGCGCCTGCTGGTGTACAGGGAGCTGTGCAAGGCCGACCGCCCACTGTCCCTGAAGGATATGGAGGAGAGGATGGTGACGGCTGACCGCAGTACGATATTCCGTGCCCTGACGCTCCTCCTGGGGCACCATCTGGTGCATGGCTTGGAGGATGGCAGCGGAGCCTTGAAGTACGAGGTGTGCCATGGCAGGGGGAAATGCACTCCCGAGGACAGGCATCCGCATTTCCATTGCATCGCTTGCCAGAGGACCTTCTGCCTGTATGGCACTGCCATCCCGGGCGTTGCGTTGCCCGAGGGCTTCACGATGGTCTCTGCCAATTACGTCATCAAGGGGGTCTGCCCCGACTGCTCTGCTGCCTCCTGCAGGACGGCCGGCAGGTAGGCCTGTTCCGCACGTGACACCCCCGACTGCGAAACCAATTCTTGCCATAACCCAGAAAGCATTTCAAAGAACGATTGCTTGACGTCGGTGCAAAGGTACGGCGGTTTTCCCATTCCCGCAATAGTTGTCCGGGATGTCGGGGAAGCCTTTCCAGTGGTTACACGAGACAGCCCCTCCCGGTTACACGGACGGGGGGTACACGGACTTTGTAACCACAAAAAAAACGGCATTTCGGGGCGGCACGCGAGGAAAATCTACTTCTCTCCCGAGGAAAATATATTTTCCTCGGGAGGAAAAAAATTACACCCCCTGGGGAAGCCTGTTCGGTTACACGAGTTACACGGTTACACGGTTACACGGGGGTATGTTGCATTTGCGTATTTCCCACCAGAAATGAGCACCTCATTCTATAAGTAAAATAAATAATTATTTATTTTACTTATAGAATGCCCATAGTATCAGCACGGAGGGTTACAAAAACACCCCGTGTAACCGTGTAACCGTGTAACCAATTCTGCCCCGTGTGGCGTACCATACAGGGCAGAAATGGGGTCAGTTTGGTGTCGGGGGAGGCTATTTCACCTCCCAGATGTCGTTGGTCTCCAGCAGTTCGGCGAAGGAGTGGTATTTCTTTGCTGCCTTCACCTCCTCTATCTGTGCGGTCACGCATTCGTCGTAGGTCGGGGCTTCCACGTCGCGTATCACGCCCAGTGCCACGGGGAACCCGTCGCCGTTGCCCATCAGGGCGAGCTTCAGTTGCAGCGTGTTATCCTCGCAGTGTGCGTCGTGTACGAGTATGTCCTGCTCAGTGATGCCGTCCTCGCCAATCTTCACCACCATGAGTCCGAAGCCCTCCTGCACCAGTCCGTACTCGCGGTTCTCTCCGAAGACGAGGGGCTTGCCGTGCTCGACGTAGATGGCGTTCTTGGCGCGTCCCTCCTTGGTAGATACGGCATCGTGCGTGCCGTTGTTGAAGATGACGCAGTTCTGCAGTATCTCGCACACGCTGGCGCCCTTGTGCCTGTAGGCGGCCTTCAGCACCTCGATGGTGGCGGGTGCGTCAGTTGCCACGGCGCGGGCGAAGAAATGCCCTCGTGCCCCGAAGCACAGTTCGGCTGGCCGGAAGGGGTCCTCCACCGTGCCGTATGGGCTGCTCTTGCTGACGAAGCCTCGTGGCGAGGTGGGGCTGTACTGTCCCTTGGTGAGTCCGTATATGCGGTTGTTGAGCAATATCATGTTCATATCCACGTTCCTACGGTTGGCGTGTATGAAGTGGTTTCCCCCGATGGCAAGTCCGTCGCCGTCGCCGCTTATCTGCCATACGGCAAGGTTGGGGTTAGCCACCTTCACGCCTGTGGCTATGGCCGCCGCACGCCCGTGTATGGTGTTCATGCCGTATGTTGCCATGTAGTGTGGCAGTCGGCTCGAGCATCCTATGCCCGAAATCACGGCCACGTTGTGTGGTGCCACGCCAATCTCTGCCATGGCCTTGTGCAGGCTTGCGAGGAAGAAGTGGTCTCCGCATCCGGGACACCATCTTGGCTGTCCTTTCTTGAAGTCGTTCTGAGTATATGCCATAATGCTTGTCCTTTCTCTCTTTTACTGTTTTGTGATTAATGCGTTGAATGCCTCTTTCAGCTCGGCCACCTTGAAGGGCTGTCCCTTCACCTCGTTGTACTGGTATGGCACGAAGTTGTCCACCTTCATGCGCAGCCATCCTGCCAGCTGCCCCATGTTCTGCTCGGCCACCACCACCTTGGGGTATGCCTTCAGCACCTGTGCCGTGTTGCGTGGCCGGGGATTGATATAGCGGAAGTGTGCCATGGCCACCTTCTTGCCCTCACGGCGCATCTCGTCCATGGTGGCCCTGAGGTGTCCGTAGGTGCCGCCGAATCCCACTATCAGCAGTTCTGCGTCGTCCTTGTCTCCCAGCACCTCCAGGTCGGGCACGGGTATGTTCTGTATCTTCTGCGCGCGCTTGCGTGTCATGAGGTCGTGGTTCTCGGGATTGGTGCTGATGGCGCCTGTCTTGTCGTCCTTCTCCAGTCCGCCCAGGATGTGCTCGAAGCCTTCCCGTCCGGGCACTGCCCAGTAGCGGGTGCCGTTCTCGGCCCTCATGTAGGGCGTCCACTTGCCCTTCAGCTCCTCGGGCACGTATGGTGGGTTGATGCTCGGGTAGCTGCTGAGGTCAGGCAGCCTGAATGCTCCCGAACCGTTGGCCACGTAGGCATCCGTCAGCAGTACCACCGGCGTGGTGTGCTCCAGGGCCACCTTGCACGCCTCGTATGCGGCGTCGAAGCAGTCGGTGGGGCTCGTGGCTGCCATTACCGGCATGGGGCTCTCGCCGTTGCGGCCGAACAGCACCTGCAGCAGGTCGGTCTGCTCGCTCTTGGTGGGCAGTCCCGTGGCAGGTCCGCCGCGTTGCACGTCCAGCACCACCAAGGGCAGCTCCATGATGACTGCCAGGTTCATTGCCTCGCTCTTGAGGCAGATGCCAGGTCCCGACGTGCTGGTCACCGCCAAGGCTCCCGCAAAGGACGCCCCCACGGCGGAGGCGCATCCCGCTATCTCGTCCTCGCATTGCACTGTGGTCACTCCCAGGCTCTTGTGCTTCGACAGTTCGTGCAGCACGTCCGTGGCAGGGGTGATGGGGTATGAGCCGAGGTACAGTTTCAGTCCTGCCTTCTCGGCGGCGGCAATGAATCCGTATGCCGTAGCCTTGTTGCCCGTGATGTCCATGTACCTGCCGGGCACCTTGTGCTTGGTCTCTATGCGGTATACGTTGGCTACGCTCGAGTGGGTGTTGTGCCCGTAGTCGTACCCTGCCTGTATGACCTTGATGTTTGCCTCAGCCACGCCGGGCTTCTTGGCGAATTTCTCGCGCAGGTAGTTGAATGCCACTTCCAGGTCGCGGTCGAACAGCCAGCAGACCAGTCCCAGGGCGAACATGTTGCGGCACTTCAGGATGCTCTTCACGTCCATTCCGCTGTCCTTGAGGCACTCCTTCACCATGCTCGTCAGTGGGCATGCGATGACGCGGTCGGGGTCTATGCCCATCTCGCCGAGGTAGTCGGCGGTCTGGAACTGTGCCTTCTCCAAGTCCTTGGGCCCAAAGCTGTCCGTGTCCACGATGATGGCGGCACCCGGCTTGGCATACCTATACTGAGTCTTCAGGGCGGCTGCGTTCATCGCCACGAGCACGTCGCACTGGTCGCCCGGCGTGAAGACTTGGCCTGCACCTATGTGGACCTGGAATCCCGACACTCCGGTCAGGGAGCCTTGCGGAGCCCTGATGTCGGCAGGATAGTCGGGGAATGTACTGATACTGTTGCCCACCGTGGCCGACACGGTGGAGAAAATGTTGCCGGCAAGTTGCATACCGTCGCCCGAGTCGCCCGAGAAGCGGACCACTACGGACTCTCTTTCCTTGATGTCTAAACTGTCTGCCATAAGCTGCGTATGTTGTTGTTGTACAATAGCTCTTTTCCGCCACAAAGGTACAACAATTATGCCAATATCCACCCACGGCAGACAGGATATTTTGTTTTTTGCCGCAATTACTGTTAAAATGATACGTTTTCTTGTCCTTGGCGTTATAAATTATCGCAAATAAGACTGTGCAAATGACATATTGCAACATGCGTGCAGTGCCCGTACCAGATTGCTTGGAGCAAGGCGAGCTGCCTTCTACCGGGGATAGCGCATATCTCCTATGACATAAGCTACCGCCTGAACCCCGAGAAGCAGCAGGAGGAACTGGGCGGCAGCCTAAGCAAGTACCCCGATGCTACGTTCGAACTGAGAGGGGAGCTCGACCTCACGTTCCTGAGCCATTCCGTCAGCAGGTTCGACGAGAGATACTTCGGCGAGATGGACGGCAACGTGGTGGCTATCCTCACCAACCACAAGACGGGCAAGAAGTCTACCTCCAAGATAGGCGGACGCAGGTACTTCGGCATGTCAACGGTCGACGACGATTATTGATGCCCCCCCCCTGCACCTCTCGTTGCCCGTAGTAAAGGAGCACGTCAGGGACATCGCCGTCTCAAGGTATAGGGGGGCTGATTACGGGCAGAAGTACTCGGAAACGACATTCGACAAGGATTGCACCATAAGGTTCGACTGGAAGTAGGCACAACCGGCGCACCTCATAGGCCGGGGGCGTGCAGACAAAAAAAAGGAACGGAGCAAACCCCGCAGGGGGTCTGCTCCGTTCTTTGTACTCCCGCCGGGAATCGAACCCGGATCGACGGTTTAGGAAACCGTTGTTCTATCCATTGAACTACAGGAGCAACCTATGTTTTTGCAAATTTCGGGTGCAAAGATAGTCAAATTTTCTGTAACGGCAAGACGTTTGCCATCTTTTTATGACTTGTGGTTGAAAAAAAGGACGAGACTTGCCTTTCCTGCGGCCGAAAATGCGATGCTGGCAGGGCTTATGCCTTTAGGCGTTGCCATTGGTTCCGCCCATCCCAACCCCTTCGGGAGCTATGTTGCGCTTGAAGCAAAGGTTGTTCTTCAGCACCTGGGCAGGGTTGACGAGGGGCAGCAGCAGTTTTGGCAATCCCTCTTCCTCCTCGCTGCGTACGGCGAGGATGCCGCGTGCTGAGCCTATGGTGAGGTCTGCCATGTGCTGTACGAGACCTGCGGGCAATATCCATTGGTCGCCGTCGAGCTGGTACATTGCGCTCCAGCCCTCGCGTGCGAACTCGAACGTGGTCTGCACGCTGAAGAGCAGTTGGGTGATGTCGTTCTTCTTGTACTCGAAGTGGGTCTTGCAATGTACGATGCGCTTGTCCGTCTCGCAGTTGAACTGGATCTGGTTGTTGATTTGCATTTCTCCATCGGGCCACTTGCTGGCGAGGTTCACGAACTGCAGTTGCTGTATGTCCAGTAGCCTGAACTGGATTTGGATTTGTTTCTGTTTATCCATAATACATTTTATTATATTGGTTCAAGAGAGAAGCCCCGGAGCTTGCCATACGGTTCTTCTCGCATGCAAAGGTAGTCATTTGCTCCGTTATGTGCAAGGAAAAGCGTGAAAACGATGGAAAAAGTTTGAGACTTTTTGACTTCGTCTTCCTCCCTTGCGACTCTGCCGTTCATGCGAGCTTGACGGCTCTCGCTGCTCGGTCGGTTTTCCGCTCGGGATAGTGAATGCAGGCATTCCCTCTCCTCTTGCTTATCAGAAAATTTGTACGTCTCGATAAAAAGCAGTACTTTTGTAGCCGAATTCATAACATAGCCAAGTAGAAAACAGCAAGTAAAGATGGAAATAGCAGACAAGATACTCCATGCCGTCAGGGCAGGAGTGGAGGAATTGTACGGACAGAGTGTGGGCGAAGGTGTGCTGCAGCTGCAGGCGACACGCCCGGAATTCGAGGGGCAGCTGACCCTCGTGGTATTCCCCCTGCTGAGGATAAGCAGGAAGAAACCCGAGGATACGGCACGCGAGATAGGAGAGTACCTCGTTGGCAAGGTGCCCGAGGTGGTGGCAGGATACAATGCCATAAACGGATTCCTGAACCTCTCCATCGCCACGTCCCAGTGGATTAGCCTACTGCAGGAGATAAGGCAGGACCCAACCTACGGGTTCGTCCCCGTCACGGAGGAAAGCCCGCTGGTGATGATAGAGTACTCCAGCCCCAATACCAACAAGCCATTGCACCTGGGACACGTGAGGAACAACCTCCTGGGATGGGCTCTGGCTAACGTGATGCAGGCAAACGGAAACAGGGTGGTGAAAACTAACATCGTGAACGACCGTGGAATACATATCTGCAAGAGTATGCTGGCATGGCTGAAGTACGGCAACGGCGAGACTCCTGAGACGAGCGGCAAGAAGGGCGATCACCTGATAGGCGACTATTACGTGGCGTTCGACAAACACTACCGCCAGGAGGTCAGCCAGCTCGTGGAGCAGGGCATGGACGAGGAAACAGCAAAGCAGGAGGCTCCGCTCATCAAGGAGGCGCACGAGATGCTGGTGAAGTGGGAGAACAACGACCCGGAGGTGCGTGACCTGTGGCGCAGGATGAACGAATGGGTGTATGCAGGCTTCGACCAGACGTACAAGGCCCTGGGCGTGGGATTCGACAAGATATACTACGAGAGCGAGACCTACCTCGAAGGCAAGGAGAAGGTGGAGGAGGGGCTTGCCAAGGGACTCTTCTACCGCAGGGATGACAACTCCGTCTGGGCTGACCTCACCAAGGAGGGGCTCGACGAGAAGCTACTGCTGCGCTCGGACGGCACCAGCGTGTACATGACGCAGGACATTGGCACGGCAAAGCTGAGGTTCCAGGACTATCCCATAGACAAGATGATATACGTGGTGGGCAACGAGCAGAACTACCACTTCCAGGTGCTGTCCATTCTGCTCGACAAACTGGGATTCAAGTGGGGCAAGGACCTCGTCCACTTCTCGTACGGAATGGTGGAACTGCCCAACGGCAAGATGAAGAGCCGCGAGGGTACCGTGGTGGATGCCGACGATCTGATAGCCACCATGATTGCCGACGCAAGGCAGATGAGCGCAGACAAGGTGAACAAACTGGAGAACATTACCGAGGAGGAGGCGCAGGAGATAGCACGCATAGTGGGCATGGGGGCATTGAAGTACTTCATCCTCAAGGTGGATGCACGCAAGAACATGCTGTTCAACCCCGAGGAGAGCATAGATTTCAACGGAAACACCGGCCCCTTCATACAATATACGTACGCACGCATACGCAGCATCCTACGCAAGGCAGGAGACGTGGATCTGGCTGCGCTCGACACAGATACCGAGCTCAGCGACAAGGAGATAGGGCTCATACAGCACCTGCATGGGTTCAGGGACACCGTGCGTCAGGCCGGCAACGACTACAACCCAAGTTGCATAGCAAACTACTGCTACGAGTTGGTGAAGGAGTACAACCAGTTCTACCACGACTTCAGCGTGCTGCGCGAACCGGACGAGAAGAAGCGCAGGTTCAGGATTGCCCTGTCAGCCGCAGTGGGACAGGTGGTGAGGAACGGAATGGGACTGCTCGGCATAGAAGTGCCCGAGAGGATGTAGCACCCACACATGATATGCAAGAATCAGCTTATGGACTACGAACGGCTGAAGGATTTGGTGGATTTCAACGCCATTGCGGTGGATGCCGGATGTAGCGGGAACCCAGGACCCATGGAATACCGCGGGGTGTACCTGGGCAACTGCCAGCAACTGTTCCATTTTGGCCCTGTATATGGGACAAACAACATAGGTGAGTTCCTTGCCATCGTACATGCCCTGGCTCTCATCAAGCGGAATGGGTGGGACATGAAGGTGTACAGCGACAGCTACAATGCCATATTGTGGGTGAAGAACATGAGGTGCAAGACCAAACTTGTGAGGACTCCTGCCACGGCAGAGTTGCATGGACTGATAGCCCGGGCCGAGGCGTGGCTGAGGAACAATCCGCAGCATGCGCCAGTCCTGAAGTGGGAGACCGGAGAGTGGGGCGAGATACCTGCCGACTTCGGGAGGAAATGACATACGCTTTCTTCTTTTTAGGACAACCCTTTAATAGTACGACATGAGAAAGATTCACGGATACGCAAGGACGCTCTTTGTATATGCACAGGTGCTGGTATACCTCGTGGTGGCACTCGTAGGCAAGGTGGTTTTCCTGTTGTACAACGCAGGTGGAGACTTGTCTGCCGGCGAGGTGGCTGGCTGTCTGCTGGCAGGCTTAGGACTGGACGTGGCGACGGCTTTCGTGGCCGTGCTGCCTGCATGGCTATGCGTGGCGGCGGCATGGAGGAGCGACGGCTCCGACCTTAGGGCATGTGCCGGACGATGCATGATGGCCGTCCTCTTCCTCTCGGTGCTGCTTATCGTGGCAGATGCCGTGATGTATGCCTACTGGAAGTTCAAGCTCGACGCCAGCATATTCGGATATATGTTCTCGCCCGGAGAGGTGGGCGCGAGCGTGCCGGCAAGCTACATAGCATGGAGGATGGTGGCGTTTGTCCTGTCTGTGCTGGCAGCATGCGGGCTAAGCCGTCTTGCCACTCCGCGTGGAAGGCTTGCCAAGCCCGGTGCGGCCGAGCCGTTCTGCATGGCAGGCTTCATAGTGCTTCTGGTGCTGACGAACTTCTCATGGCACCGGGGACGAGAGTCTGCTGCATTCCATTCAGACAGGTTGCTGCTCAACCATGCGGCTGTCAATCCCGTCAGGCATTTCATGTCGTCTGCAATCCTGTATGCCAAGCCCGCTGACAGGCAGTTCTGCCTTAGCGATGGCGAGGCGGAGTGCAGCAGCATGGCTGGCGAGATGTTCCCGGCCGACACCGAGGACGTGGCAGACACGCTACTCAGGCAGACTCGCCCAAACATCATTACAATACAGCTTGAAGGATGCGGTGCCAGCATGATAGAGACACTTGGGGGGCACAAGGGGGTGACCCCGGAACTGTGCCGCTGGATGGAACGGGGGGTGAACTTCACCAATGCCTGGGCGACGAGCTTCCGCACCGACCGAGGTACGGTCAGTTTCGTGTCGGGCTACGTAAGCTATCCCACACTGAGCCTAATGCAGGACGACGACTGCCTGCTACGCCTGCCTTCGCTGGCACGCTCGCTGAGGTCCGTGGGATATGAGGCAGAGTACCTGTATGGCGGAGACCAGACGGTGATGAACAAGGAGAAGTACCTGCTTGCCATGGGCTTTGACCCCGTTCTCGGGATAGAGAGCATAGACGTCCCACGGCATGAGCGTGACTCGTGGGGGGCAAATGACAGCATCTCGCTCAACCGCCTGATGGGCATCGCCCTATCCAAGAGTCCCGAATCCCCGTGGTACATAGGCTACCAGACTATCTCGAGCCACGAACCATGGCAGGTGCCATACCAAAGGCTGGACGACGAGGTGTACAATGCCTTTGCGTACACCGACCATTGCCTTGGACAGTTCCTCGACAGCCTGAGCCGGACACCCGTATGGGACAACCTGCTCATAGTAGTATTCGCAGACCACGGCGTGACATACGGGCTGGACATGAGCGACCCCGAGTTCTTCCACATGCCATTGCTGCTGTTGGGAGGTGCCGTCAGGGAACCTCGCACGATCCCCGTACTCGTATCGCAGGGGGACATCGCTGCCACCTTGCTCGCACAGATGGGAATCCCTCACGACGACTTCCCTTGGAGCCGCAACGTGCTAAGCCGCAACTACAGGCATCCATGCGTCTACTGTACGTACCCCGGTGGCATTATGTTCAAGGATGCCACGGGCAGTACGTTCACCGACCTGTATACGGGGCAGGTGCTCAACCCGGGGGACGGCACTACAGAGTCGCATAGCGAGAGGGTGCGCAAGATTAGCAACCTGTTGCATTACACCTATTCCAGGCTGCCATGACATGGTGTCCGTCAGCATTTCTGGCTGTATGTGCAAATATGAATTATTGCAGAGGTGTGACACATAAGGACAACCCAACGAGTATTAATGCCGTAAAAGTTTGGCGTTTTCGGAAAAATAGCATAAATTTGCAGCCAATTTGAAAATCTATACGATATTGCATAATTAATTCACGATGAATTATCTTGATAGAAACGAGTTCAATTTCAAGCCTTCCGAAAAGGTAGTCAATGCCATAAGACAATTCAATCCCGAAACCCTTTGTTTCTATACCCGCATCTACGACGAGGGGAAGAAGAGCGTCATCTCAGTCAGGCTGAGCGAGATGTACGGGGTCCCCGAAGAGCAGGTATTGCTGGGATATGGAGGCGAGGATTTGCTGAAGAACTCCATTCATTACTTCCTTACACAGGACGACAACCGCACCATACTGATACCACAGTTCTCGTGGTGGTACTACAACCGCGTGGCAAGCGAGTGCGGAGGCGACACATACATGTACCCCCTGTACGAGAAGGAGGATACGTTCAGCTACGACGTCGACGAGGTAATCAGCTACACCAACCGCATACATCCCAGGATGCTGCTGCTGGCATCGCCCAACAACCCAACAGGCAACAGCCTGACATCGGAGGAGATAGGAAGGATAATGGAGAACATACCTGCCGATACCATGGTGCTGGTGGATGAGGCTTATGCCAGCTTCGTCTCTTGCGATACGGACTATATAGCACCCCTCGTGAACAAGTACGGCAACCTTATCATTTCACGCACCCTGAGCAAGTTCTACGGATTGCCAGGACTTCGCGTGGGCTTTGCCTTCATCGGAGCTGGACACGACCAGTTCCTAAGCTACTGCAACAAGTACCTTGGCTACAATAGGTTCTCGGAGGCCGTGGCACTTGCCGCCCTGGAGAGCGAGGAACACTACCGCAAGGTGGCGGACGAAATGGAGTGGGATAGGCAACTGTTCAAGAAGGAATTGGGCGGAGAGCCAGGATTCAAGGTCTACAAGAGTGTCGCCAACTTTATCCTCGTCAAGTACCCTTCGGAAATCAAGGAGGCATTGCAGGCTGCCATGAAGGAACAGGACTACAAGATCAAGTTCATGACGGACAAGGGCATGGAGTCCTGCCTGCGCATCACGCTCGGGCGCAAGGAACAGATACAGGTGGTGGTAGATACCATAAAGAGGGTTGCAAAGGCAATCCGCGGATGAGGGCTGGAAACATGAAGGCTATCATTCTTGCTGCAGGGATGGCAACTCGCCTGCGCCCACTGACACTAAGCACCCCCAAGTGCCTTCTTGACATAGGCGGACGTTCGTTGCTGCAACGTTCCATGGATGCCCTGTTGGCTAATGGGGTGACAGACGTCGTAATCGTCACAGGATATTTGCATACGATGGTCGAGAATTTCGTTACGGAACGTTATGGGGCTGACGTGAACGTTAGTTTCATCCACAATCCCGACTATGCCTCTACCAACAACATCTATTCCCTGTGGCTTGCGCGCAGGGAAGCCGAGGGCAAGGACATCTTGCTGCTGGACAGCGACCTGCTATACGACCCGCGCATACTGACCCGTGTCCTGACGTCTGGCGACGACAACGTCCTAACCCTTATCAGGCACGAACTCGGGGACGAGGAGATGAAGGTGGTGACGGATGACTCTGGCTCCATCCTGGAAATCAGCAAGACGTGCAATCCCAGCCAGGCTGCGGGCGAGAGCCTCGGCATCGAGAAGATGGGCGAGGAGTACACGTCGGCACTGTATAGCGAGCTTGAGGTGATGATGAACGAGGAGCGCCTTGAGGACAAATTCTACGAATTGGCTTTCGAACGACTGCTTGCCAAGGGACGTACGTTCAGGGTGATGGATGTCACGGACTTGTTCTCCTGCGAACTGGACACGGTGGAAGACTTTGAGAACGCCAAGCAGAGGATACCTGCCGAACTCTGGTAAGACTTCGGCTTGTGTTTGTTATATATATATAATATGTGGGTATACGTCAATCCAATGAGCGTTGGGAAACGACTGCCGCACATTTAGGAAATAGGATTGGTTTTTTAAGACATTATGAACGAGAAAGTACAGTCTACCCTAAAGTCATCCGAGACTGATGACTGGTTGGATATCAAGGTAGTCCGCCCATTCGCATACCTATGGGCATTGTTGTTTGCCAGATTAGACATTCATCCCAATACAGTCACCATTATCTCCATGATAATAGGGGCTGCCAGCAGTTGGTTCTTTGCGCAGGGCAGTTTCCACTACGGAGGGACTCACGGGCTGTGGCTCAACGTCATAGGTATTATCCTGCTTCTGTGGGCCGACGTCCTGGATTGTACGGACGGGCAGCTTGCTCGCATGACGGGAAAGAAGTCGAGGCTGGGGCGCATCCTCGACGGACTGGCAGGCTTCGTCTGGTTTACCCCCATCTACGTGGGCATGGTGATACGCTTCTACCATCATCACAGCATAGAGTTTGGATGGCTCGGCATAGAGGACACACAGCGAAATGCCATGATAGCCACGCTGCTGCTGCTCGCTTTCGCCCTTTATACGGGATTCGTATGCTTCAGCTGGCAGGCACGCACGGCAGACTACTACATCCAGGCACATCTGTTCTTCCTCAAGGGGGAGAAGGGCAGCGAACTCGACTCCTCTGTCAAGCAGCAGCAGATATATGACGATACGCCCGTAGAGAGAAACAGAATGTGGAGGTTCTTCCTAAAATCGTACATAGGCTATACCCGGAAGCAGGAGCAATGGACGCCCAAGTTCCAGGCGCTGATGGCACGCCTGCGCGAGAAATACCATGCAGAGGGCAATATACCCGAAGAACTGAGAGAGGACTTCCACAGGTATTCCTTGCCTGTAATCAAGTTGAACGGATTGCTGACGTTCAATTTCCGCTCGGCATTCCTCTTCCTTTTCTGCCTGGCCGACGTGCCTTCGCTGAACTTCATCTTCGAAGGATTCTTCATGTCTGCACTATGCCTTTACATCATACATAGGCATGAGCGTTTCTGTGGCATCCTGACCGATAAATTGCAGACGATGCCATGACCTGGACCAAGCAAAGGGTAAACAACCTGTTCTTCTTCTTCGGCTTGGCTGCCGTGGTAGTCATGATGCTCACCTTCGACGTCAGCTTTGCCGACTTGTGGATGCATGTATGCAAGGCTGGTTATTGGCTCGTGCCTATCGTGGGTATATGGCTCGTGATATATGCCATCAACGCCCTGTCGTGGATGAGCATTATCAAGGGTGGCAATCATGCTGCGGGAGAACGTAGTGTCAGTTTCTCCCGACTCTACAGGCTTACAGTCACCGGCTACGCCCTGAACTATGCTACGCCCGTGGGAGGACTTGGCGGCGAGCCATACCGTATTATGGAACTCTCCAAGGACATAGGCAAGGAGCGCGCTACGTCTTCGGTCATCCTGTATGCCATGATGCACTTCTTCGCTCATTTCTGGTTTTGGTTCTTATCGGTTTTCGTCTACGCCATACTCGCATTGTGCGGCAATGTACCAATGAACTGGACGGTAGGGGTCACGCTTGCCTTTGTCTGCATCTTCTGCCTGCTCGCATTCTATGTCTTCTCTGTCGGCTATAGGAACGGCGTCGCGCTGAAATTGATACGATGGATAGGCAAGATTCCCGGACTGGGGGCATGGAGCGAGAGGTTCATAGCCGCACATGCCGAGATGCTTGCCGAGATAGACCGTCAGATATCTGACCTGCACCGACAGGATAGGAAGGCGTTCTATACAAGCCTCATACTCGAGTATCTTTCACGGGTGGTGCAAAGTTCCGAGGTGTTCTTCATGTTGCTCCTGTTCGGAATCGACTCCGGAGGAGGCATTGATGGATTCATCCTGACGTACCTTCATTCCATGCTTATCCTGGCTTTCACCTCACTCTTTGCCAATGTCATGGGATTCCTCCCCATGCAACTTGGAGTTCAGGAGGGCGGGTTCGTGATTTCCATTGCGGCATTGGGCATGTCAGCCGCCGTCGGAATGTTTGTCAGCATCATCTGCAGGCTTAGGGAGATAATTTGGATTTTGGTGGGTATCATGCTCATGAAGATTCATGCAGGGAATAATGACGTAGATAGGGTAAGCGAATCATGAAAGGAAAGTGTCCATGCCGCTACGTCCTGTCGACGGTAGCATTCGTCCAGAACATACTGCTGGTATATGTCTCCTTTGCCGTTTGCCGCATGGCATTCTTGTTCGAGAACTGGGACTTGCTCGGTTCTGGATTCATGGAACTGAACCCGTGGGACGTGGTTGCAGGCAGTGTCTGCTTCGACACGTCGGCGATAATGTACCTCAACGTGCTGTATGCCTTCCTCATGCTTTTGCCTATCCGTCTCAAGGAGAAGACCGCATGGCAGAAATCCGCCAAGGCTGTTTATCTTCTCTTCAATGGCGTGGGAGTCATCACAAATATGGTGGATTGCGTATACTTCCGCTTTGCCGGCAGAAGGACGACAGCAACGGTAGTGTCGGAGTTTTCTAACGAGGACAACCTCCTTTCCGTATTCGGTGCGGAACTCGTATCGCACTGGTATCTTGTCTTGCTGACATTGGCAATTTTGTGGTTCTTGTGCCGTGCATACCGGATGCCCACGTCCGCCATAAGCTTGGCCGGAAGGAGGGAATATGTATGCTACTACTCCGCGTATACGTTTGCATTACTGCTGTTCGTCCCATTTGCCATTATAGGAATGAGGGGCGGTGCCACGGCTGCAGTAAGGCCAATTACCGTGAGCAATGCCAACCAATATGTGAATCATCCCTCTGAGGCAGCGATAGTGCTGAATACGCCTTTCTCCATAATACGCACATTTGGCAAGCGTGCATTCGCAGATCCCAAGTATTTGCCTGACGAGGAACTTGCCGCCACATACTCTCCCATCCATGCACCCGATTCCGTAGGAGGGCAGATGCGGCGCAAGAATGTGGTGGTGTTGATAGTGGAGAGCCTTGGACGGGAATACATCGGAGCCTGCAATACACACCTCGATGGGGGCGTATACCTGGGCTACACCCCATTCCTCGACAGCCTCTGCAGTTGTTCAATGACCTTCGAATACTCCTTCTGCAACGGGAGGAAAAGCATCGACGGCATGCCGAGCATCCTGAGTTCCATACCAATGTTCATGGAGCCTTTCTTCCTAACCCCAGCATCTATGAACGATGTGGGAGGATTGGCAAGGGAGTTGGGTAGGGTAGGCTATTCCAGCGCATTCTTCCATGGGGCGCAGAATGGCAGTATGGGATTCCAGGCTTTTGCACGCTCTACAGGTTTCCAGTCATATTATGGCAGGACTGAATATAACCGCGACGAGCGATTCGGAGGTGACAGGGATTTCGATGGCACTTGGGCTATATGGGACGAGCCTTTCTTACAGTTCTACGCCCTGAAGATGACGGAGATCAGGCAACCTTTCGTTACGGCAGTCTTTACGGCATCCAGCCATCATCCTTTTGCAGTACCAGACAAATATTCCGAGACGTTCCGAGACGAGGATGCCAACCCAATCCACAAGTGTATACGCTATGCCGACAACGCCCTGCGCCTCTTCTTCGAGACTGCATGCAGGCAACCTTGGTACGAGAATACTATCTTCGTGCTTACCGGCGACCACACGAACCTGTCCGACCATGCGGAGTACCAGACAGACCTTGGGCTTTTCTGCAGTCCTGTCATCATATTCGACCCTTCCCACGACATTTTCCCATCTGGTAGCAGAGAAGGCGTAGCCCAGCAGATAGACATCATGCCTACCTTGCTTGCCGCCCTTGGCTACCCATACCCATACGTCGCTTTCGGCAAGGACTTGCTTTCTGCAGAACAATCTGGTATGTGGGCCGTGAACTACAGCAACGGCATTTACCAATATGTGCGGCACCCGTATCTGTTGCAGTTCGATGGACAGCGGACAACAGGATTGTACAACTATCAAAAGGACTGGATGCTGACGGACAATCTATGCGGCAAGAACCTTCCTTGCGAGAAGGAAATGGAACGCCATCTGAAAGCCCTTATCCAAAGCTATATGCAAAGGATGGAAGGCAACCAGCTGGTTGTGAGATGACGTAAGTCTGACTATCTCAACGTAAGCTAAGACGA
>SFXD01000071.1 GCA_004559785.1 bacterium | reverse complement strand
TAAATAGTGATTGTAACCATTCCATGTGGTAAAAATGTATAATTTGATTTTTGTTAAGTTATTTCAACTGCAAAGTTATGGAAAAAAGAAACACAGCGTTTGTATAATAAAAGATTTATGTCTTTTTCCGTGAATAATCGTGCAATTTAGGCTTCTTTATTTTGTCCTTACCCTAAAAATATGTAATTTTGCAATCGCTAATTATACTAATGCATTCCATTTAAATTATAGTATGACAGAAAGTAAAGAAAAGCTTTTCTCTGATTTTACGGCCCCTTCACGCCAAGAATGGCGGGACAAGATTGAGGTAGACCTCAAGGGTGCTGACTACCAGAAGAAAATGGTATGGAGGACCAATGAGGGTTTCTCCATGGAGCCATTCTACCTCAAGGAAGACGTAGAGCAGCTCCCCGTAGTGAATGCCCTGCCGGGCGAGTTCCCATACGTCCGCGGCAACAAGGCGGCAGACAACGAATGGCATGTCCGTCAGGACATAAAGTGCGCCTGCCCCAAGGAAGCAAATGCCAAGGCACTTGACATACTCAACAGGGGTGTCGACAGCCTCGGATTCGTGATTCCCGCCAGCGAGCTCAGTGCAGAATATATCAGCACGCTACTGGACGGAATCTATGTAGAATGCGTCGAGCTGAACTTCATGACCTGCCAGCGCCACAGCCTGGAATTGGTCCGTCTGCTCGCAGCATACTTCGAGTCGAAGGGTGTGGACAAGACGAAGGTGACAGGTTCCATCTGTTTCGACCCAATAGAGAAAATCGTTACCAAAGGCAAGGACACCACTCCAGTCCTGGCTTGTGCCAAGGAGTTGGTTGAGACGATGAAGGAGTATCCCAACTTCCGTACCATCGCCGTCAATGCCTACAAGCTGACCAATGCAGGCGCATACAGTTACCAGGACCTTGGCTATGCCTTGGCTTGGGGTAACGAATACATGGCAGAACTGACCGAGGCAGGCATCTCCCCCGAACTGGCTGCACGCAACATCAAGTTCAACCTTGGCATCAACGGAGTTTACTTCATGGAGATTGCCAAACTACGTGCCGCACGCATGCTCTGGGCACAGATTGTAAGCCAGTACACGGATTGCAAGGAGAGTGCCAAGATGCACATCTGCGCCTTTACCACCACATACAACCAGACCATCTTCGACAGCTATGTCAACATGCTACGTTCGCAGACCGAGGCAATGAGCGCGGCCCTGGGCGGAGTGGAAAGCATGGTAGTCACTCCGTTCGACGCTCCTTATGAGACTCCAACGGACTTTGCCGAGCGCATAGCACGCAACCAGCAGTTGCTACTGAAGGACGAGTGCCACTTCGACCGCATGGTGGACGTTGCCGGAGGTTCGTACTTTATCGAGAAACTGACCACAGCACTTGCCGAGCAGGCATGGAAACTGTTCCTCGGAGTAGAGGAGGAAGGCGGATTCCTGTCAGCAGCCAAGGCCGGAAGCGTACAGGCAGTTATCAACGACACAAACGCTGCACGACATGCCAATGCCGGCAAGCGCAAGGAGTTCATGCTGGGTACCAACCAGTTCCCCAACTTCACAGAGACCAGCGAGGGAAAGACTCCAGTTCAATGTTGCTGCAACACATGCGGAACAAACAAGGAGACGGAATCCTCTCTGCCATCCATCAGCGCGACACGCCTTGCAAGCGATTTCGAGTCCCTTCGCCTTACTACGGAAAAGGCTGCTAAGACTCCCGTAGCGTTCATGCTCACCATAGGCAACCTCGCCATGCGTCAGGCTCGCGCCCAGTTCTCCTGCAACTTCCTTGCGGCAGCCGGCTACAAGGTAGTCGACAACCTCGGATTCCCCAGCGTGGAGGAAGGCATCGACAAGGCTTTGGAGGCAGGTGCAGACATCGTGGTAATCTGCTCCAGCGATGACGAATATGCAGAGTACGCCATCCCAGCATTCAAGTATCTGGATGGACGTGCCATGTTCGTGGTGGCAGGCGCACCCGCTTGCTCGGACGAACTGAAGGCAGCAGGGATAGAGAACTTCATCCACGTCAAGGTCGACCAGCTGAAGACCTTGAAGGAGTATAACACTAAACTCGGAATCTGATTATGGCACGCAAATCATTTAACAACATAGACATCTTTGCCGGCATAGAGGCAAAGAACGGCCAACAATGGCAAAGGGAGAATGGTATAACAGCCAACTGGAAGACTCCTGAGCAGATTGACATTCAACCCGTATATACAAAGGAAGACCTTGAGGGCATGGAGCACCTGGACTTCGCTGCCGGCATACCACCGTTCCTGCGCGGCCCCTACAGCATGATGTACCCATTCCGTCCATGGACCATTCGCCAGTACGCTGGCTTTTCTACGGCAGAAGAGAGCAATGCCTTCTACCGCCGCAACCTCGCCTCCGGACAGAAGGGACTCTCCGTTGCGTTCGACCTTCCCACACACCGTGGCTATGACCCCGACAACCAGCGCGTGGTGGGTGACGTAGGAAAGGCTGGAGTCAGCATCTGCTCGCTCGAGAACATGAAGGTACTGTTCGACGGAATACCCCTCAACAAGATGTCCGTTTCCATGACGATGAACGGCGCCGTGCTGCCTGTTCTGGCATTCTACATCAACGCCGGACTCGAACAGGGCGCAAAGCTCGAGGAGATGGCTGGTACCATACAGAACGACATCCTCAAGGAGTTCATGGTGCGCAACACCTACATCTACCCACCTTCGTTCTCCATGAAGATCATCGCCGACATCTTCGAGTACACAAGCCAGAAGATGCCCAAATTCAACTCCATCTCCATCTCCGGATACCACATGCAGGAGGCTGGTGCAACTGCCGACATCGAACTGGCATACACACTGGCTGACGGTATGGACTACCTCCGTGCCGGCATCAATGCAGGCATCGACGTGGATGCCTTCGCACCTCGCCTCAGTTTCTTCTGGGCCATTGGCGTGAACCACTTCATGGAGATTGCCAAGATGCGTGCAGGACGATTGCTTTGGGCAAAGATTGTCAAGAGCTTCGGTGCCAAGAACCCCAAGTCCATGGCCCTGCGTACACACTCGCAGACATCTGGATGGTCGCTGACGGAGCAAGACCCATTCAACAACGTTGGACGTACCTGCATCGAGGCTATGGCTGCCGTACTGGGACACACCCAGTCGCTGCACACCAACGCACTCGACGAGGCAATCGCCCTGCCTACAGACTTCTCTGCTCGCATTGCGCGTAATACCCAGATATACATCCAAAACGAGACTCAGGTATGCAAGCACATCGACCCATGGGCAGGCTCATACTATGTAGAGAAACTTACGCAAGAGCTCTACCACAAGGCTTGGGAACATATCCAGGAGATAGAGAAACTGGGAGGTATGGCAAAGGCTATAGAGACGGGGCTGCCGAAGATGCGCATCGAGGAGGCAGCCGCACGCACACAGGCCCGCATAGACTCTGGAGTACAGACCATCGTGGGTGTCAACAAGTATCGCCTTGACCATGAGGATCCCATCGACATCCTCGAGATAGACAACACGGCCGTACGACTGGAGCAGGAGGCAAACCTGAAGGAACTCAAGGCTCACCGCGACGAGGAGCAGGTGAAGAAAGACCTGGCCGCCATCACGGAATGCGTACGAGAGTTCAACGAGGGCAAGAAGAGCAAGGACAACCTGCTCGACCTCGCCGTAACGGCTGCGGGACACCGTGCCACATTGGGAGAAATAAGCGACGCCTGCGAAGCTATCGTGGGACGTTACAAAGCAGTCATCAGAACCATTTCAGGAGTGTATAGCAGTGAATCCAAGAACGACAGCGACTTCGACAAGGCCTGTCAGTTGACCGAAGAGTTTGCACGCAAGGAGGGCAGACGCCCACGTATCATGATAGCCAAGATGGGACAGGACGGACACGACCGCGGTGCCAAGGTAGTAGCCACAGGCTATGCCGACTGTGGATTCGACGTGGACATGGGTCCCCTCTTCCAGACGCCGGCCGAGGCTGCACGCGAAGCAGTGGAGAACGACGTCAACGTGGTTGGAGCAAGTTCGCTGGCAGCCGGTCACAAGACCCTTGTGCCACAACTCATCGAGGAGCTTGCACGACTTGGCAGGGAAGACATCATGGTCATCGCCGGCGGCGTTATTCCTGCACAGGACTACGACTTCCTTTACAAGGCTGGCGTTGCCGCCATCTTCGGACCAGGCTCCAGCGTGGCAAAGTCGGCTTGCGAGATTATGAACATCCTCCTCGACAAGGAGTAATCCCTGTCTGCGGTATCCCATACGTATCGAGGGCGCAGGACTTTTGATATGAACCCCGAAGGTTAGACAAAAAACTTTCGGGGTTTTATTATGAACATTAATAAACGAAAACAAAATTCTGTAAAGGACATACCTTCTTTCATGCACATGTTGGAAGATGGAATGTCCGTCTTGTCCCTCTTGCCTTCCTGCAGTTTGCCCACAGCCTCATCGGGGGAGGGTAAAGGATTGGTAGGTATAGATAAAGGAGCCTCACATGCATGGCAGGAACATCCGCGATGCAAGAGCAAAGAGCAGATACTTGATGGTATGGCACCTGAGGCGCAAAGGGAAAAGCCCGAGGCTGCGAAGTTCGGCCAGGGTGGCACGCACCTCACCGAGACTATGATTCTGCGCCCAAACCTTATATATATAGTCCATCGTCAGTTGGTCGACACGCCTGCTTAGGACCGAAGCCCCCTGCATCTCCAGACGGTGCAATTCCCGCAACACAAACAGGATGCTCTCTATCCTGCGGCGCACATGGACATTGTCCGTGGCGTGGGTAATGGTGGAAGGTCGCATGCGATAAAAGTACGCCGTAGCATTCGTATGCACAAGGCTATGCACGCGCATCACCAGTTGCGGAGTGAACAGTTCGTCCTCGTGCAGTATGCCACGGCAGAAACGCAGGTCACCCAGAATGGCAAGTCGAAACACATAGCAACATGCCGAGCCACGCAAGTTGCGGGACATGAGGAAGGTGCTGCCATCCGTTGATGCAATTCCACAATCCCATACGTTGGAAACGCATGACCTGTCGTTGGTAAAACGGAACATCACCATGTCGGGAGACTGCTGCCTGACACAGTCAATCACACCTGCGTATGCCTCGGGCAAAAGGGCATCGTCGGCATCCACAAACTGCACATAGTCGCCCGTAGCCTCATCCAGTCCCCTGTTCCTTGCCATTGAAAGCCCACCATTGGACTGCCTCACATAGCGAATGCCTGGAAACATGCCAGTCATTTCCCCTTCCAGTGGACGTGGGCTGCCATCGTCGATGACGAACACCTCACGCTCTCCCTCCGAAAGTGGAAGGGAGAATATGCTGCCAAGGCATTCCGCAAGCAGTTCGCCAGGCTCGTCATAGTATGTCACGATGAACGTTATCTTCATGTTGCCATAGGCAAAGTTAGGCACTTTCATTCTATTGGACAAACAAATCCGGAGTTTTTTTCCACAATACGCACCTTCATGCCAAAGCCGTGCAGGCACCCATGCACACATCACTCTGAAAAAACGAGCATTCTTCGGGGCGAAATCTTGAAGATTCGGAAAAATATACATACCTTTGTCCCCCTGAACAGAAAAATAAAAGGAAACAAGAAGATGATAGTTTGCATAGCCGAGAAACCTTCCGTAGCACGGGACATAGCACACGTATTGGGTGCCAACAGCACAAGGGACGGATATATGGAGGGCAATGGCTACCAAGTGACGTGGACCTTCGGGCACCTGTGCGAGCTGAAGGAGCCACACGAATACTCCCCACTCTGGAAGGGATGGAGCCTGAGCCAACTGCCTATGATACCTGCGCGTTTCGGGATAAAGCTGAAGGAAGACAAGGGTATAGATAAACAGTTCCACACCATCGAGCGGCTGATGAGCCAGGCTGAACTAATCATCAACTGCGGAGATGCCGGGCAGGAGGGGGAACTGATACAGAGGTGGGTGATGCAGAAGGCGGGAGCCAAATGCCCCGTCAAGAGACTGTGGATAAACAGCCTGACGGAAGAGGCAATAAGGGAAGGATTCCGGACGCTGAAGGACCAGAAGGAATACCAAAGCCTATACGAAGCAGGACTGATGCGAGCCATCGGCGACTGGCTGCTGGGCATGAATGCCACACGCCTATATACGCAGAGATACGCTTACGGGCAGAGGCAAGTCCTGAGCGTGGGCAGGGTACAGACCCCTACACTCGCACTGATAGTGAACAGGCAGAAGGAGATTGAGAACTTCGTTCCACGCCAGTCATGGGTGCTGTCCACCATCTACCGCAACACCAAGTTCAACGCCATACAGCACGACGAGGAAGCCGAGGCGGAGGAAGCCAACGAGATAGCGGAGGCTGCCAAGCAGGGAAAGGCCATGAAGTCCAAGGGACCCGTCTACAAGCAGATTGAGTTTGCCACGGAAGAAGAGGGGAAGTCGGTGCTGGAGTCCATTAGGAACGCACCTCTCGCCATTACCTCCGTAAGCAGGAAGAAGGGCAGCGAAGCACCGCCAAGGCTCTACGACCTGACAAGCCTCCAGGTGGACTGCAACAAGAAGTTCGGCTACAGCGCAGACACTACCCTAAGCCTCATCCAGAGCCTGTACGAGAAGAAGGTGACCACATACCCCCGAGTAGACACCACGTTCCTTCCGGATGACGTATACCCCAAGTGCGGAAACATTATGAATGGGCTCTTCCTGACGGAGACGGCAGGACAACGCCCCTACTCTACCCTCGTCAAGGCTCTCGGAGGCAAGCCGCTGAAGAAGTCCAAGAAGGTCTTCGACAACGGCAAGGTGACGGACCACCATGCCATCATCCCCACAGGCGTCAAGCCACAGGGACTGAGCGAGATGGAATGGAACGTCTTCGACCTTGTGGCACGCACCTTCATTGCCGCATTTTACGACGACTGCCTCTTCGAGACTACCACGGTACTTGGAGAAGTTCGCCACGGGGAAGACGGATGCGTGTTGTTCCGCTCAAGTGGCAAGGTTGTCACCGACATGGGATGGAAGGTCGTATTCAAGAGCGACGGAAACGACAATCCCTCAACGAATCCTACCAAGGACTCCAGCGAAACAAGGGACGGAGAGACATCCGATGCCTTGCCAGCCTTCACCAAGGGGGAGAGCGGGGAACACGTCCCCACCCTGAGCGAGAAATGGACCACGCCACCCAAGCCATACACAGAGGCAACGCTATTGAGGGCAATGGAGACTGCCGGCAAGCTCGTGGACAACGACGAGCTGAGGGATGCACTCAAGGAGAATGGCATCGGGCGGCCATCCACAAGGGCAGCCATCATCGAGACCCTCTTCCGACGCCACTACATACGCAAGGAGAAGAAAAACCTCATTGCCACGCCTACTGGAGTGGAACTCATAGACATCATCCACGAGGAATTACTCAAGAGTGCGGAACTCACAGGACTCTGGGAGAAGAAACTTCGCCAGATAGAAAGGAGGGAATACGGGGCACACCAGTTCCTGGACGAACTCAAGCAGATGGTGACGGAAATAGTGGTATCGGTTCTCAAGGACAATTCCCCACGGCACATAACCGTAACTACCGAAGAGTCCAAGCCACGGACAAGGAAGAGAAGGAACGGCACTAAACAATAAAAGACAGGCACGCTACGTTATTATATATATATAATGTAAAGAACAGAGGAGAACCACCCGTGGACAAGACTACCCCCATCATACGGAACGATATGCTTGGCTGGCTGACATGGCTCTGTGTGCTGTGCTGTGCAACCATGCTGGCGGGCTGCGGTGCGGAGACGCACGTCAAGAAGGGTGATGCCTTCTACGCCATAGGAGAATACTTCGATGCAGCCGCCGAATACAAGAAAGCGTATTCACGCACGCCCGCCAAGGAGAAGGACAAGCGTGGAGAAAGGGCATGGAAGATGGCAGAGTGCTACCGGCACATCAATTACAGCGCAAAGGCAATGGGAGCCTACCAGAATGCCATACGCTACCACTACCCCGACTCGATGGCGCTGCTCTACCTGGCACAGGCACAGCACACGATGGGCGAATACAAGGCTGCCATCAAGAGCTACGACGCCTTCCTCGAACTTGTCCCACGCCATCCCATCGCCGTCAACGGAAAGATAGGGTGCATGCAGGCACCGATATGGAAGGGCAAGCCTACCCTCTACACCGTGAAGAAGGAACCGATATTCAACAGCCGCAGGGCAGACTTCTGCCCCATGCTCGCAGGTGACGAATACGACCAACTCTATATCAGTTCTACCCGACCGCAGGCCGTAGGCAACGAGATAAGCGGCATCACAGGCACCAAGAGCGGGGACATCTTCGTCAGCAAGAAGGATGACAAGGGGAAATGGCAGCAGCCAGAGGCCATAGAGGGCGACTTCAACAGCGAATACGACGAGGGAGCCTGCTGCTTCTCACCCGACGGCAAGACCATGTACCTCACGCGATGCACCTTCGACTCCGACTATCCACGATATGCCGAGATATGCACCAGCCAGCGCAGCGATGCCTCGTGGGGCAAGCCGCAGACCATGCAAATCACCAAGGACACTCTCTCCAGCTATGCACACCCTGCCGTCTCGCCCGATGGCAAGTGGCTGTACTTCACCAGCGACATGCCAGGAGGCATGGGAGGAAAGGACATCTGGAGGATAGCCGTCACGGAATACGGACTGGGAGGCGTAGAGAACCTGGGCGAACCCATCAACACACCCGGCGACGAGATGTTCCCGGCATTCCGACCCAACGGAGAGTTCTATTTCTCCAGCAACGGACATCCCGGAATGGGTGGGCTCGACATCTTCAAGGCCGAATGCGACAGCACGGGACGATGGACGGTAGAGAACCTCAAGTACCCCATGAACAGCAGCGGAGACGACTTCGGCATGACATTCGAGGGTCTTCACAACAGGGGCTTCTTCTCCACCAACAGGGGCGATGCCAGGGGATGGGATCACATCATGTCCTTCGAATGCCCCGAGATAATTCAGACGGTGAAGGGATGGGTGTACGAGAAGGACGGGTACGAACTGCCCGAGGGTCTCGTCTACATGGTTGGCAATGACGGGACAAACCTCAAGCTCAGCGTCCGTGGCGACGGTTCCTTCGTGCAGGAAGTCAAGCCCAACGTCGACTACGTATTCCTCGGTACATGCAAGGGGTACCTCAACCACGGAGAGTCACTCCACGTGGATACCAGCAGCGTCAGCATCGAACATGTCTTGCAGTTCCCCCTTGCCAGCATCAACAACCCCGTACTCGTCCGCAACGTGTTCTACGAGTTCGACAGTGCCGAACTGACAGAGAACAGCACACAGGCCCTGGACAGCCTCGTCACCCTGCTGATAGAGAATCCCAACGTCACCATCGAACTTGCCTCCCACTGCGACTACCGCGGCAAGGACGAATACAACGAGCGACTGAGCCAACGCCGTGCGGAAAGCGTGGTCAACTACCTCATCGACCACGGCATAGAGAACGAGCGTCTCACTCCAATGGGATATGGAGAGAAACGCCCCAAGGTAGTATCGCGCAAGATAGCCGAGCAGAACCCCTTCCTGCACGAGGGCGACACCCTCACCGAGCAGTTCATCCTGTCCTTCGAGGACAAGGAGCAACAGGAGATATGCAACGCCCTCAACCGTCGTACCGAATTCAAGGTGCTGCGCACCACCTACCGTCTCTTCGAGAACAGGCAACCCAAGCCAGAGGCTAAGGAAGAGGACAGCAAAGCATCAACCGGGACAGGTAACGACGAGACTGGCGAAGCGGAAGGCACCATCCAATAAGGTTCGTCATGTATCCACATTCCCATTGGGGTTCTTCAGGCAGTCGTCCACAATCTGGCCATCCTGACGAGCCTTGACCTTTGGAGGGAATGTTGCCTCGTATGCCCTGAATCCCTCAGGATTCTGGAATGCCACATAATAGCCCTTAGGCGTATGGTATGTACCTTCCCTACCCCCAAGATAGCCGGGAATGAGCTCCTGGGCAAGGAAATATGGGACATACTCCTCCCGTGGCTCTGCATGATAGTGGATGCCCAGTGTGCTTGCCACGACGAATCCGGCGTGTCGGTAGAATTCCAAGTTCCCCTCCATGCAGATTACGCCAAGGCCCATCTTGCGCGCGCTTCCGATGGAGTGTACCAGCAGTTTCAGCCCATAGCCCCTGCGCTTGTATTCGGGATGTATGCTGATGGGACCAAAGGTGCATGCTGGCAGTACGCTGCCATCGTCCATGGCTATCTCTGCCTTCGAATACATCACATGTCCGATAATCCTGCCGTCTTCCTCCAGCACGAAGTCGAGCTGCGGAATGAAGTCGGTGTTCTTCCTGTACTGGTTCAGGACAAAGTGTTCCACGCATCCCGGGGCGTACACGTTCCAGAATGCCTCGCGGGTGAGGTTTTCCACCTCGCGGTAATCTTGCGGTTGTTCAAGTCTGATGTTCATATTGGTTTTCTGTTATTTGTCTATATGGGCATGGCAGGAGACTTGACCTGCCATGCTTCTGACACTTACTCCTCACGTCCCTGTATCTCCACCGGGAGTTGTATTATCGAGAGCCACTTCTCGGGGTCTTCCTGATTCCAGATGCCATCCACGTAGCTGCATCGGGGCCTACCCACGATGCGGTAGCCATGCTCCTCTACGTACTTGAACAGTTCGGTGTACGACTCGTAGAAGCGGTCGTATGGGCCGTAATGCTTCATGCACAGTGCGGTAGGCACCTCGCTGAGCCTCTTGAACTGGATGATGGCAGAGTCCTGCCCCATCTCCTCCACCTGCTCGCAGTATTCGATGTCGATGTCCGTAGGCTTGTATTCCTCGTTGTGCTCTATGGTGAAGCAGTAGCCCGGGGGCGGGCACTTGCAACCGAGGCGTTGCATCTCTGGACCTATCGTATTGCAACACATATCTCCTATGGTCTCGTAACTGGGTATTACCTCACGATGGCTTGCCACGATGATTTCGGGCAAGGCTTGGATAGAGAATTTTTCCATTGTCTTGATTTGTTTTTTGGAGTCTCTCCAGTTCTGCAGCCTCTCCCTCCGCTCCATTAGCGTACGCAGTCTCTGCTCCGTCTCGCGTATCTTCCGGGTCAGCTGGCTGATGTCGGGGTCGTGCGAATCGTCTTCGTACAACTCCCTTATCTCGTCCAGCGAGAATCCGAGTCGTTGCAACTGTCGGATGCTTTTCAGCCTCTGCATCTGGTCGATGGTGTAGTAGCGATAGCCAGTCCACTCGTCCACCTCACAGGGCAGCAGCAATCCTTTCTGCTCGTAGTGGCGCAGCGTCTTGACCGTAACCTGCATCATCTGTGAGAACTCTCCGATTTTCATTCTTGTCTTGTAATTCATAATCGCGATTATTCGTTTCTTTTTGTTGCTAAGCATATGCAAAGTTACTGCCTGCCCTAAGGGACGAGTCAAGGGACGTGCATGATTTTAACATTGTTTTAACGTTAAGGGCAACGGAATGTCCCATTGATTGACACCTCCAAATGTCTTGATGCAGGTACAAAGGTAATGAATATTTCCGGAATATGGGCATGGATGTTCCTATTTCACAGGTAAAGTCACAAAACACACATACCACACATTGGGAGGAACAGGCAAGGGCTAATCTATAAAGTGCTATTCTATAAGGAATGCCTCGGACAAATGTCTTCAAACAAGCATGCAACAGTTTGCATTTTGCGTTCAGCCATGGCTGAACGGTTCATGAAGATATATTCATTGGCAAAGTAAGTTAACTTACTCGACCGTTCAGCCATGGCTGAACGCAAATGGGAGATTCTTGCCCTAAACAAGAATAACCTTTGCTGGCATTTATCCAAGTGGCTTCCTGAGGTGTATTTGTATGGCATAAGTATTGCATGGTATTATATGTAGGACAGTGACCTATCACCTGTCCTGTTTAAATC
>SFXD01000004.1 GCA_004559785.1 bacterium | reverse complement strand
ACAGCAGGC
This sequence comes from bacterium, assembly GCA_004559785.1. GTDB lineage: Bacteria > Bacteroidota > Bacteroidia > Bacteroidales > Bacteroidaceae > Physcousia. Next base: position 45,911 of record SFXD01000004.1, on the reverse strand, counting down.
TCGTTCATCTTGAGATGTACACACTTGCTTTCACATTGCTTTTCCTGTGGACAAACTCGTCCGCAAACGGCTGGTAGGGCAGAGGTGTTCTTTAATACCTTGGCTGCGGCAATATCCATATACACGACAATACGAAGGTAACGCACCATAGCAACAGGAACTTCCTTTTCCTATTCCTCAGTCTGGCTACGATCTCCGACAACCCTATCTTCTTGTCCTCTGCGTTCTGGTTCATGTTCCAAGCAACTGTATGTGTTCTTTATTATTTGAATATGCTTATCAGGGCAACGAGCACACTTGCCAGTGATGCCGCCCCTGTACTGATGCCAATTATCTCGCCCGTCGTCATCTTGTTCTTCTGTTCCTTGGCTGGCACCACTATCTCGCATCCTGGCTGTATGTCCTTGCTGCTTCTCTTGCCTACCTTCTCCACGCCGCCATTGGCATACACGGCGTATACGCCATTCCTCTTGGCGCGTGAACTGTAGCCTCCCGCATGCTTGATATAGTAACTTAGGCTCTTTCCCTTCTGGTAATTCATGCTGATGGCGTATGCAACCTCGCCGCTAACCTTGACGATATTGCTGAACTGGGGAACGGTTATCACATCACCTCCCCTGAGCACTATGTCGTGCTCTCCACCAGGGTTCTTCATCGCCGCCTCCAGTTCCAGGGCTACGGGATATGTGTCATCCTGGTTCATCTTCATGGACAGCAACGTATCTGCCAATTCCCTATTGGCATCCTTTCCCTCTTTCAGTGCCTGTTCGTAGAGTTGGATCTGGGCATGCTTGAAGGCGTTGTCCCTCTGGAGTTTCTCGTCCTCGTTCATGCGCCGCGTAAGGCGTGCCCCGCGCAGGTAGGCGAGGCTGTTGACCCCGCCACAGTCACGTATCAGGTCAGAGACGCGGTAGTTCTTGTTGGTCAGCGTATAGTTGCCCACGAAGTTTACCGACCCACGCACGGTCACAAACTGCTGTTCCTCGTATGCAGGGCTCTTGCGTATGAACACCACGTCGTATGGCTTTAGGTAGAACACGGTATCTCGAAGGATATTGTAGTTCTCGTCAAGGGAGAATGTGAAGCTCTCCGCACACTCGTTGTTGTCTTCCATGGCAAAGATGTCGCGCACACGGCGATAGACATTGACATGAGCCAGCGAACCGGCATCCTTTATGCCGCCAGCCTGCACTATGAGGTCCTTTAGCGTCGTATTGTCGGCATAGGGGTACTCTCCCTCGTATGCCACCTCCCCTGATATGGTAAGCATACGGTCTCCCAACATCTCCAACTTGCTTGGGACGAACAGCACATCGTTCTTGCGCAATGGGATATCAGGCACCTCGCCCTTTACAATGCCGCCCACGTTCACGGCTATCATCTCAAGCGTCATGTCGTCCTTCTCCCTGTGTATCACGGCATGGTCTTCGTAGGCATCCTCGCTAAGGCCATCTGCAGCAAGCAGCAGCTCACGTACTGTCTGTATGGAGCCTCCCAACTGGAATTGCCCTGGATGCTTGACAGCACCTCTAACATCCACGAGGTTCGAGAATCTGGGACGTACGGAATCAACCACAACCTCGTCTCCATCGCTAAGCTGGAATGCTCCCATCTGGAACTCGTCTATCGTATGTATGCTGTACTCGCTTCCGCTTTTCCTCTTCAACCTTACATTCTGCTTGTAGGCATTGCCCGCAAATCCTCCGGAATAGGCGAGAAGGTCCTTTACGCTCTCCGTGCCCTTCATTTCGTATATCATTGGCCTCTTGACACTTCCCTGCACATCCACAAGGCATTCGTAAGGGCCAACCACAATGACATCCTCGTCCTGCAGACGCACATCACCGCGTACATTGCCATTGATGATGTAGTCGTACACGTCTATGGTGGAAATCAGGCGACCAGAACGATAAACCTTGATGGCACGAAGGGTTCCTATCTCACTGATGCCACCTGCCATGTACAGCGCATTGAATGCGCTGGACAGACCGCTGAGGGTATAGGTTCCAGGGGACACCACCTCGCCCATTACCTGCACTTGTATGCTCCTCACGTTGCCCAGCGAGAGGTCGAACCGACAGTCGGCATAGTGGCTTCCAAGCACGTCCTGCAACAAAGCCTTTGCCTGTGATATGGTAAGGCCTCCAAGCTTGATTGGACCAGAGCCCTCCACCACAATAAGCCCGTCGGGTGATAGTTCCTGCGTAATGGTCTGTTGGCTTGCGCCCCAGATATTCAAAACGATCTCGTCACCGGGTCCCAACTGGTAGTTGACCGGTGTCGCCATGTTTGCAGAAGGTTGGAAGGAGAGGTTCTTGCTACTGAATATGTCTCGTCCGAAAACCTTGGGCTTGGGTTCTTCTTCGGGCATTGGCTCTACCATGTCCGCGGGCAAAGCACCCTGCTGTGCGACCTTGGCATCCGCTTCGACATCCGTGGGTCTCTGCACAGTGGCAGGGTCTATGGCACGAGACTGGAATCCCGATGCCTTTGGATTGGTTATTGTGGAGGATGAGTTCTTCAATTGCTCTGCCTTCCGCTTAACCCTCTGCAACTGAGCTGCCGACACACCCTTCTGTAGCAATTCCTTTGCCATCTGTTGCTGAGAAACTCCTTTCTGACTCTGTGTTACCACGTATTGCAACACCTGGTCGTCCGACATGGTACTCTGTGCTGCAACGTTCAGACACAGCAGCAAGAGGAACATAGTGTAAATAGATTTCTTAATCATTACATTCAAAAAAACAATTCAAGTTTCGGTTACTTTCGCCACTTGACCTTATACATATGTTATATATAGATAACGTTCGGTGACACGATTTTATTGCAAAGGTACATTATTTGTCACAAACTAACAACCTTTTTAATGCATTGTATATTAAAAAAACTCCAAAACATTTGCCCATTACACACAAAAGGAGTAAATTTGCATCGGAAAATGAAACGGACACCATCAAGGGGCTGACTGGATTTGACAGCAGGATGAGGTGTTGTGTAAGCACGCAGAGAGTTGTTTGCCGCTCTCTATAATACATGACATTCGAAAATTTATCTGGCGAAAACAACTACGCTCTCGCTGCCTAATCGAAGAATAGTAGATATGAGGCTTTATCCCGGCACCAGGTGCTGGGACGAGATGTCGCTCTGAGACTGGTTCCCCGAAGTACTCAGGTCAAGTGGCACAGCAGAATCAGGGATAGTTCGAAGCGGCTCCGTGTAGAAAGCACAGGACGTCCCTGTTTGGACGAGGGTTCAATCCCCTCCAGCTCCACAGTCGTTTACAAAACGTCACCGAAAGCGTATGTCCTTGTAACAAAAAGACACTTTGAAAATGTGCGATTTTTCACTCAAAATAGAATGCACATTCAGCCCGATTTGTGCAATTCTCATTGAACGGTTCGTTCATTTTCTGTTCAAGGCCATTCAAAGATTCTATGGACGTACGGCCAAGCAACCTCTGGACGTACGGACTGACACCCTAACGCCGTACGGCCTAACACCTTATGGACGTACGACCATAGACTTAACGACGTACTTCCAAAAGATTTCCATTGGTAAAAATGGGCTTTTCTCGCCCTTTAATTGCCATTTCTTCGGATTTTAGAACTCGCATATTTGCAAGCGAATGCCTGAACGATTGATTTTGGAGCAGTATTTGAGCGTTTGCGAATGTCAAAATGTAAGTACAATGTTTGCCTGGCATGCATAAAGGACTGTTCTACAAATGCCATGGACGAATATATAAGGACACCATAGGACAGAAAACAATCATTCGAATTCCCAACATCAAATATTTTGTATTCTCAAATATTATTCATAATTTTGCACCTTGAAAGGCTGCAAACAACAGCCACAAGGCATTACTCAATCGGCAACCACAACGATTAGCAATGCCACACAACGTTAAAATATACAGGAATAGTCCCTAACATACAAGCACAATGACAGAACTTGAATTGAAGTATGGTTGCAACCCCAACCAGAAGCCGTCCAGGATATTCATGGCAGACGGCAGCGAGTTACCCATAGAAGTCCTAAACGGGAGACCAGGATACATCAACTTCCTTGACGCCCTCAACGCATGGCAACTGGTAAGCGAACTGAAAGCCGCCACCGGGATTCCCTCCGCAGCAAGCTTCAAGCATGTCAGCCCTGCCGGAGCCGCCGTAGGCCTGCCCCTCAGCGACACTCTAAAAAGGATATACTTCGTTCCAGAAACCATAGGAGAACTATCCCCACAGGCAGCAGCTTACGCACGTGCGAGAGGAGCCGACAGAATGAGCAGTTACGGAGACTTCATTGCCTTGAGTGACACATGCGATCTTCAGACCGCCCTGCTCATCAAGCCAGAGGTAAGCGACGGCGTGATAGCACCAGACTATACCGACGAGGCACTGCAGATACTGAGGGACAAGCGCAAGGGCACGTACAACGTAATCAAGATAGACCCAGGCTACCATCCCGACGCCATAGAACGCAAGCAATGCTTCGGAGTGACATTCGAGCAGGGACGCAACAACATTAACCTTGCCGACGACAGCCTTTTTGCCAACATACCAACACAGAACAAGACATTTACCCCAGAGGCAAGGCGCGACCTCGTCATAGCCCTCATCACCCTAAAGTATACCCAGAGCAACAGCGTATGCTATGTCAAGGACGGACAGGCCATAGGTATCGGAGCAGGGCAGCAGAGCAGGATACATTGCACACGTCTGGCAGGAGACAAAGCGGACACATGGTGGCTTCGCCAGCATCCCAAGGTGATGAGCCTCCCCTTCGTGCCTGGCATACGTCGCGCCGACCGCGACAACACCATCGACCTCTTCATTGGAAAGTACCGCGATGACGTCCTGAGCGAAGGCGAATGGGAGAAGTTCTTCACGGAGCGTCCAGAACCCCTTACCGAAGAGGAGACGAGAGAATGGCTTGCCTGCAATACCGACGTATCGCTCGGCAGCGATGCCTTCTTCCCATTCGGAGACAACGTAGAGCGTGCAAACAGAAGCGGAGTGCGCTACATCGCACAGGCCGGCGGCAGCGTACGTGACGACCATGTCATCATGACCTGCGATAAGTACGGAATTGCGATGGCATTTACCGGTGTCAGGCTATTCCACCATTGATTGGGAGGCCGAAACCAGCAAAGGTCGTTCCACAAATTCAATAACGACACCCCTAAAACAAAAGACATGCCTTCCTCGTATTGCCATTGCAGATAGTGGCAATAGCAATACGAGGAGGAAGATTAATCACCCAAATAAACAGGAAACATGGCAGTATTTGGAGGAGACGACATTGACGCCGTCATACAAGGAGGAATCACTTTCCGCAAAGGTGCCAAGAGCGAAGGCAAGAAACAAGAATCGTTTGGTGTGAAGACCAAGGCGAAGAAGAAACAGTACATTACCGGCGCACATGGCTCCGGTTCTGCCAAGATGAAGGCAGACATCAGGCGAAAGAGGGCAAATCGCCACAAAGGATAGCCTCACTCTGCGTCCTTGCTAACATCTATCTTCAGCCCACCATTAGGTTGCTTGGTAAATACCATTACCTCACGCCGAATGGAATGGCTTTCGTGGTCAAATATGCGGGAACTGTCGAACGCCTTGCCACGCACCCGGGTCTCGAAATGCAAATGGTCGGTAGTCGCCCTGCCTGTCCTGCCTACCAAGGCTATCGGGTCTCCCGCATGAACCCATTGTCCAACCTTGACAAGATTCCTGACGTTGTGGCTGTAAGCCGTCTCTAGCCCGTTGGCATGCCGCATCACCACGAGATTCCCATAGGCATAATAGGGGCCACTCAGGACAACCTCACCAGGGAAAGCTGCACGGATGGTGTCTCCCTTGAATGTCTTTATATCCGTCCCACCATGCCTGCGCGCTCCTCCAAAGGGGCTTATCACCTTGCCTCCGGGCAATGGATAATGCCATTCCTCCTCCGTATAATTGGCAAAGTTGATGGTAAACTGATTTGTCTTAGCAAATGGGTCTCTGGCAGCAGCCACCTTCATCACCTGCCACTCGTCTATATCCAATAGCTCTTGCGACAACGCCGGGCACATAACCAAGACGTACAACAAAAGCAGAAAGCATTTCTTCATGGCACCAACAATATTCCATTATAGTTCCTACCCGTGTCTATGGTTTCACGTCTGGCACTATAGAATAGTGGAGAAGCCTTTGTGCAAACACCTGCCACATGAACGTCCGCCACTCCCATGTTCTCCAGCAGCCACCTGTTGGCTTCCCACAAGTCCAAATGCCATCTTTCACCACCGGTACGGCATGGATATCTCTTAGCCATCCGTTCCATTGGAAAGCCCGCGTCACGAAATGCTGAGTAAACTTCGTCACCCACCTCAAAGGCTTGCAGGGAAATGCCCGGACCTATGATGGCATGCAAGTCTTGCCCTGCGCTGCCCATTTCCCGAACAGTACGTTCCACAATCCTGCCAACAGTGCCGCGCCATCCTGCATGAATAGCCGCTACAAGATGCTTGGACGAATCATATAGGAGGACAGGTATGCAGTCGGCTGTCTTGACACAAACACATAGCCCAGCCACATCCGTGATGACGGCGTCCGTATTCTCAGGTCTTCCAGGTCCTTGGACGAAAGCCACGTTTGAGGAATGAGTCTGACGTGGCAGGGCGATGGAATCAGGATCCAGTCCCAAGTCCCCTACCCCACTACCCTTTCCCGTGGAGAACGCCTTGACCCAACCTGGGGTATCGTACACTATGAGGCCGTCACTCGTCTTCGTACTCATAGTCCTCCAACTCGTCTATATCCTCAAGTGCATCTTCGTCGAGTATCTCTATTTCCTCGTCTTCGCCTTCATCCTCCATCTCCGCACTGAGCCATGAGAGATCCTTGTTCCTATGCACGATAGAGTCGCTGTGGGCTATGGCTTGCAACTTGTTGCTCTCGCTATTCAGAGCCTTCCAAAGGACATCCTTCAGTTCGACTATACCCTTGCCCGACACGGCACTGATGAAGACACATGGTACGTCGGCAGGCAGTTCGGCAGAGAGCAACTCAATGAGTTCGTCATCGAGGAGGTCGCTCTTGGTCACAGCCAGTATACGCTGCTTGTCGAGCAAATCCGGATTGAAGGTACCCACCTCATTGAGGAGAATCTCATACTCCTTCCTTATGTCGTCGGTATCACCCGGAACCATGAACAGAAGAAGGGAATTCCTCTCTATGTGACGCAGGAATCTTAACCCGAGCCCACGTCCTTCGGATGCTCCCTCTATGATACCCGGGATGTCTGCCATCACGAACGACAGCCCTCCCCTATATGGAACGATGCCAAGAGAAGGCTCCATGGTGGTAAACGGATAGCCTGCAATCTTGGGCCTTGCGCTTGAGACTGCGCTCAGCAACGTACTCTTGCCTGCATTGGGGAAGCCGACGAGTCCAACGTCTGCCAGCAGTTTCAGTTCAAGGATAACGGTAAGCTCCACCATGGGTTCGCCTGGCTGGGCATAGCGAGGAGCCTGGTTGGTGGATGTGGCAAAATGCTTGTTGCCCATGCCGCCCCTGCCGCCCTTTAGCAGCATCACCACCTGCCCGTCGTCCGTAACGTCGCAGATATATTCTCCCGTCTCTGCATTGTACACTACGGTACCACAAGGCACGTCGATATACTTGTCCTCGCCATCAGCTCCCGTGCTGCCACTCTTTCCGCCATTGCCACCATTCCCGGCAAAGACATGCCTGTCAAACCTGAGGTGGAGGAGAGTCCAGTAATTATGGTTGCCACGCAGGTATACGTGTCCGCCCCTTCCTCCGTCTCCGCCATCGGGTCCACCGTTGGGAACATACTTGGCACGGTGCATGTGCATCGAGCCTCGCCCCCCCTTGCCCGAGCGGCAACAGATCTTTACATAGTCTACGAAATTGGACTCAGCCATCAGCCGTTGTTCTTATCTATCACACTGAACACCTCTGCTATCATGGCTTCCTTGCTTGGATGTTCTGCCCATGAGATGACATTGCGCATCCCCTCCTTGCCGAACCACTCTGCCAACGGAGCTGTCTGGCTATGGTATACCGCGAAACGTTTCTTGATGGTCTCTTCGTTGTCGTCTTCCCTTCCCTGCTCCTTGGCACGGTTGAGAAGCCTTGCAAGCAGGATATCCTCTGAAACTACAAGTTCTATCATTATGCCCATCTCGTGCCCACGCTCTGCAAGCATCTTCTTCAATGCCTCAGCCTGTGCTATGGTGCGAGGGAATCCGTCGAATATGACACCCTTGCCAGAAGGCATGGCATCGTAAGTCTTTGCCAGAATATCTATCATAAGGTCATCTGGAATAAGCTGGCCATTGCTTATATAGCCCTGTGCCACCTTGCCAAGTTCCGTGCCGTTCTTGATTTCAGCACGCAATACGTCGCCCGTACTGATGTGTCCCATACCGTACTTTGCTACAATCTCGTCGCTGTAGGTGCCTTTGCCTGAGCCTGGAGCACCGAAAATAATGATATTCTTCATCGTTTGTCGTTTTTATCTTTTTATCTCTATAAGACTATTTTCACATATATCAAGAAGTCCCACAATCCATAGTATCATGCCAAGACGGCTCATACCAGCGTATATATATCCCTGGTGTTTCTCCCGAAGCCGTCATAGTCGAGCCCGTAGCCCACAATGAAATCGTTGGGAATCTCCATGCAGCAGTATTTGATGTCCAGTTCCACCTGGAGCTTGCCTGGTTTCAGCAAGAGCGTACAAATGCTGATGCTTGCTGGATTCTGCTTCTTGAGCGTCTCCAAAGTATGCACCATGGTAAGGCCTGTGTCCACGATGTCCTCAACTATTATTACGTGTCGCCCTGTAATGTCAACATTCAGGCCTATCAGTTCACGTATGGCACCCGTAGTGGAAACACCCTGATACGAAGCGAGCTTTACGAACGATATCTCGCATGGAACGGTCACTTCCCTCAACAGGTCGGCAGCGAAAACGAAGGAACCGTTGAGCACGGCAAGGAATACCGGGCTCTTGTCCCTGTAGTCCTCGTTGATTGAGGCTGCCACCCTTGCCACCTGCGACAAGATGTCCTTCTCTGGGATGGAAACTGCGAAAGTCTTGTCCTTGACCTGTATCCGCCGGGGACTTGCATCTTCGGGGAGGTCTGACCATGGACTCCTCCCACAGCATTGTCTGTCATTCGATATCATATTGTGCCATACGTTTTGTAAATCCGTGCAAAGGTAACAAAAAAAGTCCATAATCAATCCTCAAAAAGCAAAAACTTTGCCTCTTCACTGCCAAAGATTCAAGGAAAATGTGTATCTTTGCAAAAAATATATGTGACAAAGATGAGAAACAAGCATCTAATTGCAGCAACTCTTTGCCTGCTCGCCTCTTCCGCAATGGCACAGACGGAAGTTGCCCCCTTCATACCAGGAAGCACGCTTGAGGGTGTGTCCTACTTCCTGCCCAAGACTGCATTCCGCATAGTTGTGACAGCAGAGAAATCCGTAGAGAAACCCGGGGAACTGAACAAATATGCCGAGCGCTACATGCGCCTCAAGGATGTCCCAACCAAGGAGAATACGCATTGGGAGATGAAGAGCATCTCCATCGAGCCTTACGGTGTCCCCGACAAGCAAAAGGCTTATTCCATTCGCATCAAGAGCAAGACTTCCGCCCCACTCGTAGGTCTCAGCCAAGAGGGCATTTTGCTAAGCATCAACACCGATGCCGAAGAAGAGACCCTGCAAGCACCACCCAAGGGCACGCAACCACAGGAGGCAAAGAATCCACGTTCCTTCATGACACAGGAGATGCTGGCGGCAGGGTCGGTGGCAAAAGTTGCAGAGCTGTGCGCACAAGAGATATACGACATACGAGACAGCCGCAATGCCCTTGTAAGGGGAGAAGCCGACAATACTCCAAAGGACGGAGCGCAACTGCAACTCATGCTCAACCAACTCGACATACAGGCAGAAGCCTTGGAGTCCTTGTTCAAGGGCACCATACAGAAGAACACGGAAGTCTTCTGTCTATATTACACCCCGGACAAGGAGACTGACAAGGACATCCTCTTCCGCTTCTCGTCCAAACTGGGCGTGGTAGACAGCGACGACATGGCAGGAAGCCCTATATACGTTAGCGTCAAGGTCTTGGAGACCCTGCCTGAGGCTGTCTACGACGAACAGACGGAAAAGAAGAAGGAAAAGAAGAAGGAAAAAATGGAGAAAGGCGTCTACTACAACGTACCTTCGCGCGCAAGGCTGACCGTCTTCACCCCCGAAAAAGAGTTGGGCAGCATAGAGACACCGATGGGACAGTTCGGCGCAGTGGAGATATTGTCCTCCGCATTGTTTGACAAGAAGCTGAATACCAAGGTTACCTTCTTCCAGACTACTGGTGGCGTGAAGGACGTTATGGAGTAAGAGAGGCTACGGTTAAGGGGAGGGGGCAGCCCTTGCAAGGCATTCAAAAGTGGTGGCATCAGAACTGCCACCACTTTTTCTTTTTCTTTTCCGCAACCTGCGGGATATCTTCCAACAAGATTTGCTCGTACGTCTTTCCTTCCGATATCATACGATATATGGTTCCCCAGTCTGGCAAACCGCCAACATTGAGGTCGTCAATCCACATGTCAACCTTGAGCTTGCGGCTGAAATGCTTGTTCCTTGAGAAATCCTCTTCCGGGAAATCCTTGTTCACGGCATAAAACTCCACTCCACGCTTCCTGCACCACTCCACAGCCTCATCAAGCAAGGCACCCTCGCGTACAGACCACAGGATGAGCTTGTGACGATCCTGTATAAGCATCTTCAATGTCTGTATGGCAAAAGGGCGTTCCTTGCCAATCCCCGGATAGCGGTGTTCCACAATCGTACCATCGAAATCTACTGCTATTGTCATATCTACTATATAATAAACTATTAACTCGATGCAAAGATACACATTTCCTCGATAATTACAATATATAAATAGAAGTTTTAATAAAAAAGTGTACTTCGGAATTTGCCATGTCATAGAAAAGCAGTATCTTTGCCATGTGATAGATTGCACGAAACATCAATTTCCAAGAAAATACATTACATACATTAAAGTTATTCAGAACAATATGGAAAAGAAAGTCCTTTCACTTGCATTTCTGATTGCAGCGGCAACCTTGCTGACAGGCTGCGTGTCCACAAAGAAAATCGTCTATTTCCAAGGCTCAGAAGAATTGTTCAGCCAGGCACAGCAAATCATCCAGCAATATGAAATGAAGCTAAAGCCGGCAGACCAGGTCTTTGTCAAAGTAACTTGCAGCGAGCCTGACCTGCTGACGATATTCGCCCAGGACGTAATAATGGGTACTATGGGAAATACAAGTTCCTCAAGCATCACGTCCTCGTCGTCCAACGCAATGAGCAATGCCTACGGATATACCGTTACCAACGACGGATACCTCATCCTTCCTGCCATTGGCAAGGTCAAGGTAGAGGGATATACCTCGGATGAAGCGGCAGTAAAGATTGAGGACAAGATCCGCGAGATGAACCTGATAAAGGCTCCTGAGGTGACGGTAAGGCTCATCAACGCACGTGTAGCCGTGCTGGGAGCAGTCAAGGCTCCACAGGTAGTGAGCCTTACGAGCGAGCGCAACACCATCCTTGACGTTCTTTCGAAATGTGGTGACGTGGCCGACACGGGACTCAGGCAAAAAGTTCGCCTCTACCGTGAAAGCAACGGGCAAAGAATCATGTACGAGATTGACCTTACCAAGACAGACTTGTTCGAGAACCCTGCATACTACGTCCAGCAGAACGACCTGATATACGTAGAGCCCAACAAGAGCCAGAGCATAAAGAGCAGCGCATTCTACACGTTCCTCACTGCTGGTGCAAGCATCGTGGGTGTCATCTCTGCGATACTGTCAATGGTGGTGCTCGTCACGAAGTAACCACAGGCTTGGACTCCCAACACAAAAGGAATCCCCCATTGTCTGGGGGATTCCTTTTGTGTTGTCCTATGTTGAAGTCCCTGTCATGGCATCTGGAACTTGCAGGTCTCTTCTTCTCCGTCTACGCTGTAGCGGGCAACGTATATGCCCTTTGCCAGATGGCACGACTCGCCTGCCCCGAGCACGGCAACCTTTTGTCCTGACTGACTATACACTACAAGTTCGTCAACGCCGCAGGTGCGGAGCACTCCCGAGTCCATTGTCATTATCGCTCCACCCTTGGCAGTAACACGCTCCACGCCATCACCCTCTACCGACGGTAGCTTGCTACCCTTGTAGCGATAGTTGAATCGGGTATCGGGGGCACACTCGCCGTCACGGACGAAGTCCAATATCTCCAACGAGCCAGCCTGCGTGTTGTCTATCCATTTGAAGTCAAAGTCACACTCATTTTCAATGCCTACGTCGGCCTTGGGCACCTTCACCATGATATAGTTGACATCTGACTTCCATGCCATGGGGGTATCAACGGCCTTCACCCATTGCTGGCTCTGGGAGTCGAAGCGGTAAAGCCATACGTTGGCAGTCCTTCCTTCACGGGAGACCTTATAGTCGTAGCCTTCCCACCCCGTATCGTAGTCCATGTCCGTATTCAGCAGGAGGTTCATCCAAGTCTCCGTCCCGTTTAGGGCTGGCTGCACCAGTTTCGTTCCGTTGACCTTTGCCATGAAGTAAAGGTTGCCCTTGTCCTTGGTCACCTTGCACAGGACGATGTCGTTGGAGTTGCGCTTGCGGCATGCCGCAGGCTGTGCCGTGGCAGACTTGTAGAGGACGTCTCCCGGTTCGTCGAGGAACTCCGGCGTCACCTCCTCCCATTGCTCCAGGTCCCCATCCATGTCAATCACCTTGCTAACGGTTGGCTCCGGTATTGGCCTTACTCCACGGTATTGGCGGATGTATGATATCATCTGCATATAGTAGTTGTCCCTTATCAACTTCTCGCTGCTCGGTTCTATGTCACGGCTGAACTCCTGGTTGTAAACGTCCACGAAATAGCTTTCACCAATCTTCTCCACTGCACCCGGGCGAGTATAGCCCTTCTCCCAGCTTTTCTGTACGGGGAAGCGCATGGCTATCCACTCGTTCCATTGCGTTATCATCAGCACTCTGGGTCGCAGAGTCACAGCCCTTTCCATTTGCTCGGCAAAGTAATATCCGTACGGGGTCTCCTTGCAAAGCCCGTATTTGTCTATGGCAGGCTGCTTCCCGTTGTGGTAGCTCTTGCCTATCTTGGTGTGCGCATGCTGACCCGTGCTGACCACCATCTGCTCGTATTTCCTCTTGCCGTTCACGGTTACATAGTTGTACTGCTGTGGATAGTTTGCAAGCCAGGGCCATCTATTCTCTCCCTCTTGCCAAGCCCAGCAGAAACGGTGCGTGAAGAATTGCTTCAGGTCTTCGGACAAAGTCTGGTACTCTCCCTCGTCCGTAAGAATCAGGGGCTTGCCGTCCCATTCCAGCCAATAGCCCTTATACATCTGCTGCGTGTAGAAGGTATCGTATATCAGCTTCACCGTCTCATTGCTCCTTGTGTGTACTACAAAGCACAGCTTGGGCCATTTCAGCCCGAGGGCCTTCCTGCGACTGCACTCCTTTAGGACAGCCTTCACCTGATTGGGATATATCAAGGCATTCGTAGTGTCGAAGTAGTAAAAATCCACCCCTGCGTCCATCAGCATCTGCATGTGCCGCGCCACGATGTAGTTGTCTCCCGCCACATAATAGCCCAGAGCTGGCTTTCCGCCCCAATGATACTGGTAATAGTCTCCGAAGGCGGGATTCACAGGATCCTTTTCCAAAAGGCGGGTCACGTCCTTCACCTCCTGTCCCTCCTGTCCATGCCACAGGTAATAGAATATTCCCACCATGGTATCCTCGTATGGAGTGGTTGGCATGTTTCCGTCGTCCGAACACGCCACGGGCCTTCCCAGTCCGTCATTGCAAACCCACGTATCGCTCATCACGTCTACCTCCTGCGCACCCAGCTCTAAGTTTGACGTCATGGCGCCAAGGGCACATAAGAGCACGGCAATGCGCCGTCTCTTGTATTTGTTTCTCATAAATGGATAGTTAAAAAGGTTTATAATATCTATCGGTTACTCGTCCTTTGTTTCATTCCTCCTCGGTGAAGATGTCGAGAATCTTGCGATACACCTGTGGCAGGTTGTGACGATAGTAAATCGTGTCGAACCACAAGGCTACATATACTATGGCTACTATCGACAGCCAGCATATCATCACTATATATATTGTTTCCATATACATTATATTATATTAGTCAAATCCAAATCAACCGCCTCCTACCAGCCTCCGGCTCATACATCCCAATTTTGCGTGAGAAAGGTAGGCATGGGCTAAATATCCTTCAGCAGTGCATCCCTGCCGTCATACCTGAGGCATCGTATCGTTTCGAGTTCGGGCACGTCTGTGTGCCATGTCCCACGCAGGGACTCCGAGCCATACTTGTCCAGCATCCTCACCACGGACTGTACCGTGATGCGGTTTACGTCCATGGCCGGAAGGTAGTGCATGTATTCGTCACACTCAAGGCGAGTCTCTGCTATTATGCCCATGCCAACCAGGTCGGAAAGCAACATCCTCACGACAGTCTCGGGCAAGCGCACCTCCTTTGCCAAAGTGCGTTCGGTATAGGGGGTGAGCCCTGACACGAAATGCTTGCATATCCTACTGACAAGAAGCAGGATGAGCGTATCTCTCTGGCGCCGGCTCAGATCGTAGCTGGCACGCTCCACGGCATAGTACTCCACATTCTGGTTGGCATAGCAGAGCAATCCGCCCAAGAGGCATATACTCCAGGACAGTTGCAGCCATATCATGAAAAGCGGCAAGGCAGCAAACGAGCCGTAGATGGCATTGTAGCTGCTGATCTTAATCTGATAGTGGATGTAAAGGTATTCCACGCCCATGAAGAGCACCCCCGCCGTTACCCCCGGCCACACGGTATGGCGAAACTGCACCCTTGTGTTGGGCATGAACTTGTATAGCAATATGAATGCCACACAGGCTACCCCCAAAGGCAAGAACTGCACAATGTGTTCAACGGTATTGCTTACGAACTGATAGTCGGGCAGTATGCTGCGGAACGATATCAGGAAGATGTTGAAGCCACTCAGGATGATGATGGCAAATGGCAGGAGCAGGAACACACTAAGGTAGTCGGCTATGCGACGGTAAATGTTGCGGGAGTTGCCCACATGCCATATAGCATTGAACGCCATCTCGATGTTGGAAGTCAACGTTACCAGCGAGTAGAGCAGGAACACCAAGCCTACGCCGATGAAGACTCCTCCACGCGTATGCTGTAGGTACGAATCCACGAAGCCCAGTACGATATCCGCCAGTTCAGGGCTCTGATCCAGCGATTCGCGCAACCTCAGCTCTACGAATTCGTCAAAGCCAAAGCCGCGAGCCACGGCAAATACTATCGCCAATACGGGGACGGCTGCGAGCAACGTGTTGTAGGTCAGGGCAGACGCATAACTCAAGACATACTGCTTGGAAACACATTCCACCATGATGGACAAACGCTTGAGCAGACCAAGCCAAACCTTCCTCCACGGAGAAAGGCCGCTCTCGTCTATCATCCAAATATATTCTGCCTTACGTAGCCCAAACATTTGATTGCCACAAGTTTGTTAGTCCATTAAGAAATAAGGCAGGTGCTCTGTAAGCCGGGTTCTGTATACGATGCCACCCTTTCGGATGTATCGCTGTCTGCCATTTATCTACTGCCACCGTCACCGGCGACCTCTATCGTTCTACCCTCCAGCTCGGACGGACAGCCCTCTCTCTGTGTGCGCTGGTTTACATGAACTTTCAACTCCCGGGATGCACAGCACCAATGTCGCCATTGGCCTGGTGGGCCCTTACCCCACCTTCTCACCCTTACCGCCAAGGGCGGCGGTTGTTTTCTTCTGCATCTACAGACCCTCGCGAGTCTCTTTCCGTTAGGAAGCGGGATGTCCTGCGTTGCCCGGACTTTCCTCCCGTCGTGAAGCATGTCCACGACCAGCGGCAGACCAAGCTCCTGCCTTATCTTTTGGCAAAGGTACGAAAATATCAAATTCAGTGCAACTCTTTTTACATAAAAGTGCATGCAAACCTGCTATATTTCCGCATTCGCCCTTAACGAGAGTTAATGGCAATAAATGCAGTGTTAAATATTAGCAAAAAGGGAACTCAAACGAATCAAATTAAGGGAAAACGATATATCTTTGCACCGCAAAACCGAACGAACAAAGTGTTTCGAATGTTAAAGGAATAAATGATATAGTTATGAAACAGACAACTAAAAATTGGATTGGAATCGCTGCCCTGATATGTGGCAGCAGTGCAATGACAGGTGCAGTGATAAGCAAGACCCAACCTCAACCCGAGCCCCTGAGCATTCCCGGCAGGGCTCCGGTCCAGGCTGGAGGTCTCGTAGACTTGACAGGTGCAGCCGAATCGGCCGTTGGCTCGGTAGTATACATCAAGGTCACCCAGAATGGCAAGACCCAGCGCGTAAACGTGAGGGATCCGTTCAGCGACTTCTTCGGCGACTTCTTCGGCTACGGAGGCAGGGAACAGCAGCGCGAGTTCAAGACCCCGGACAAGCATGCGGCAGGCAGCGGCGTCATCATCAGCACCGACGGGTACATCGTCACCAACAACCACGTCGTAGGTGATGCAGATGCGATAGAGGTTAAGCTGAACGACAACCGCGAGTTCAAGGGGCGCATCATCGGATGCGACGAGAACACCGACCTCGCCCTTATCAAGATTGACGCCAAGGACCTGCCTGCCATACCCATAGGCAACAGCGACGACCTGAAGCTCGGACAATGGGTGCTGGCAGTGGGCAACCCCTTCAACCTGACGAGTACCGTCACGGCTGGCATCGTCTCTGCCAAGGCACGCTCGCTCGGGGCCAACGGCATCGAGAGCTTCATCCAGACGGACGCAGCCATCAACTCAGGCAACAGCGGAGGCGCACTGGTGAACGAGAGGGGCGAGCTCGTAGGCATCAACGCCATGCTCTACAGCCAGACAGGCAGCTACAGCGGCTATGGGTTTGCCATACCTACCAGCATAATGAACAAGGTGGTGGCCGACCTCAAGGTATATGGCACCGTACAGCGTGCCGTACTCGGAGTGCAGGGCATAGATGCCACGACATACATCGACAGCGAAAAGGCAAAGGACAACGAGATAGACCTTGGCACCGTATCGGGCATCTACATCGACAAGATCTCTGATGCCAGCGCCGCTGAAGACGCGGGATTGGAGAAAGGCGACGTCATCACCGAATTCGACGGGAAGAAAGTCACCAAGATGTCGGAGCTGCAGGAGATTATCGCACAGCACCGTCCAGGCGACAAGGTATCCATGACATACATGCGCAACAAGAAGGAGCGCAAGGTGGACGTTACGCTGAGGAACACGCAGGGCAACACGAAGGTGATGGAGGAGGTTGACCTCGACCAGCTCGGAGTACAGATGCGCCCCTGCACCGACGAAGAGAAGAAAGTGATGAACATCCCTTACGGACTGACCGTGAACGCCATAAGGAACGGCAAGCTGAAGAGCCTGGGAGTGACCAAGGGCACCATATTCCTGCAAGTCAACGACCAGAAGCTGAGCACCGTGGAAGAATGGGAGGAGAGCGTGAAGGCTGCCAACCAGAGCACAGACCGCACGCTGTGGATCAAGGCTCTCACGCCAAGCGGACGCAAGGTCAGCTACGTGGTGGACCTCAACGAATAAGAAATATCAGCCCAACACTTCTTTTGTTTCCCCGAAACTTGCCTGTTTCGGGGAAACTTCGTATATTTGCGCACCAAAATGACCCTTTAGCACAACGAAACGACATAAGCAATGAGATACGACAGGACATTCCGCATGGCAATATGCGCCATCGCCATGCTGGTTGCCATACCTGCAACTTCCATGGCAGAAGTGAAGGAGGTTCCGATGTACATGCTGGGCTATGCGGCATCCTTCAAGGACTCTGTGGCCTACATCACGCCGGTACATTTGCTGGACACCGTAACCATAGACAAGAAGACGAAGTTCCTGCAAGACCGCAACCTCTATTCCCTACAATTGCAGCAATACATCGCCGAGACCTTCGGGAGCGAGAACGCCCTGACAGCCGTACTGTACGACACCAAGAAGAGCCGTCTCGACAAGAAAGCCATCGAGATACGCAACAGAATCCAGAAGGGCAATTCCCTGCGTATCAAGGATGCCGACTACCGTTTCCACACGGAGAAATGGATAGAGCCTGAGATAGTCTCGACAGACGAAGAGGCGGAGGAAACGACCGAGCAGAAGAAGTCCAAGGGAAAGAAAAAGAGGAACAGGAAATGAAGGCTCCCCATAGAATCACCTACAACGTAGCCGGACATACGTTCAGGATTGGCTACGACGGCACTACGGCAGACGAGTCCATCCTGCCATCCCTGAAGAAATTCCAAACGGAGGACACTGCAGGGGCAGACCTGTTGTTTGAGCTCTCCATCGTCGGCGCCACCGTCGGCGAGGGCGAATGCCACGAGATAGGGCAATTCGACTGCGGGGGATGCAACCACGGAGTGTACCGCACGGACGAGGGAGGCTACCTCTTCTGCATATCCGATGCCAGCGGACACCTGTGCTGCCGCATGGAGGCGAGCCAGGATTTCGGCACCTGCCACGTGGCGTTGTACGGCACGGAGTACACACAGCTGAACTATGGACTGAACAATGCGGTGATGATGGCATACGCCTTCTCGTCGGCCGACAAGCAAACCCTGCTGATGCACGCCTCGGTAATCAGGTGCGACGGCAAGGGCTACCTCATGACGGCACCGAGCGGTACGGGGAAAAGCACACACACCAGGCTTTGGTACGACAACATACCGGGGTGCGACCTCATGAACGACGACAACCCCGTGGTACGCATCGTAGACGGAAGCCCCATCGTATACGGCAGCCCGTGGAGCGGCAAGACACCATGCTACCGCAACATACAAGCCCCGATAGGAGGCATCGTACGCATCAAGCAGCAGCCCTACAACAGCATCCGCAGGCTGTCACCCCTGGAATCGCTCAGCCACCTCCTGCCAGCCATGAGCAGCATGAAGTGGGACAGGCGGATATACGGTGCCACGTGCGACAGCATCTCGGGATTGATAGAGAAGTGCGACATATTCGAACTGGGGTGCCTGCCCAACGCGGAGGCGGCACACCTCTGCCATGACACTCTAACGGGAAGCAAGGGATGAGAACGCTCAAGAAAGCCTTTTCCTCGGTCCTTCGCTTCCTGCTCCTGCCCCTGAGCATAATCTATCGCAGGCACAACGGCACGCCTGAACGCGCCAACAGGAAGGAATTGCCCAACGAGCACTTCCTGCCACTGGTGTCCGAGAGCCTTGCCAAGGGACTGACCGCCACCATCTGGGTCAGGGGATATAGCATGCGCCCATTCATAGAGCACGAACGCGACCGCGTGAAGTTGACGGCACAAGACGAATACCACATTGGCGATGCCGTCTTAGCACAGATAGCCCCTGGGCATTACGTGCTGCACAGAATCATCGACATGCAGGGAGACCGTGTCACCCTGCAGGGCGACGGCAACGTCAAGGGCGTGGAGCATTGCACGAGAGGCGACATCTGCGGCGTGGTAGTGGAGTACATACGCCCGGGCAGGACTATCCTCGCCTCAGACCCAAGCCTGCGACGAAGCATCAGGCTGTGGAGGAGGCTGCGCCCCGTCAGGAGAGTCCTGCTCTTTGCCTACAGGGCAGTCATCTGACAGAGCCATCACACATTTTCAAACGCCACCACACATTTTATTATATCATATACATTAAAACATATTTTGAGCCATGAGGATTAAGAACGGTTTTGAACTAAGGAACGTATGCGGAGAGAACATCGTAATCTCATACGGCGAGCAGAACATCGACTTCTGCAAGGTCATCAGCCTCAACGAGACTGCCGCCTACCTGTGGAAGGGCATTGGCGACAACGACTTCGACGTCGCATCGCTCGTAGGCCTGCTACGCAAGGAATACGACGTGGACGAGCAGACGGCACACAAGGACATATCCGCCATGCTTGACGAATGGGATAAAATCGGACTGATTACAAGGTAGCACATTCCACCACAGACATGTCCGACTGGCTGATAAGCTTGCTGCAGGAGATGGGAGCCACGCTGCGACTGCCCGTCTCGTTTGTCGTAATAGAGTTCGTCGGGACGTTTGCCTTTGCCCTGTCAGGCATACGCCTGGCCTCCGCCAAGCACTTCGACATATTCGGGGCATGGATAGTAGGGATGGCGACAGCCATTGGCGGCGGTACGCTCAGGGACTTCATGCTGGGCGTCAACCCCTTCTGGATGACCAACGGCATATATTTCATCTGCTGCGCCCTGGCGGTAGTGTGGGTAATGGCATTCGGCAAATACCTCATCAGGCAGAGCAACACCTGGTTTATCTTCGACACCATAGGCCTTGCCCTCTTCAACGTTATCGGCATCGAGAAGACACTCAACATGGGATTCCCCTACTGGACGGCCATCACCATGGGGTCTATCACCGGAGCTGCCGGGGGAGTCATCCGCGACGTATTCATCAACGAGGTGCCCCTCATCTTCCGCAAGGAGATTTATGCCCTTGCCTGTGTTGCCGGAGGCATAGTCTACATGCTATGCAACATGGCTGGCATGTCGCCCGAGGTGAACGCCCTGCTCAGCATCTTCACCGTAATGGTGATGCGCATCCTTGCCGTGAAGTACAAATGGCACTTGCCCATATTGCAGGGGGAGGAGGAGAAATGAGAGCCTTAGCCACCCTATTCCTCCTGCTGCTCAACGCGGCACTGGTCTCTGCACAGGTGCAGAGGATAATGGCTCCGTCCATACGTACGCTGACGGTCATCGTGGACGGTGACCCTACCCTGCCGCCCTTCGTCTCGCTGGGCAAGAGGCAGGGTGTGTGCATCGAATGGGACGAGATGAGCCACGACTACCACAGGTACAAATACCACATCATGCACTGCAACCAGGACTGGGAGACGTCCGACGGCATCTTCGAGTCGGATTTCCTGGCCGGGCTCAACGACCAGGTCGTGGAAGACTGCGAGAAGAGCTTCAACACGACACAGATTTATACCCACTACAGCCTTGCCCTGCCCAACAAGGAGACCAGGGTCCTGCTCAGCGGCAACTACAAGGTGCAGATCTTCGAGGAAGACGACGACCCCTCGGAGGACACGCCCGTCCTGGAAGCCCAGTTCTGCGTGTACGAGAACACCGTACCCATACGCATCGAGGCAAGCAGCAACACGGACGTAGACTTCAACGGCAAGCACCAGCAGCTGTCCCTTTCCGTGGGCTTCGGCACCCTCAACGTAGTAGACCCCATGCAGGAACTGAAGACGATAGTCGTGCAGAACCGCAGGCAGGACAACCGCGTCGAGGACCTCGTCCCCAACATACGCAGCGGCAAGGGCATTGAGTTCACCCACAACCGAAGCCTCATCTTCAAGGCCGGCAGCGAATTCCACCGATTCGAGATTCTCGACGTCCACCGCACCTCGACGGGCGTGGACAAGATGGAGTGGGTCGACCCCTATTACCATGCCACGCTGTTTGCCGACCGCCCTGCCTCCAACTACTCGTACGCCGAGGACCAGGATGGGGTGTACGTGCTCAGGAGTGCCGACGACATGGACGATGCCACTACGGCAGAGTACGTCATAGTGCACTTCTTCCTTGAGTCGCCCAGGCTGCAGGGTGGCGACGTGTATGTCTGCGGCCAATGGACGGGCGAGGCGTTCAACCCCGACTGCCGCATGGAGTACGACGAGCAGCATGGATGCTACCATGCAGCCATCCTGCTGAAACAGGGCTACTACAGCTACCAGTACGTGCAAGAGGACAGCAGCACGGCGCGGACGATGGGCGACTTCTTCGAGACGGAGAACGAGTATATGGTGCTCGTATACTACAGGGGGCAGGGCGCGCGCTACGACCGCCTCGTGGGAATGAGCAAGGTGAAGACATCATGACACTATACACATCCAACATTTGCCAACTATGAAACACATCAGGAAACGTTCCTGCAGCGGGGTCAATCCATGGGGATGGGTGCCGTCGCTGTATTTCGCCGAGGCCGTACCATACATGGCGGTCATGACACTCTCGGTGATACTGTACACCAACCTTGGGCTGAGCAACACCGAGGTTGCCCTTTACACCAGCTGGCTCTACCTGCCATGGGTGGTTAAGCCCATGTGGAGCCCCATCGTCGACGCACTGCGCACCAAGGTGTGGTGGATAGTGTGCATGCAGATACTCGTGGGAGGGGCACTGGCAGGGGTAGCCCTCACCCTCGGCACCAGCCGCTGGCTGCAATTCAGCCTTGCTTTCTTCTGGCTCATGGCGTTCAGCAGCGCCACCCACGACATCGCCGCCGACGGGTTCTACATCCTGGGCCTGGACCAGAACCAGCAGGCCCTCTTCGTAGGCGTGCGCAGCACCTTCTACCGCATTGGCAGCATATTCTGCCAGGGAGGCATCGTCGTCCTGGCAGGCAAGCTGCAGTCCCTGTACGGCATTTCCATGGCATGGATAATAACGCTGTTGCTGCTGGCCGCCATCATGCTGCTGCTGGCCGGCTGGCACAGGTTCGCCTTGCCAAGGGTGGAGCATGACGCAGGCGGGCATGGGCGTTTCATGATCCTGAAGGCTTTCTCCGACAGCGTGAGGGCATTCGTGGGCAAGCCACATTTCTGGCCTGCGTTCCTGTTCATGCTGCTATTCCGCTTTCCCGAGGCCCAACTGGCAAAGATGGCACAGCCTTTCATGCTGCGTACCGTGGAGGAAGGCGGACTCGGACTGACTACGCTCACCGTCGGGTACACCTACGGCACCATCGGTGTCATCGGACTGCTGGCTGGCGGATTGCTGGGAGGCTACCTCGTCAGCCGCAACGGGCTCAGGAGATGGTGGTGGCCCATGATAGCCGCCATATCCGTCCCCGACCTCGTATACGTCTACCTCGCCCTTGCCCAGCCTACCAACCTACTTGTCGTCAACAGCTGCGTTGCCCTCGAGCAATTCGGTTACGGACTTGGGTTCACGGCATACAGCCTCTTCCTGGTATATTTCTCCAAGGGGGAGAAGAGCACGTCCGTATTCAGCATCTGTACCGCCGTACAGGCCTTGGGCATGATGCTCCCTGGCATGTTCGCCGGGAAGCTTGCCGACATGTTCGGATTCCTGTGGTTCTTCGTCATAGTGGTAGCCTGCTGCACCGTTACCTTCATCGTCAGTGCCTTGGTCAGCCTGCCTCGCGACCCGGGAGGTTCCGGGCAGTGACCCGTTGGACAGGGCTCCCATTCCTTCCGCACTCCGAAAGGGCTACTGCCCAAGTACAACGGCAGTTGGCATCCTGGCATATTATGCCCGGGAGGGAGAATATCCCACCCAACTGGCATACGGGAAGCCGTTTTATGCCATAAACCACAAAAAGTAGCGGCATAATGGAACAAGTCATGGGAAAAAATCGTAATTTTGCATTGTGTTTGGCGTGCCTCCGCAAGAAAGCCGCCGGCACGTTGGCAAGGAACATAAAATAAACAGCAATATGAGCGAAATAGATTGGAGCAATCTGTCATTCGGCTACATGAAGACAGACTACAACGTACGTTGCTACTATCGCAACGGCGCATGGGGAGAGATAGAGACATGCAGCGAGGAGACCATACCCCTGCACATGGCAGCCACCTGCCTGCACTACGGCCAGGAGGCATTCGAGGGACTCAAGGCATACCGCTGTCCCGACGGCAAGGTAAGGGTATTCCGCGCGGACGAGAATGCAGCCCGCCTGCAGAGCACCTGCCGTGGGATACTGATGCCCGAACTGCCGACTGACAAGTTCATCGAGATGGTGGAGAAGGTAGTGAGGCTCAACGAGAAGTACATCCCGCCCTACGAGAGCGGAGCCACCCTGTACATCCGTCCCCTGCTGATAGGCACCAGCGCACAGGTGGGCGTACATCCCGCCGAGGAATACCTGTTCGTCATCTTCGTAACTCCGGTGGGCCCGTACTTCAAGGGAGGCTTTGCCACCAATCCGTATGTCATCATCCGCGAGTACGACCGCAGCGCGCCCCTTGGCACGGGTATCTACAAGGTGGGTGGCAATTACGCTGCCAGCCTTCGTGCCAACAAGATGGCTCACGACCTGGGCTACAGTTGCGAGTTCTACCTCGACGCAAAGGAGAAGAAGTACATCGACGAGTGCGGTGCCGCCAATTTCTTCGGCATAAAGGAGAATACGTACGTCACGCCCAAGAGTACCAGCATCCTGCCGAGCATCACCAACAAGAGCCTCATGCAACTGGCCTTGGACCTTGGCATGAAGGTGGAGCGCAGGCAGATTCCCGAGGAGGAGCTGGAGACATTCGAGGAGGCCGGAGCCTGTGGCACGGCTGCCGTCATCAGCCCGATAGAGCGCATCGACGACCTTGAGAACAAGAAGAGCTACGTCATCAGTAAGGACGGCAAGCCAGGCCCCATCAGCACCAAGCTATACAACAAGCTGCGCAACATCCAGTACGGCATAGAGCCGGACGACCACGGATGGACGAGAGTCGTGATAGAATAAAAGAGGCGAAGGGACGGAGAGTCCCATATCGACGTAAGAGAAAGTGGCAACCCTCAATGGGTTGCCACTATTCGTGTCGGGGCCTTGCTCTCGTTGCGCAGGTCCACCTGCGTCACCACCTTCGAGGCCAGCTGCATGAACGCCTTTCCCGTTGGGCTCTGTGGCTCCAGTGCGGCCGGTATTCCGCTGTCGCCCGCATGGCAGATGCCCTGCACCAGCGGTATCTGCCCCAGCAGTGGCAGTTTCAGTTGCTCTGCCAGTTCCTTCACCCCCTCCTGTCCGAAGAGGTAGTACCTCTCGTCGGGGTGTGCGGCAGGAGTGAACCAAGCCATGTTTTCCACGAGTCCCAGTACCGGTACGTCCACCTTCTCGTTCTGGTACATGTTGATACCCTTGCGCACGTCGGCGAGAGCCACCTGCTGCGGGGTGCTGACGATGACGGCACCCGTTATGGGCAGCGTCTGCACCAGCGTGAGGTGTATGTCGCTCGTGCCCGGCGGCGTGTCGAGGATGAAGTAGTCCAGGTCTCCCCAATGTGCATCCCCTATCAGTTGCTTCAAGGCGTTGCATGCCATGCCTCCCCTCCACAGCGTAGGCTGGTCGGGGTCGACGAAGAAGCCTATGCTCAGCATCTTCACGCCATATCGCTCCACGGGCACGATGAGGTCCCTGCCGTCTATGTGCTCGCTATACGGCCTTGCCTGCTCCATCTGCAGCATCTTGGGTACGCTTGGGCCTGAGATGTCGCAGTCCAGCAGTCCCACCTTGAATCCGAGCCTTACCAGGGCCACCGCCAGGTTGGTAGCGACGGTGCTCTTGCCAACTCCTCCCTTTCCGCTGCTGACGGCGATGATGTTCTTCACGCCAGGCAGCAGGTCGGGCAGGTCGGGTCTGGGTGCCTGCAGGCTCTTGGTGGCTATCTCCACCTCTACGTCCTTTGACACGTAGGCATGGATGGCAGCCTCGCACGCCTTCACCACGGACTTCATGAAAGGGTCGGTAGGCTTGTCGAATATGAGGCTGAAACTGACGTGGAGTCCGCTGATGCGCATGTCGTCCTCCAGCATCTTCATTTCCAGGACGTTCTTCCCCGTCCCTGGGTATCGCACCGTAGCCAGTGCGTCCTGTATGAGTTTTGGGTATATTTCCATATATGTATTATATATAATGTATATGACACCCATGTCCGGGTGCTATCTTCCGTGTCTGGTTCACTTGCCTACATCGAGTCCCGAGCGTTTGTGCCTTCCGTAGCTGCGGTACTCGTCGAGCGGGATCTCCACGTCAGGTTCCACGAGCCGTCCCTGCTGTGGCAGGCCGAAGCGCATGTACTTGATGGGTATTCCCCTCTCCATCCACATCTGCTCGTAGTAAGTCTGTATCGCCGCGGCATCAGATAGCTGTGCCATGCAGTCCTCCGCCCTGTCCTCAGTACCGTACAGGTTGCGCGTTGAGACGTCGGGCACAATGCCGTTTGCCCTGAGCATCTCCTCGGTGTACGAGAAGAGGAAGTTGGAGTCCGTCTTGAGGTGGACCGTCCCGCCGTCCGGCATGAACTGCCTGTACCTTTCGAGGAAGTAAGTGCTTGTCAGCCTCTTGGTCACCTTCTTCATCTGGGGGTCGGAGAATGTCAGCCATATCTCGCTCACCTCACCACGGTCGAAGAAGCGGTGGATGAACTCTATGTTGGTCCTCAGGAACGCCACGTTGCCCATGCCTTCCTTCAGGGCATCCTGCGCCCCGGTCCACATCCTTGCTCCCTTGATGTCGACACCTACGTAGTTCTTGTCCTTCCACTTGCGTGCGAGTCCCACGGTATATTCCCCCCGTCCGCATCCCAGTTCCAGCACTATGGGGTTTGGGTTGTGGAAGAAGTCCTCCCTCCACCTGCCGCGCAGGGGGAAGTCCTCCTGCATCAAGGCGGCCATGGGGTACTCCACCACGAGCGGGTTGTCGGCCATGTCCGCGAACTTTGCCAGTTTGCCCCTTCCCATTATTTCTCGAAGTTGAAGGTAGTGCTACCGATGTTGTGTCCGTCCGCGAAGATGTCCACCCTATACGTTCCCGCGCTCAGGGTCTCCGCCACGTCCCAGTATACCTGTACGCTCTGTTCCTCGCCCGTGTACTCTATGTCCTTGCGTATGCTGTACTCTATGTTGCGGTTCTCGTACTCGAAGGTGCCTCCCTTGGTCAGCACCTCGGCCGTGGGCGTCATGATGCGTATGTACAGACTCCTTACGCCGGTGCTTGTGGTGACGTTGCGCGAGATGTTGAAGCCTATCACGAATTTCCTGACATCCTTTATCTTCCTGGCGGCCTTGCCTCTCTTGTTGCGTCCCTCGGCGAAGATGCCCGTCGCGTCCAGCTGGCTGGCAATCTCCACCTTGCTCGAGAGCGACTCATTCTCGCTGCTAAGGTTGCTGATGTGTTGCTGTGCCTGCATGTTCTGCGTCTTGAGGTTGCTGTTCTCCCTCTCCAGCTGCTCGTTCATCCTGTTCAGCGAGTCTATCTGCAGGACATAGCTCCTCAGCACGGCTCTCAGCGTAGCCAGTTCCTTCTTCAGCCTCATGATTTCCGCAGCGTCGCTGCTCTTCACCCTCCTTAGCTCCTCCAGCAGTTCCTCCGTCCTCTTCTGCTCCTGCTCCAGCTGTGCCACCAGCGAGTCGTTGTTTATCTGCATCTTCATCTCGTTGTACTGCATGGCAAACTGCTCGTACTCGTTCTCCATCTCCATCTTGTCCATCTCGGCAAGCTCGAGCATCTTCTCGCTTTCCACTTTCTGTCTGTGCATGGTAAAGATCAGGAAGCCGATTATAGCCACCACTACCACGGCAGCAGCACTGATTGCAGCTATCAGTTTCTTGTTCATTTCTCCATTCATAATATCCATACGCTCTGAATTTGTGTACAAAGGTACACATTCTTTTTCTAATACCTGCACTTTGCGCCCCACATTTTTGGCGAACGGGACACATATCGCACCAATTGGCAGCCTCCGGCATCCCTCCTCCCACGTAATTCGCCACCCATGTCGGTTTGAGCCTCACCCGTAGGTAATTACGCACATGTCCGCCGTCACCACATGACGACATGCATGCAAGGCGCACCTGCATACAAAAAAAATGTTTACATCCCACGTCTGTCCGCCGTCCGGCGCACGAGGGGCTCCGTTTTCCCTCGGGAGGAAAGAATTTCTCTCTCGGGAGGAAAAAAATTTTTCCTCGGGAGGGAATAATCCACGGCTCGCGTGGCGGCTACATGCGGAGGGTTGGATGCCAGGCATTGCTTGGTAAACAATCCTTACATTTCCCGTACAGCCCACACGTCTGCACGGCAGCCTTGGCACGGGAAGGATGATGCAGGCGGATTCGTTTTTATCGTCATTCCTACGCCTTTCTCGTTTTTTTGTCGTACCTTTGCACTCAGAAACCAACTAATCTATACAAGTATCATGATTCGGAAATCCAGCTACTTACTCATCTCTGCCCTGCTGGCTACGTCGGCAGCCTTGGCAGGAAACACGTCAATTATCAACCCCACTACGGTGATGCTGACCTTGCAGGATGGCATGCATGCCTACATCGACTTCTACGGGGACAATGTCTTCCGCCTGTTCTGCGACCCTAAGGACGGCCCCGTACGCAACCCCATGTCGAACCCCGAGGCGCAAATCCTGGCGGACTGCCCCAGAAGGCACGTCGGCAACCTGCACCTGTGCGGCGACACTATCTGCACGGACAGGGTCAAGGTGCTGGCGGACGGCAACGACGGACGGATTACCGTGTGGCGGGACGGCAGGATGGTAATGAGGCAGGTGCTTCCAGTCGACTTCGGCAGGCAGTCGACGACGCTGACCCTGGCGCAGGCTCCCGGAGACTACTTCTACGGGGGAGGCGTACAGAACGGACGCTTCAGCCACAGGGGCGAGGAGATAGCCATAGTGAATACCAACAACTGGGTGGACGGGGGTGTGGCAAGCCCTACGCCTTTCTTCTGGAGCACGGCCGGATACGGACTGATGTGGCATACCTTCGCACCCGGACGCTACGACTTCGGGAAGGCCAAGGAGGGCGAGACCGTCCTCTCGCACGACACCGACTACCTCGACGTGTTCTTCATGATAGACGACGGGGCGGTGGCACTGCTGAACGACTTCTACCAACTCACGGGCAACCCCGTGCTGCTGCCCAAGTTCGGCTTCTACGAGGGACACCTCAACGCCTACAACCGCGACTACTGGACCGAGGCCGGGGATGGCAAGAGGGGATTCATGACATACGAGGACGGCAAGCAGTACAACGAAAGCCAGAAGTATAACGGCGGCACGAGGGAGAGCCTGAACGGAGAACACGGCAACTACCAGTTCTCGGCACGCGCCGCCATCGACCGATACCTCGACAACGACATGCCACTGGGTTGGTTCCTGCCCAACGACGGATATGGGGCGGGATACGGACAGACCGGCACACTGGAGGGCAACGTGCAGAACCTAAGGGAGTTCGGCGAATACGCACGCCAGAAGGGCGTGGAGATAGGACTGTGGACACAGAGCGACCTGCACCCCAAGGAGGGCGTGGAGGCCCTGCTGCAGAGGGACATCGTGAAGGAGGTGCGCGACGCAGGCGTACGAGTGCTGAAGACCGACGTGGCATGGGTAGGGGCCGGCTACAGCTTCGGACTGAACGGGGTGGCGGACGTGGCAGGCATAATGCCATACTACGGCGGAGGCGCACGACCATTCATCATCAGCCTCGACGGATGGGCTGGCACGCAGAGGTACGCCGGCATCTGGACGGGCGACCAGACGGGAGGCGAATGGGAATACATCCGATTCCACATACCTACGTACATAGGCTCCGGACTGTCGGGACAGCCGAACATCTCAAGCGACATGGACGGCATCTTCGGCGGCAGGAACATACCCGTCAACGTGAGGGACTTCCAGTGGAAGACCTTCACGCCCATGCAGCTCAACATGGACGGGTGGGGCAGCAACCCCAAGTACCCGCAGGCCCTGGGCGAGCCTGCCACGAGCATCAACAGGAACTACCTGAAGCTGAAGAGCGCACTGATGCCGTACACCTATACCATAGCACGCGAGGCAGTGGACGGCAAGCCCATGATCAGGGCGATGTTCCTTGAGGAGGAAGGCAGGGACGGCTTCCTGCTCGGCAAGTCCACGCGCTACCAGTTCATGTACGGACCCAGCCTGCTGGTGGCTCCCGTATACAAGGACACCGAGATGCAGGACGGAGGCGACGACATACGCAACGGCATCTACCTGCCACGGGGCTTGTGGATGGACGTGTTCGACGCCAAGGTGTACGAGGGAGGACGCATCATCAACGATTTCCAGGCTCCTCTGTGGAAGATACCCGTATTCGCCAAGGCAGGAGCCATCATACCCATGACGGAGGCACACCTGACTCCGGGGCAGTGCAGGGGCGACCTTATCAAGCTGTTCGTGGTTCCAGGCAAGGACAATGCCTTCAACCTTTACGACGACGACGGCACTACCGACGCATACCTCCGTGGAGAATATGCCACCAACCTCATTGAGACAAGGTCGGACGGCAAGAGCAGGCTCTGCGTGGACATACACCCCACGAAGGGCTGGTTCCGGGGACTTGAGAATAGCAAGGAAGTCGTAGTCTGCATACCCGTCCACGGCGGCGACTGCCGGCTAAAGGCTAAGGTTGGCGGAAGGAAAGCGACGGCAAGGCTGGACATCGCGGAGGAGACGAGCCCCTTCGCCGAATACCTCAAGGACAACCCTTGCGGCATAGACGTCCCCAAGGTGCGCATAGCACGCATCTCCATAGAAGGCAAGGTGGACCTCTCCCGCCAGGGCGTGAGCATAGAGGTTGACGGAATATTCACGGACACGGCAAATCCCGACCTGGCAAAGGGAGGCAGCCTGCAGGCACCCGCGGCTTCGGTGGACAGTATCGGGGCTTACTCGCTGACCACAAGGTGGAACGCCGTGGACAATGCCGACTACTACGAGATTCTCTTCGAGGACAAGGTGTACAGCACGATACGCAACCTGCGGCATACCATAGAGGAACTCTCGCCGGAGACAGGCTACGACATCAAGGTGCGCTCCGTCAACAGGGACGGCGCAAGCCCATGGACAGCCCTCTCTGCCACCACGACTGCCGACCCGTTGCGCAATGCCGTACGGGACGTCACAGCCGAGACGTCCTGCCCGTCGCAGGGAGGACAGGGCATCAAGCACCTGTTCGACTTCGACGAGGGCAGCACGTGGCACACCAAGTGGGGAGAGAAGGCCGTGCCATTCCAGATCACCATCAACCTGGGCAGCGTCAACGTACTCGACAGGATGCTCTACCTGCCACGCCCCGATGCAGGCAACGGCACCATCACCAAGGGTACATACGCCTATAGCATGGACGGTGAGGACTGGACGGACTGCGGAGATTTCCTGTGGGACAGGAACGGCAAGGCGAAGGAACTGGCTTTCACCGGGCAGCCTACTGCCCAATACGTCAGGCTGGACGTGACCGAGGCCGTGGGCGACTTCGGCAGCGGACAGCAGATATACGTGTTCCGACAGGACGGCAGCGAATGGTACATCCCGGGAGACATCAACCTGGATGGCAAACTCGACGAAAACGACCTGACCTCGTACCTGAACTATACGGGACTACGACACGGAGACGGCGACTTCGAGGGATATGTCAGCAAGGGAGACATCAACGGGAACGGACTCATCGACGTGCAGGACATTGCCACCGTAGCCACCAGGCTCGAAGGCGGGGTACGACTCTCCGACTACGTGCCTGCTTCCGGACAGGTCACAGTACGGGCGGACAAGGCAAGCTGCAAGGCCGGAGATACCGTCACGCTCACCATACGAGGCAAGGACCTCAAGGGCATCAACGGCATTAGCCTGTGCATCCCATACGACCCCACGACACTGGAATATACAGGCAACACGGCCGCCACGCCTGCCAAGGAGATGTACAACATGACACGCGACCGGCTGCACACCAACGGGCAGAAGGCTCTCTACCCCACCCTGGTCAACATCGGCAACGGGAATGTGCTGGACGGGGATTGCGAACTGATGCAACTCACGTTCAAGGCCGTGAGGGATGCCGACATCAAGGTGAACGCAACCGACGGAATCTTGGTGGACAAGCGTAACCGTGCCGTAACGTTCTGATTTACCTACCATTCCGTGGTACAAAATTTCATTTTGGGGAACTTTTTGTTCAACATAATCTAAAACCTCGCTGATATTCAGCGGTTTAAAAATAATTCCGGAAAACTTTTCTCTGTTGGCTACAGATAATATTGCCATAAAGAGAAAAGTTTTCCTTGTTTTTCTTTGATATATTATACCTTTTACGTAACTTTGCCGTGCAAAGACGGGGATTGTGCCCAATCCGGCACCACACCCCACAAAAAGCATACCAAGGAATACATAATATATAAATAATAATAAGGTATATGATACAGACCGTAGTAAAAAGAGATGGACGAATAGTGGGATTCAACGAGCAGAAGATTTCTGCCGCCATCCGCAAGGCAATGCTTTCCACCGACGAAGGCGACGACGAGGCTCTGATAGAACAGATTGCCGACCGCATCACGATGCGGGGACGCAGCCAGATGACCGTGGAAGAGATACAGGACATGGTGGAGAACGAACTGATGAAGAGTTCGCGCAAGGACGTGGCAAAGTCATACATCAAGTACCGCAACGCAAGGAGCGTGGCACGTAAGGCAAAGACAAGGGACATATTCCTCGAAATCATCAACATCAAGAACAACGACGTTACGCGCGAGAACGCCAACATGAACGCCGACACGCCTGCCGGCATGATGATGAAGTTCAGCAGCGAGACCACCAAGCCCTTCGTCGACGACTACCTGCTGTCCGAGGAGGCAAAGGAGGCCGTGAAGGGCAACTACCTGCACATTCACGACAAGGACTACTACCCTACCAAGTCGCTGACATGCGTACAGCACCCACTCGACAAGATCCTGCGCCACGGATTCCAGGCAGGACACGGCGAGAGCAGGCCTGCCAAGAGGATAGAGACCGCCAGCATACTCGGGTGTATCAGCATGGAGACCGTACAGAACGAAATGCACGGCGGACAGGCGATACCGGCCTTCGACTTCTACCTCGCACCCTTCGTACGCAGTTCGTACATAGAGGAGGTGAAGGTACTCGAAGACCTTAACGACGCCGACTACAGCGAACTGTACGACGCACCCATCGACGACTACATCAACACGCAGCTCGACGGACTAAGCGGACTGGACCGCATCAAGCAGCACGCCATCAACAAGACCGTGGGCAGGGTACACCAGTCGATGGAGGCCTTCATACACAACATGAACACCATACACTCCAGGGGCGGCAATCAGGTAGTGTTCAGCTCAATAAACTATGGCACGGACACCTCCGCCGAGGGACGATGCATCATACGCGAATTGCTGCGCTCTACCTACGAAGGAGTAGGCAACGGCGAGACAGCCATCTTCCCCATACAGATATGGAAGAAGAAGAGAGGCGTAAGCTACCTGCCCGAAGACCGCAACTACGACCTGTACAAGTATGCCTGCAAGGTGACGGCACGCAGGTTCTTCCCCAACTTCATCAACCTCGACGCTACCTACAACCAGAACGACAACTGGAAGGCCGACGACCCCGAACGGTTCAAGTGGGAATGCGCCACCATGGGATGCCGCACCCGTGTGTTCGAGAATAGGTTCGGACCCAAGACAAGCATCGGACGCGGAAACCTCAGCTTCAGCACCATCAACATCGTACGGCTCGCCATAGAGTGCATGGACGTCAGGGACAAGGAGGAACGCATCAATGCCTTCTTCGCAAAGCTGGACAACATGCTGAACGTCACTGCACAGCAGCTACACGACCGCATGGAGTTCCAGAAGACGGCGTTCGCCAAGCAGTTCCCCCTGCTCATGAAGGGCCTGTGGATAGACAGCGAGAAACTGGATCCCAACGATACCATAGCACCAGTCATCAACCAGGGTACACTCGGAATAGGCTTCATCGGACTGGCAGAATGCCTCATCGCACTCGTGGGCAAGCACCACGGAGAGAGCGAGGAGGCACAGGAACTCGGACTGAAGATAGTGACCTACATGCGAGACAGGGCCAACGAGTTCAGCGAGAGGTACCAGCACAACTACAGCATCCTCGGCACTCCCGCCGAGGGACTCTCAGGCAGGTTCACGAAGATCGACCGCAAGAAGTTCGGCATCATACCGGGCATAACGGACAGGGACTACTACACCAACTCCAACCACGTGCCCGTATACTACCATTGCACTGCACTGCACAAGGCTCAGGTGGAGGCTCCATACCACGACCTGACCAGGGGAGGACACATCTTCTACGTGGAGATAGACGGCGACGCCACCGACAACCCAGAGGCCGTAATGAGCATCGTAGACATGATGGACAAGTACAACATCGGATATGGCTCGGTGAACCACACACGCAACCGCTGCATGGACTGCGGATACGAGAATGCAGACAAGCACCTCGACAAGTGCCCAAAATGCGGCTCGACCAACATAGACAGGCTACAGCGCATCACGGGGTACCTCGTAGGCACTACGGACAGGTGGAACAAGGCCAAGCTTGCCGAACTCAACGACCGCATCATCCATGACTGACCCTTGCATCAACGTACTGAAAGTTCTGCACGATACCACGGTAGATGGACCCGGATTCCGCACGTCCATCTACTGTGCCGGTTGCAGGCATGCCTGCCCGGGATGCCACAACCCTCAGTCGTGGGCTTTCGGCACAGGCGAGGACAGGACGGTAGGCAGCCTCCTACAGGAGATTGTCGACGACCCTTTTGCCAACGTCACCTTTTCCGGTGGCGACCCCTTCTACCAGGCAGAGGCTTTCACCGAACTCGCACGAAGGATAAAGACAGAGACCGACAAGGATATATGGTGCTATACGGGCTTCACCTTCGAGCACCTGCTGACCGTACCGCAGTACAACGCCATGCTCGGATACATCGACGTCCTGGTGGACGGTCCCTTCGTGATGTCGCTCCGCGACGAGGATGCCCTCTTCCGTGGCAGCTCCAACCAGAGGCTCGTCAACGTCCCCCTGTCGCTACAGGCCGGCACGGCAATCCCATGGCAGAGGGAGGACTTCAACCCATAACATAATCACAAAACAATGAGTGCACTGAGCGTACTGACCCTTGTCCTTCCGTTTCCCTTGCTCTTCGTCATACATGAGGCAGAGGAGGTGTTGGTGCAACACGGCTGGATGAAGGCACACAGGGCGGACTTGGAGAGAAGGTTCCCGTGGTCGCACAACATCCTGGCACACCTGTCCCGTCTTGGCAGGCGTGGCTTTGCCATTGCCGCATTGGAGGAACTGCTGGTGCTGTCGCTTGCCACGTGCTACGTACTCGTAGGCGGTACATGCTCAATGCAGGCATGGTCAGCCCTGTTCATGGCTTTCTCCCTCCATCTGCTGGTACACGTGGCGCAGGCTGTGGCTGTCGGGGGATATGTACCCGGGCTTGCCACCTCCCTGCTGCTCCTGCCTTTTGCGGCCTACGGCCTGTGGAGCATTTGGCTTGCAATGGGCTGTCTGGAATTCATGGCATGGGGACTGGCAGGAGTGGCTTTCATGGTGGCGAACCTAAGGCTCGCCCACTGGCTGGGCTCCAGGTTCTGACAATCCACAATGCCCTCTCACCTGACCAAGACCTTCCTGCCTGACACAACGTTCACGCCGGGCTGTACGGAAGGAATGCGCTGTCCGCACAAGGAATAGACATCGGAGGCACAGTCCAGTGCTCCCGACCCTGACGCTCCGACTACCGCATTGGCGGTATCGTTGCGCTTCAGGGTCAAGGTATTGGTGCTCTGTGCCAGGTTGGGGACTCCGTCCTCGTCCGAGAGAGGGGAATATATCTCAAGGCTCGACTTCAGCATCTTGCCATTGCATACGGCGGCAACCTCCTCGGGTGTCATGGCCGAACGCCAGAAGAACAGTTCCGACATCTCACGGGGCGAACCTCCCACCACCACCTGTGAGACTTTCCCAAGACGTTCCGATACCTCCCCCGCACAGACACGGTCAAGGTAGAGGAGGGTACGACGCTGGGCGTAGTAAGAAGTGAGTGTGACGTAGTGGCGACCTGTGGCGGTAAGCGCATTCGAGGAGGTCAGCTTGCTGCCCGACGGCGTGGTAAGCGTCACCTTGCCGTCTTCACCCACGCTGACCACGGCCTCGCCTTCGGAGCAAAGCACCTTGCAGACCGTACCCACGCCTCCCTTTATGCGCAGGGTGACCGTGAAGGGATGGCACACCCCCTCGGGAGAGAACGTCAGGCTGTCACGCTCCTGCATGGTAAGCGACTTGGAAGTGTTGCGCCTGGGGTATGCCTTGCCTTCCTTGAGAGCATCGAACAGCGAAGGTACCATGCAGGTGAAGAACTCGTAGTGTCCCTCGGTGTTCTGGTGGTAGGTGTCTGCCACATAGCCGTCCGCCCAATGTCCCTTGCCATCGTCGATGGAGCCGAGGCAGTTGAAGGAGGGCACTCCCCATTCGTGTATGAGCAGGTTGAGACGCTTGACGTACGAATAGTCGCTGGCGTCGTAGTCGCCGCGCGTATAGTTGTTCATCACCACAGGCACCTTGCCGTCAGCCCTCACCTTGTTGATGAGCTTGAGCATGTTGTCGCGCCACTTGGCGAAGACAGCCTCTTGGTCTGAAGCCCCGTGTATGCCCTCGTTGCCAAGGGAGAGGCCGAAGATGACGTAACGGCCAAAGTCGCGTATGAGGTCGTCGTAGCGTGCAAGCAGGTTCTCGGTGGTATTGCCGCCTATGGAGACGTTGCTGGTGTAGAAGGGATATTCCGAAAGACCCTCGGAGTACCTCCGCTTCAGATGTTCGCCATACAGGTAACGGTAGCCCTTGAAGTCCGTCGCCCCTTGCCCGTTGGCTACGGAGGAGCCGAACACCGACACCCTATACTCGTCGACGGGTGCCTGTATGTCGTAGGCTTCCCTTGCCATGTCGACGGTTATGGTATATGTCCCGGGATTCTGGTAGATGTTCTCTACGTCCTGACCGTCGGATGCCATGCCCAGCGCATAGCGCGAGGATGCACCCTTGAGACGACGTATGGCAAGGTTGTCGTTGTCGCCCAAGGAGAAGTACATAGTCCTGTCCACCCATTGCTGTGAGGAGGTCTCGTTGAGCGTCACCTCCGACTCCCATACGCCACCGCCCTTGTATTCCAGCACAGGTCGGGCGGTTGCCACACTGCCGCATACGTGCATGGTTACGGGCAGCAGGGTCACCTGCCGTGCAGCCGCATCCACCGTGATGCGTGCCACGCAAGCCTCGTCCACCACGAAAGCCTCGGGGTCTTCGGGGCTAACCACGGCAAAGCGTCCGTCACCGAGGGAAGTCAGCGACAGCTGCTGTCCGTCTGCCGATATGCCCGACAAGCGGAACGTTCCCTTGTCCAGCCGGGCGTATGCACGGTAGACATCGCCCCCGACAGGCTTGAAGGAGACGTCCTCAGCATTGCCCGTCAGTTGCAGGGAGGCAAACTGCACGGGGTCCTCCGGACGCTGCCCTCCCGTGAATTCCTCTATCTTGATGGCATTGACGTGGGCCATGCCCTTGATGCGGCTGAAGCGCACGGTTATCTGCCCCGAACGGTCGGGATAGATGTAGTCGGAGACAAGGACGTTGCGGAGGTTGCCGTTCATGTCCTTGCCGCCTACGCTGAAGCCGGAGGTCACCTGACCTCCCGTCCATGTTCCCTGTCCTTCCACCACATATTGCGTGACGCGGCTGTCCGTATGGTTGCGTGAGCCGTAGAACGACAAGCGGTAGCAGTTTGCCTTGTCGAGCTTGCTGAAGACGAAGGGACGCACGTCGCCATTGTCTATGAACATATAGTCCTCTGTGGCTGTAGCGACGGCAAGGTCGCCGAGGTCCTCGTCGGCAGGGGAATTGTTGCCTCCGGCGTTGACACCGTTAGTATACTGCTTGCAGGTGGTGGTCAGCACGAATCCCGAGCTCTTGCCCGTGGAGTTGCGCAGCACGAAGTCCTTGGCAGGTATGACGTTGCTGGAGCTGTTGCCCGAACTGACGTTCGACCAGTAGTGTCCGTTCTTGTCCTTAGTAGTGGTCTGGTGTCCGCGCGACGAATTGGATGTCTCTCCGAAGTCGATGTATATTGTCTGGTTCAGCGCAAGGTTGTTTACCGGTGCCGTCTGTCCCGCCACTTCGACAATCTTCATGGCATTCAGGTGAACCATGCCTCCCTTGTCGTGCTTCACGATGGTCATCTCTATGTTGCCGTTCTCGTCGGGGAAGATGAGGTCGCTCTCCTGCACGTTGTTGTTGTTGCCGTCGTAGCCTGCATTGCCTATCCCCTTGGCTCCCATGCAA
Source organism: bacterium (assembly GCA_004559785.1). Classification (GTDB taxonomy): domain Bacteria; phylum Bacteroidota; class Bacteroidia; order Bacteroidales; family Bacteroidaceae; genus Physcousia. The sequence goes on along the minus strand of SFXD01000004.1, from coordinate 7,807 downwards.
TGAGTTCCCTGCCATCTGTTGGAGCCGCAGAACTGGAATGTGGCAACCCTTCCCGGAGTGCCGCTGTCCTTACGGCTTCCGAAGCTGTAGAAACGGTAGGCCTTTGTCCTGTCGAGTCCCGAGAACAGCAACAGTCCGTAGTCCTGTGCCCCTTCGAGGAAGATGTAGTCCTGCGTGGCGGTCTCCACGGCAAGGTCTCCGAGCAGGGATGCCTGCGGCTTCTGCAGTCCGCCGTTTGTATACCCGTTGGTGGAGAATGTGGTGCGTGTCTGCAAGACGCACTCTGTCTGGCTGCCATCGGAAGCAGCAAGTGGGACTGAGGTCATGGAGTAGACTTTGTCGGGAGCGCCCTTCCCCACTCCGTGCAGGTTGTTCCATGTATTGCCTTTGTTGTCGGTACTTGTCAGGAAGCCCTGTCCGCTGACATTGTTCTGTCCGAAATCGATGTAGAATGTACGGGTCTCGTCCTGCGACGTGGCGGTCTGCACAGAAGCGGCAAGCCAAAGCAGGACTTGAGCGATAATGGTTGAATAATTCTTCATTGTCGTAGTATTTAGGTTATGTCTCATTCTTTTTCGGCAAGGATCTTCCTGACGTCCTCTTCCGTTGCCACCAATTGCTCGCGGCAGAATGCGGCGAGCGTCTTGGCCTCCTTCAGGCATCCTGCTATCTGGTCGATGCCCAGTTTGTTGTTCTCCAGTTGGAGCGATATTTCCTCCAGCCTTTCCATGGCTTTCTCGTAAGTCATTTCCTTTTCCTTCATTGCCTTCATGCTCCTATGGGCTGTTCTGTGAATTTGTTACTCAAGTTTCGTAAATGAATGTTCTGGTGATAATCATCCCAATAGCGTTGCCGTAGCGTCTCACCTCGTGTAATGCCGTCAACCTGCTGTCGTGCATTGTCTGTGGGCGTTGCGGCGGTCGGTCTTTCCAAGCGTGCCATGCGCCATACAGGGGGGGTGATGTCACGGCTCCGTCGTCTCCACTCGGGGGGCACAATCCTGCACCGTGGACGTAATGGTGCCGCCTTCAAGCCTGGTTGTTATCACGTCCCCGGGTGACAGTTGCTCTACGTTGCGCACTATCCTGCCTTCGTGCAGGGTAATGCTATAGCCGAGCCTCAGCAAGCGTTCGGGGTCGAGTGAGGAGAGCCGCTGGCTGATGAGGTCGAGCCTGTGCGACTCCCTTTCGATGCGTTGCGCTGTGGCTGTGGTCATTCTCTGCCACGCAACATCCACCCTTGCTCGCATGGCATCGCACACACGCGCCACTGCCATCGGCATTACCGCCGTCAGGCGTGAAAGCCTCTCCCTCTCCCTTTCGATGCACAGGATTACTCCCTGGTGTATGCCATCCACGAGGGAGCCGAGCACGGACAGTTCCTCCAGCTGGTGGTCTACGAGGAAGGATGCCGCTGCCGTGGGAGTCTTTACACGAGTGTGTGCCACGTAGTCGAGTACGGTCTCGTCCCTGTCGTGTCCTATGCCTACGATGACGGGCAGGGGGCTCTGCGCCACGAGGCAGGCAAGGGGATAGCTGTCGAAGTCGCTGAGGTCTCCCGTAGCTCCGCCGCCCCTGATGACGACTATTGCGTGGTACTCCCTTCCCGAGCCAAGCAGCCTGTCGAATGCCTGCATTATGCTGTCCGTCACCCCTGCTCCCTGCATCAAGGCGGGATATAGGTCTACCTCGAACCTCAGCCCGTAAGGATTGTTGAGCAACTGGTCGCGGAAGTCTCCGTAGCCAGCTGCCGTCTCGCTGCTGACGACTGCGATGCGGTTGGTGAGCCTTGGCAGGGCGAGGGTCTTGTTGTCGTCGAGGATGCCGTCTGCCTCCAGTTGCCTCAGTATCTCCCTGCGGCGGCGCAGCATGTCGCCCATGGTGAACGTGGTGTCGGCATCCAGCATGTTCAAGGCATAGCCGTACTGCTCGTGGAACGTGATTCTCACCAGTATCCTTACACGTATGCCCGAGCGCAGGGTCTCTCCGGTCTCGTGCCGGAAGCGCATGTGCAGCACGGCGAACTGCCTTGCCCAGCAGTTGACACGCGCTCGTGCCACTATCACCCTGCCATCGTCTTCCTTCTGGACGAGTTCTCCGTAGAAATGTCCGTTGGCAGCCACACGGGCATCAAGCAACTCGCCTTCCACCCAGTATTCTCCGTCGAGGGTGGACTCCACCAGTTGCCTGACCATGCCATTCAGCTGCAGCAGGGTATAAGTCTCCATTCTCTATACCTTATTATATATATATAAATATTGAAGCCAACGAATGCCCGCCTTGTTAGTGGTACGTCCTGCACAAGGTGTATTCGTTGGCTCCATGTTTCAACGTCGCTCATACGACGTGGTCGTCACGTTTATCCCAGGAAGCTGAGCAAGATGCCTGCTGCCACGGCAGAGCCTATCACTCCTGCCACGTTGGGGCCCATGGCATGCATGAGCAGGAAGTTGCGCTTGTCGGCCTCCTGTCCCACGGTCTGGCTCACGCGTGCCGCCATGGGCACGGCACTTACTCCAGCCGAACCAATCAGGGGATTGATCTTCTCCTTGAGGAAAAGGTTCATGATCTTTGCCATGATGACGCCCGATGCCGAACCGATGCCAAACGCCACGATACCTACGGCGAGGATGCCGAGGGTCTGCCAGTTCATGAACGAGGAGGCCGTAGCCGTGGCACCTACGGTTAGACCGAGGCATATCACCACGATGTTGTTCAGCTCGTTCTGCGCTGCCTTGCTCAGCCTATCCACCACTCCGCTCTCCTTCATCAGGTTGCCAAGCATGAGGCAGCCGATTAGCGTTGCTGCCGAGGGTACGGTGAGCGACACTACGATGGCTACAATGATGGGGAACACAATCTTCTCCTTCTTGCTCACCACGCGCAACTGCGACATGCGTATCTTGCGCTCCTTCGACGTGGTCAGCAGCTTCATGATGGGCGGCTGGATGACTGGCACCAATGCCATGTAGCTATATGCTGCGACGGCGATGGGACCAAGCAGCTCGGGAGCCAGCTTGCTCGTAAGGAAGATTGCCGTGGGTCCGTCCGCTCCGCCAATGATGCCTATGGACGCTGCCTGTGCAGGCGAGAAGCCGAAGATGGGCAGGTCGAGCTGCGTCACCAGGAAGGTGGCGAAGATGCCTATCTGTGCGGCGGCTCCGAGCAGGAGGCTCTTTGGGTTGGCAATCAGGGGACCAAAGTCGGTCATGGCACCTACTCCAAGGAATATGAGGCATGGGTACACACCTGCCTTGACTCCTATGTACAGTATGTCTAACAGGCCGCCATGCGCCATGATGTAGCCATAGCTGTGATAGTTGGGACTGTCGGCGTTGAGGAACTCGTTGTTCCACATCTCCGAGTCGAACATGCCTGCTCCGGGCAAGTTGGTCAATATCATTCCGAAGGCGATGGGCAGCAGCAGCAGGGGCTCGTACTCCTTCTTGATGGCAAGGTATAGCAGGACGCATCCTATGAAAAGCATCACGGCATTCTTCCATCCCTCACCCATGAAGAAACTGATGAAGCCCATTTCTTCAAAGAACTTGGACATTCCCTCCTGTGCGTCAAAGCCTGCTGCAAGGGCTGGCATGGCTATCAGCAACATGAGGGACAGGATTCCAACAAACTTGATTTTACTATTCATGTCAGAGGTTAATTAGTATTAGTAAGACTATTGCTACCTTCACCTATGCCAACTCTACCAAGCCCTGTCCACCGTCTACCTGGTCGCCGGGGTTGACGAGCACGGCCTTGACCGTACCCGAGGACTCTGCCGTTATGCTGTTCTCCATCTTCATGGCTTCCAGTGTACATACCATGTCTCCGGCATTCACCTGGTCGCCCACCTTCACCATCACCTGAACTATCTTGCCGTTCAGCGGAGCCGTTACGGTATTTGCTCCGGCTGCCACAGGCTTTGATGCAGCCGGTGCGGCGGCTACTGGTGCCGACTGTGCCACGGCGGGCTTCACTACAGGCTTGGCTGCAGGCTTGCGCTCTGGCAGGTCTACGGTATATATGTTGCCGTCGATGGTCACCTCAAGTGCGCCTTCATGCTCTACGACATGGGCTGTATGCTCCTTGCCGCTTATCTTAAACTTGAACTCTTTCATTTTCCTCTCTGTGTTATTATAATCTTGGGTTTAATACTGCGTGCCAGTTGGATGGTCTCGAGTTGTCGATGGTCACCACGCCACTCTCCTCATCATGGCCACTGTTCAAATATAGGTATACTGCTGCTGCCACGGCGGCAAGGGCCTCTCCCTCAGCCTCGTCGGCATGTATTCCGGGAGCCAAGGCTGGGGTAGATGCGTGCTTATGGTGGAACAGGTTTGCGGGATTCTGCCTTGCGATATATCCGAAGAAGACAAGCACGAAGACCAGAACCAGCAGGATGCAGAATACCACACATACGCTGATGCCTGCCATGTACCAGGCAGCAGGAGTTATTGTGAGAAACGTCATATTTCCTTGTCTCGTTTATTTTGTTTTACAATGGGATGTTGCCATGCTTCTTGGCAGGGTTGGTCAGCCTCTTGTTCTGCAGCTGCTCCAATGCGCGGATGATGCGGAAGCGTGTGTTGCGAGGCTCGATGACGTCATCGATGTAGCCGTACTTAGCTGCCTGGTATGGGTTGGAGAACAGGTTCTCGTACTCTGCCTCCTTCTCCTTGATGAACGCCTTGGCTTCCTCGTCCTTGCCTTCCGTCTTCAGGGCCTTTGCCTCCTTGGCATACAGCACGCTGGCAGCGCCACTGGCTCCCATCACGGCAATCTCGGCACTGGGCCATGCGTAGTTGGCATCACCACGCAACTGCTTGCAGCTCATCACGATGTGGCTTCCGCCATAGCTCTTGCGCAGGGTAACCGTAACCTTTGGCACGGTACACTCGCCGTAGGCATAGAGCAACTTGGCACCGTGCAGTATGACGGCATTGTACTCCTGTCCCGTACCCGGCAGGAAGCCCGGCACGTCGACCAACGTTACGATGGGTATGTTGAAGCTGTCGCAGAAGCGTACGAAACGGGCTGCCTTGCGGCTGGCGTTGCAGTCGAGCACACCTGCCAACTGCTTGGGCTGGTTGGCTACGATACCTACGCTCTGTCCGTTGAAGCGTGCGAAACCGATGATGATGTTCTTGGCATACTTGGGCTGAACCTCAAGGAACTCCCCGTTGTCAACAATCCCGGCTATCACCTCGTACATGTCGTATGGCTGGTTGGGATTGTCGGGCAGAATCTCGTTGAGGAAGTCCTCCTGGCGGTTGATGGGGTCGGTGCAAGCCACGCGAGGAGTCTTCTCCATGTTGTTCTGCGGGATGTAGCTGAACAGTTTCTTTATGAGGGCTATGCCTTCCTCCTCGCTTGAAGCGGTGAAATGCGTAACTCCACTCTTGGTGCTATGTACGCTGGCACCGCCCAACTGCTCCTGCGTTACCACCTCGCCGAGCACGGCCTTGACAGGACCGGGACCCGTCAGGAACATGTAGCTCGTGTTCTCTATCATCAGCGTGAAGTCCGTAAGGGCTGGGCTGTACACCGCACCTCCGGCACAGGGACCCATGATGGCACTAATCTGTGGTATCACGCCGCTTGCCATGATGTTGCGCTGGAATATCTCCGAATAGCCTGCCAGGGCGTTGATACCTTCCTGCAGGCGTGCGCCGCCGGAGTCGTTGAGTCCGATAACTGGAGCACCAACCTTCATGGCTATGTCCATCACCTTGCATATCTTGCTGGCAAGCATCTCGCTCAGCGAGCCTGCGCTGACGGTGAAGTCCTGTGCGAAGACGTAGACCAGACGTCCGTCGATGGTACCGCTACCGGTCACCACGCCATCGCCGAGGTAGTGCTTCTTCTCCATTCCGAAGTTCGTACAACGATGCTGCACGAACATGTCCATCTCCTCGAAGCTACCTTCGTCCAACAGCATTGCTATACGCTCGCGGGCCGTATACTTGCCCTTCTCATGCTGTTTCTCGATAGCCTTCTCGCCGCCGCCGACACGAGCTTTGGCACGGAGCTCGATGAGCTCCTTGATTTTTTCTGCTTGAGTGCTCATTTCCTATTTATAATAATGGTGTAAGTTCAAAATACCGTGCAAAGTTACAAAAAAAAGCAATACCTTGCCCGTAGGACATGATATTTTTTGTGGGATGGCACGAAAATAACCCGGCACACATACTTATGCGAGAGCTATCATACCTTACTTTGCCAGCCGAAGGAATATATCTCCTATGCCGATAAGGTTATTAACCTTACAGCATTAAGGTTATTAACCTTGCGCCACTAAGGTTATTAACCTTACTGGCAAGTAGGCATTAAGACTTCTACTTTATAGTTTAGCTTAAACGCACTCAGAGTTTGGCTTAAACGCACACAATGTTTGGCAAAAACTCACATGGTGTTTGGCAAAAGCACGCCTGCTGACAAATAGCACCTCCTCAAGCATCTTGGTACATCTGCGCCGAGGAAACACTGTTTTGGATTAGGAAGACGCACATAAGGGGGCGTTCCATAAATTACTGCCTCCCCCCACTAAGGCAGGGAGAGGCAGCGAGTGAATCTAACTAAAACATCAATAAAACGACTAAATAGTCAAGTCACAGAGTATTCACATACTCAAACACATAATTAAATACATTTAACACTATGACCAGATGTTCCAATCCTCGCTCTTGGAGTCGTTGGTATTTCCATTACCTTCACCTCCACTTGGAATGATGATAGAGGAAGCCGACAACAGGACTCCGGAATGTGAGACATTGATACATGTAGTCTTAGGAACTAAATATGGTTTTTTCATCTGACAAAATATTTTTTCTTGTTCTTAATGTTAATAGTGTTTCTCTTCTCTGAACCTAACATACGACCAGCAATATCATATACCACAGAAACCTTGCCATCCTCGTGCTCGATGCAGTTGATGCCATCGGCTTCTTCCTCGTTGATTAGTAGGGAGAAGGACTTGGCTGCATTCTCAGAAGGTGTCTCAAACCATGCCCTGAAAGGAGCGGCAGTAAACGCCATGTTGGCATATACGAACTTGTCGTTGCTAATGTAGTATATTGCCGACTCCTGTGTTGCGGGATCCAACTGAACCTCGGCAAAAGTGCCCTTCATGCTCCAGTCGGCTGTCTCGGTGAGACCTGTTGACTCTACATCGGCCTTGGCAAGGACTACGTTCTGGGCAGATGCGCTGAGAGTCTTATTCATAACCTTGAAGATAGCCGGAGTATTGGCTGGCAGGTCGTCAACTGGCTCGAAGGTCATGTACTCGTCCGTTACTTCGATGAGTTGATAGTACTGCACGGTCTCGTCACTCTGTGTTGCGAATGGCAAGCAGACGGTACCGAAGTTCTTTTCGAAAGTCCTGCCGTACGTCACTTCGTCCACCTCAGTTCCCTCACCGAAGGTATAGCTGATGCCATCTACCATAGGCAGGGTTCCGTAGACGTGAGTGGCTGCTGAAAGGTCTACTGACGAGACAGCTCCGTTGGCAAGCGTCTCCGACACGAAAGAAGGTATCTCGCCCGTCAATTGAACAGCACCCTTGGCATCCCCTATCTGGACGTACGACGTGGAGGTAGCAATTTCTGTCACGCCAAGGACATTAAGGCCATGCTCGTTTTTCTCTTCTGTTTCGTACACCAACACGACATTGGACAAGGTGATGGGATATACACCCTCCTTCATGTCGGCAGAGGTGGTATAGTACAGTTTGAATATCTCTCCTTCATTTCCATTTACTGTCTTCAAGTCGGATTCGTCAATGAGGAAACGATAATGGCCATTGCCCTTAT
>SFXD01000070.1 GCA_004559785.1 bacterium | reverse complement strand
TTTTTTTATTGCTGTCCGACAAAGAATTAGTCATCTTTATATTGCTTTGTTGTTCGGTGTTTTATAGCAATATCTACTAAATGGGCTTGCCTATATACTATGCGGGCAGAAAGCCCGTATTTGACCACATTATTAGTTTTACCGAACAGCAATAATTCCCTATTATCCTCACGTGAGCATCGGCTGGGACAACAGCCCACGTACAAACAAGAGTGCCGTCACCCGCAGCAATACGCCCGAGAACTTCTGAAGGCACTCGTTCATGCCCGCACCTATGCCGACCAGCATCCCCGTCAGGTGCCGCTCATCACCATCAACAGTTGGAACGAGTGGACCGAGACAAGCTATCTGCAACCCGACAACGTGAACGGCTATGGCTATCTGGAGGCTGTCAAGAGTGTGTATGCAGACTCCCTGCAAGCAAAGGACAAATAGATCTCTTCATGTTGCTGACGCCAGATTGAGCAAACTGTGAAAAGGCATATTGTACCTTCGAGGGCTTGTGAAGGTAATTAGCTGGAAACGGGTGTATTTTTATGTATTTAAATTTGTTTCTATAGCCCATATCACCACCTACCTTATGGGTGACTTCCTGGCATAATGCCTGAACCATCCATATATGGGTCTTGGACATGCTTCGGGGTCGGTGAGGAAAGTATCGCCGTCTGGCAAGCTATCGTCATACCTTGCCAGATGCTCAGGGCCGGTGAAGAGCATCCAGCTAACATTTCCCGTCTCGTCCATTATCCTGCGGAAATTGGCTCCAAAGCCTTCTGCTCCTGCTACGCCAGTCGTGGCCTTGCCCCAAGAGCAATTGTAACGGGCTGGTGCCCAATCCATTTCCGTCAACAGTATCGGTGAAAATTCGGCTACGGGCATCACTTGCCTGTTCCACCCTTCGGCAAACTGCTCATATCTGGCTCCCTTTGTCACTACTCCCTGTTCCACACTGCCACCCTCAGCCTCGCTGTCGCTGCCGTACCAACCAGGATAACAATGCACGGCATATCCTATGTTCTCTCCACGTATGGGTGACTTTGCATAGCACTGGTACGACGACTGCCAGCCCAAGCCTGGAACCCACAGGATGTTGTTGCAGCCCAGCGAACGTATGGTGTCTACTATCTTCTGGAAGAATATCGGGCAGGTTTCCTCTCCATCCTTCATGCGGACAGGTTCGTTGGCAAGCTCGAACATTACGTATGGATTATTCTTCAGTCTCGGGTCGGAGCATATTATTGTCCACACCTTCTCGAGATATTGCTGGTATTCGTCTCCGGGCGAGATAACGTGCGGACATACGCCGGGGGGGCGCATCACGACGTACAGCCCAGCCTCGATGGCATACTGTGCCATGGGGATAAAGAGGCTGTCGAGATATCGTCGGAATCTCTGTTCGCTGAATGCCGCTATGACGTGTTCCCCAAAGTTCTCGCCGGGATGTTCCTCGTGCCACTGCCTTGTCAGTTCGGGGTCATTGCTCCAATAGGGGTCGGCGTGTAGTCGGAGCCATTGCATCTTCCATCCCCTGCGGTCAATCTCGTCTATCAACCCCTTGTTGTACTCAAGGCAGGCTTCGACATTGTAGCCCCAACCCCATCCCTTGCCTTGCTCGTTGAACCATGGCGAGTATGTCTGCCCGAAGCCATGCAGGTTGACATGCTTGCCTCTGTCGTCACACAGATAACGCCCTTCGATGTGAAGGGGACGCATCTTCATCCCACGCCATGCAAGGGTGGGGATGCCATGGGCTGCAAGCAGCAGTACGGCAGCGAGCAGGGGAAGCAACCTAAGCGACCGGTATCTCATGGAATAGTAACGTGGAATCAAACAACCTCCACCTTGGCGGCAAGCGACTTGCACTTGTCCCTCAGCTCGTCCTGCGATGCTTCGGGCTTGTCCCAGCATACCACAACGCCCATGCGCCTGCCTACGTGTGCCTCGGGTTTGCCGAATATCCTCAGGTATGTGCGTTCTGCCTCGCATACGTCGTCCATGCCCTTATAGTCGGGAGCGTCTGTCTCCTTGTCAGACAGTATTACTGCCGAAGCTCCCTGCCTTTCAAGGGTGATGCCCGGAATGGGCAGGCCGAGTACTGCACGGCAGTGGAGTTCGAACTCGCTCAGGTTTTGCGTACCAGCCAATGTCACCATGCCCGTGTCGTGCGGACGTGGACTGAGTTCGCTGAATATCACGCCGTCCTTCTCGCTTACGAAGAACTCTACGCCCCAGATGCCAGCACCTGTCAGGGCTTCTGTCACCTTGGCTGCCATACTCTGCGCCTCGGCCAGATGTTCCGGCTTCATGGCTCTTGGCTGGAAGCTCTCCCTGTAGTCGCCACCCTTCTGTACATGCCCAATGGGAGGACAGAACAACGTAGGTCCAGCCTTCTGCGTCACCGTCAGCAGGGTAATCTCATAGTCGAAGGGTATGAACTGTTCCACTATCACCTCCATGATGTCGCCGCGAGCACCCTCGCAGGCACATTCCCAAGCCTTTGCCAGTGCGCTCTCGCAGTCAACCTTGCTCTGTCCGTGTCCGCTGCTGCTCATGAGTGGCTTTACTATGCAAGGGAAACCTATCTCTGCGGCAGCGGCAGAAAGTTCGTCGTAAGAAGTGGCATAGCGATAGTTGGCTGTCCTCAGACCAAGTTCCGTATGTGCCAGTTCACGTATCGCCTTGCGGTTCATGGTATAGTTGACGGCTCTTGCGCTGGGCACTACCTGTATGCCCCTTGCCTCGTAGTCGTAGAGCCTCTCGGTACGGATAGCCTCTATCTCGGGTACGATGATGTCTGGGCGGACCTCGCTGACTACCGCATCGAGACTATCTCCGTCCAACATGCTGAACACCCTTCGCTCGTCGGCCACCTGCATTGCAGGGGCGTTGTCGTACTTGTCGCATGCCACTACGTATTGTCCCTTGCGCTTGCACGCAATGACGAATTCCTTGCCCAACTCTCCTGAACCTAATAGAAGTATCCTTTTCATGCTCGTATATATATAATATGTATAATGAAATCTTGTCTGTTCGTACGACGGAGGTCTCTTCATTCCTGCTTTCCCCACAGCATCTCCATCCTGTCCCTCAGCTTGAGCTCTGCCGCATTGTCCTGTGCCTTCCAGAACCGTCTGCCTACGAGTTCATCAGGCATGAACTGCTGCCTGACGAAGTTCCCCTCATAGTCGTGGGCATACTTGTAGCCCTCGTGGTAGCCAAGTTCCTTCATCAGGCTTGTCGGAGCATTTCGCAGATGCAGCGGCACGCTGAGGTTGCCGCTCGCCCTTACGGCATCCATTGCATCGTTTATGGCAGAGTATGCAGAGTTGCTCTTGGGGCTGGTTGCGAGGTATATTGTAGTCTCTGCAAGAGGTATCCTGCCTTCGGGCCAACCTATCTTCATGATAGTGTCGAAGCAGGCGTTGGCAAGCAGCAATGCGTTGGGATTTGCCAGGCCTATGTCCTCGCTTGCTGAAATTACGAGACGGCGTGCTATGAAGGCAGGATCCTCGCCACCCTCTATCATCCTTGCGAGCCAGTAGATGGCTGCATCAGGGTCGCTGCCACGTATGCTCTTGATGAAGGCAGAGATGATGTCGTAGTGCAGTTCACCGTCCTTGTCGTATGCGAGCGGATTCTGTTGCAGGCACTGGGTGACGATGCCGTCGTCGATGACAATGGTGTCCGACTGGCTCTGTGACTCGAAGACAAGCTCGATGATGTTGAGCAACTTGCGTGCATCTCCCCCGCTGAACCTCAGCAGGGCATTCGTTTCCCTCACGTCGAACGTCTTGCATGATAGTACCACGTCGGTGGTGAGCGTGCGATGCAACAGCGTCAGGAGGTCGTCCTTGCCAAGAGGCTTCAGCACATATACCTGACACCTTGACAGGAGCGGACGTATGACTTCGAACGATGGGTTTTCCGTCGTGGCACCTATCAGCGTTACCACCCCCTGCTCTACTGCCCCAAGCAGGCTGTCCTGCTGCGACTTGCTGAACCTGTGTATCTCGTCGATGAACAAAATCGGGCTCGACTGGTTGAAGAACCTCTCCCCTGATGCCTTTTCTATCACGGCCCTGACGTCCTTCACGCCACTCGTCACCGCACTAAGCGTGTAGAATGGCGTCTCCAATTGGTGTGCTATGATGGTGGCAAGTGTCGTCTTGCCCACTCCGGGAGGTCCCCACAGTATGTGGCTTGCTATCCTGCCACTCTCTATCATGTTACGCAGGACACACCCCTTGCCTACGAGATGCTGCTGGCCGATGTATTCGTCCAGGGTGCGGGGACGCATTCTTTCTGCCAAAGGCTGCATGGCTTGACGACCTATCGGGTTCGGGGACTTACCCTGTTGTTTTCGGGGAATACGACCTTTGGCTCGAAATGGCGTGCCTCCTCGAAGTCCATCAAGGCATAGGAGATGATGATGATGGTGTCGCCCACCTGCACCTTTCTCGCCGCTGCGCCGTTAAGGCAGATGCTGCCGCTGCCGCGCTCTCCCTTGATGATGTATGTCTCGAACCTCTCTCCGTTGTTGTTGTCCACTATCTGCACCTTCTCTCCGGCTATCATGCCAGCGGCATCCATCAGGTCTTCGTCGATGGTTATGCTGCCCATGTAGTTTAGGTTGGCTTCGGTGACTGTTACGCAGTGCAGCTTTGACTTCAATACTTCTATCATCATAACTTATTATGGATGAATGTTAGTGTTCCGCGGAATCTATTGGAATGTCGGGCAGGGGATTACTTGTATCTGATATGGTCAATGAGTCTGATGGGCTGAGAACCGCAGAATACGGTGATGCAGCCGACCACGCTCTCGGCATCGTCCCACGACTCTATCTCTGCCAGCGTGCAGCCATCCACGATGCTGTAGTATTGCACCTCCAGGCCCTGTATGGCGTTGATGGATTCCACCACGTAGTCGTGTGTCTCCCTTACTCCCGCCTTGATGGACTTGCTTTCTTCCAGTACCCTATATATATTGGCGGCCAAGGTCCTCTCCTCGTCTGTCAGCAGGGTGTTGCGGCTGCTCATGGCAAGTCCGCTCTTTTCCCTTACCACGGGACAGGGCACGATGTCGAGCTTCAGCCCGAGGTCGTCCACCATGCGGCGTATCACGGCTATCTGCTGGTAGTCCTTTTCCCCGAAATAAGCCCTGTCAGGCTCTACGTACGAGAAAAGCTTGCTTACGATTTGGCAGACCCCGTTGAAATGCCCCGGGCGCATGGCACCTTCCATCACGGCATCGGTGGGAGGATAGCTGAACGTACGGGTGTCTGGCTCGGGATATACTTCCTCCACGCTGGGGGCGAAGGCTACCTGTACGCCGCATTCCTCCAGCAGTCGGCAATCAGCCTCCAGCGTGCGTGGGTATTTCTCCAAGTCAGTCTTGTCGTTGAATTGTGTTGGATTCAGGAAGATGCTTACCACCGTGACATCATTCTCGCTGACGCTACGGCGTGCCAGTGAGGCGTGACCCTCATGCAGGGCTCCCATGGTAGGCACAAGTCCTATACTCTTGCCCAGGCCACGCTCCCTTGCGAGCAAGGCCTGTAAATCTGAAACCTTATGAACCGTTATCATTTGTCCTTTGTAGAAAATCCCTGCAAAATAACGGAGAAATGATTAAATAATGAAACATTTTATTGAAAATAAAGCATAAAATCATAAATTGTGGGTGAAAACAGGTTAGAAGAGAAAAAAAATGTGTAACTTTGCATAAATAATATATGTAAACGACAAATAGAAAAAGATGGTCAAGGCGAAGAAAATCTTATATATCACTCAGGAAATGACTCCGTATGTGCCTGAGTCTGCAATGACAAAGCTGGGAAGGGAGCTTCCCCAGTCCATACAGGACAAGGGCAGGGAGATACGCACGTTCATGCCCAAGTGGGGCATCATCAACGAACGGAGGAACCAGCTGCATGAGGTCATCAGGCTGAGTGGGATGAACCTCATCATAGATGACACGGACCATCCTCTCATCATCAAGGTTGCCAGCATTGCATCTGCAAGGATGCAGGTCTACTTCATAGACAACGACGACTATTTCACCCGCCGCAGGATGTCGCGCGACGAGAACAACAAGGAATATACCGACAATTCCGAACGAGCCGTGTTCTATGCACGAGGTGTCCTTGAGACTGTGAAGAAACTTCGCTGGACTCCTGAGATTATCCACTGCCAGGGATGGATGAGCAGCTTCGTGCCACTCTACATCAAGACGGCATACAGCGAAGAGCCCTCATTCCGCGACTGCAAGGTAGTGTATACCCCGAGCGAAGAGAACCTTAGGACTCCCTTGCCAGAGAATTTCCCAGGCATCATATCCTTCCGCACGGCTGGCGTAGATGCACTTGAGGGTATCGACGACACGATGGACACTCAGTTGCTGAACAGGCTCGGCATGAAGTATGCCGATGGAGTAAGCCTGCTGCGTTCGGTGCCGGAGTTCAGGCAGTTTGCCAAGGATATGGACAAGCCATACCTTGCCGCACAGAAGCCTGAGAACTTTGCCAAGGCCTACTCTGCCTTCTACGACAAGGTTTGGAGCATCGGCAAGAGCGACGAGCCGGAAGAAGAAGAGGATTGACACACACTCATGTACTTCCAACTCACCATGCGTCCCCGGTCCATTGGCATGGGACAGAGTCATGCCCTGCGGGAGGCGAGATATCCACACACATATAGTAACGACATACGCATTATACACCAATGAGCGCACTAAGAAGAACATACCTGCTTGGAGTGGCAGTAATGCTGCTCCATATCGTTGCCTGCACGGAGGACACATCCGAACTGGGAATATCCCTCGACCAGGACAAGATAGACAACGGCTACGAATCCTACGAGGTTACCACCAAGTCCTCGTTGCTCGGTTCTGTTCTCTATACCAGCCCATATTCATACGTCGGCAATGTCATCGACCCAGAGACAGGTTCCAACATAGGCGCAGCCTTCGCAGCACAGTTCCATACCTTCGAGGACTACAAGTTCCCTGACAGGGAGATGCTGCTCCAAGCCACAGGCACAACCCAGCCTGAGGTGGACTCCGTGGAGGTCAGGCTGTACTTCGACAGCTACTACGGAGACATGAACAACCCGATGAAACTGGAGGTGTTCAGGCTCAGCAGCACTAAATTCCTGGAAGAGAACGTCGACTACGCCACCGACACGGATCTCTCGGAGTATGTTGACTTCGAAAGCGGACCTTTAGCTTCCAAGATGTTCACCGTCAGGGATTACAACGTGTCGGACAACGAGATGTCGGAAAGCGGCTACAACCAGAACATACGCATCTGCCTCCCATGCGAGGCAGGCAACAGGATTCTTGCCGACTATTACGACAACCCGTCCAACTTCAAGGATTCATACACCTTCATCCGCAACGTCTTCCCCGGACTCTACTTCCGCATCCGCAGCGGCTCGGGTACCATGGTAAGGGTCAAGGTGGGTACGCTCAACCTGTACTTCAGGTACATGGAAGAGGGAGAAGAGGAGCCTTCGGAAGGTATATGCCGCTTTGCAGCTACGCCCGAGGTGATACAGACTACGGAGTTCGACAACAACGACCTCTCCTCCCTGATGTCGGACAATACCTGCACCTACCTCAAGACTCCTGCCGGCATCTGTACCGAGATGACCCTGCCCGTGGACGAGGTGTTTGCCAACCATGCCAACGACAGCATAAGCCTCGCAAAGGTCAGCCTCACCCGCTACAACAACGTGAACGAGAACGACTATTCACTTGGCATACCCGACTACGTGCTGATGGTAAGGAAGGCAGATGCCACGACGTTCTTCAAGAACCGCAGCGTAGCAAACGGACAGACTTCCTTCACGGCAAGCTTCAGCAGCGCAGACAACACATACTCCTTTGCCAACATAGGCAGGCTGCTTACATATTGCCATTACGAGAAACAGAAAGGAATGCGCGAACAGGGCCTGACATCCGAGGAATGGAACAGCCAGCATCCCGACTGGAACAAGGTACTCATCATCCCTGTAGACGTATCCTACACTACTGACAGCTACGGCAATGTGTCGCAGGTCAGCGTCACGCACAATCTCGAACTCAACAGCGTACGACTCGTGGGTGGGGACAATGCACTCTACCCTATCAAGATGCAGGTGATATATAGCAATTTCAACTGAGAAAGCCTTGTCCCGACAAATTCCTTGCCGCATGACATTTTTTTTCCTTCCCTCTGCGTGAGTTCTCATTGAATTTGCGTACCTTTGCACATCAAATTTCAAACATCACATTATGGGAGGATTTTTTGGAACGGTTTCCATGCAACCATGCCGGACAGACCTATTCTATGGTACCGACTACCAGTCGCACATGGGAACCAAGCGCGGAGGTATGGCGACATACAGCAAGGAAGGTGGTTTCATGCGTAGCATACACAACCTGGAGAGCACTTATTTCAGGACACGCTTCGAGTCGGAACTGGACAAGTTCCAGGGCAACGCAGGCATCGGCATAATAAGCGACACCGATGCACAGCCACTCTTGATGAATAGTCATCTCGGCCGGTTTGCCATCGTCACCGTAGCCAAGATTAACAACCAGGAAGAACTGGCCTCCAAGATGCTGGATGAGGGGCAACACCTTAGCGAGTTTAGCAGCGGAAAGATAAACCCAACGGAGCTCGTTGCCTTGCTGATAATAAAAGGCAAGGACTTCGTCCAGGGCATAGAGAATGTCTTCCGCAACGTCAAGGGGTCTTGCTCCATGCTATTGCTCACCGAGAACGGAATCATAGCGGCACGCGACTCTTGGGGACGCACTCCCGTGGTGATTGGCAAGAAGAACGGAGCCATGGCTGCCACCAGCGAGAGCACGGCATTCCCCAACCTCGACTACGACATACACTACTACCTCGGGCCTGGGGAGATTGTCAGGATTACCGCCGACTACATGGAGCAGCTGCGCAAGCCCAACAAGCGCATGCAGATTTGCTCGTTCCTTTGGGTATACTACGGCTTCCCAACCAGTTGCTACGAAGGCAGGAATACCGAAGATGTACGCAACGAGTGCGGACGAGTTATGGGACGTGAGGATGAGACTCCCGTCGACTGTGCATGCGGCATTCCCGACAGCGGCATTGGAATGGCAGTCGGATATGCCGAGGGACATGGATGCCCATACATGCGAGCCATCAACAAGTACACTCCCACATGGCCTCGAAGCTTCACCCCCAGCAATCAGGAGATGCGCAACCTCGTTGCCAAGATGAAACTGATTCCCAACAAGGACATCCTCAAGGACAAGCGAGTGCTGTTCTGCGACGACAGTATCGTAAGGGGTACGCAGTTGAGGGACAACACCAAGGTGCTCCACGACCTGGGAGCCAAGGAGGTACACATGAGGATAGCATGTCCGCCCTTGGTGTATGGTTGCAAGTTCATCAACTTCAGTGCCAGCAAGAGCGACCTGGAACTTATCACCAGGCGTATCATCAAGGACTTTGAGGGAGACGAGAACAAGAACCTCGACAAGTACACGCGTACCGACAGCCCCGAGTACAAGAGGATGGTAGGCGAGATTGCCAAGCGGCTCAACCTCGACAGCCTACGCTTCTCGAAGCTGGAGACGCTCGTCGAAGCCATCGGACTTCCTAAGGAGCAGATATGCACCCATTGCTTCGACGGTTCCTCGTTCTTCACGCTTGAGGAAGAAAACAAATAATACCATTTGCACAAAGTAATATAGCTTCGATGCCAATAAGGTTATTAACCTTACGTGCGTAAGGTTAATAACCTTGCAGCATTAAGATTAATAACCTTGCTGGCAGAGAATATATATAGGGGAGTTGTATGAGTTAGTTATCCAACGTCCGCAAGTAGCATTTCATTGTTATTAATGGCGAGCTTCCGACACTCGTAGGGTCTTACATCGTGTAAGACCGCACGATACAATACTGCATATAGTTAATGTACAATTGCGAATTTACGGTCTTACATGAGGTAAGACCCAACAACGGAGGTCATTGGGATGATTGTCAGCTCATGGTTCAGCAAGATAACCTATAGGAAACTCCCTATATGTAGCAGGGAGATTCTTCTACTGCACCATATCCCTTATTCTCTCTGCAAGGTCGTCGTAATCCATTCCCTCCTTGGGCATTACGGGTGGGAAGTATTCCACCTCGATGCGGTATGGCTTGAGGAACCTGTCGTAGCGTGACCATGCCTGATATGCGCCTTTAATGCGAACCGGCACAACGGGTACGCCAAGCTCGATGGAGAGTATGGCAAAGGTACGCTTGTATGTCTCAAGGTCGCCGTCGTGCGTACGGCTGCCTTCGGGGAAGATAAGTATGCTCTTGCCCCTCTTCAGGACCTCTGCCATCTTCAGTATTGAGTCTCGCAGGTTGGCACGCTCCATGATGATGACGTTGTTATGGCGTGCGAGGTATCTTCTGAAGCCTCCGCGCACGTGGTCCTCAGTAGCGTATGTGTATATCTCGCGCAGGTTGCTTGTCTTCAGAGGTGACATTACGACAGGTGCATCCACGAAACTCTGGTGGTTGGGAGCTATGATGTATGGTCCATGCTCAGGGACGTTCTCCAATCCCACGACCTTCAGCCTGTTCCATACTGCAAAGAAGGGGCGGAAGCACTTGATGCCGATGATTGAGAGGAAGGAAGCCTTCGGCAACTCAAGGTGACCCGACTCGGAGTTGAGCAGCGAGTGCCAGTCCAGTTCCTCGATGTCGATGTGCGTCTTCCTGTCTGCCACGAACTGGGCCAGTTGCAGTACGTTGTCGAAGGATGCCATCGCCTCAGCCTTGACGCTCACGCCGAAGGTCTTCTCCATGAATCCCTGCAAGCCAATCTTGTCGAGGGAATCCATGGCGAGGTCGGTCTCAAGATGGGATGTCGGGCGAACCTTAATTCGCTTCTCAGCCTGAATGAACTCCTTGATAATCTGGTACTCCTTCATGTCGCACTCCGGCTCGTCGTCGTCATCGGCATTCGATGTCACGGCACCATCCAGTATGTCCTTCAGCTTGAAGCGTTGCAGCTTCTCCATCTTCGTACGTGGCAGGTCGCCACGGTATACCATGAGGCTCATGAGTTTCTTGTAGTTGGAAACTGTCATGTTGTATGGCTCAAGCACCTCTCGCTTGAGAGCCTTCTCCACCTCGGCATCCGTCAAGGATTCCGCCCATTCCCTGTTAGGGGCAATGATGGCACGCAATAGGTCGCCATCCTGCACAACGGCAGCCTCCCTGACATAGGCATCAAACTTCTCCAACTTGTACTCTATCTCGTTGGGCTGTACGTTCTTGCCATTGGAGAGGACTATGATTTCCTTGCACCTTCCCGTAATGGTGACATGACCCTCGGGACCTATGGTTGCGAGGTCGCCCGTATGCAGGAAACCATCCTTGTCTATCACCTGTGCCGTCTCCTCCGGACGGTTGTAATAGCCCTTCATGATGTTTGCGCCTCGGGCAAGGAGCTCTCCGTCCACAATCTTTATCTCAACGCCCGGCAAGGGACGTCCTGCACAACCAGGACGGATGTCGTCGGGACGTGTGAAGGATATCATGGGTGCTGCCTCGGTCATGCCGAAGCCTTCCAGAACGTCAAGTCCCAGCGTGCGCAAACCACGCCCTACCTCCAGGTCGAGTGCAGCACCGCCGCAGACGAAGTAGTCAATCCTGCCACCCATCTTCTTCCTGATGGACCCGAAAACGAGGCGCGAGAGGGAACGGCTTCCTACCGACTGGCACAAGTTGAACAGCATGCGCGTGACGAAGCTGGAATCAATCTTCTTCTTGATGCCGGCGTACAGCGACTGATAGAGACGTGGTACGCCGATGACGATGGACACCTTGCCGCGCACCATGGTGTCCATCAGGTCGGGGCCGGACAGGGATGGGCAAATAGCAACTCCTGCTCCGACGTACATTGGTGCTACGAGCGAACCCAGCAGGGGCAGGATATGGTGCAGGGGGAGGAGAATCATGGTCCTTCTCGTTGGATGGAATATCTTCACGCCAAGCGATACTGCCACTACGTTCATCCTTAGGTTGTCGTAGCTAAGCATCACGCCCTTGGGCATTCCCGTCGTACCCGAGGTATAAATGATGAGGGCGGTATCCTGGTTTCCTTCCCCGTCAATCCTACTCCATGGGAAAGGGTCGGCGTACTGACCCTCCACAGGCTCGTCCTCCTTATCGTCCATGAAGAAAAGGGTAGTCTCTATTCCTGCTTCGGCTATGGCCTTCCTGATTGTATCTTCCGACTTGTGGGTAGACCATACGTATCGCGGGGTGCAGTCCTTCAGGATATACGCCACGTCATGTACCGTAGAGCCGGCATCCACGGGTGTGGCTATGCCGCCCTTCATCCATACGGAGAAGAAAGCATATATCAGCATCTCGTTGAAGGTAATCCTACTCTCGCCAGATATGATGGCAATATCCTGTAGATTTATATCCATGACACATTTATATTATTACCTGCCGCAAAGTTAATAATAATAAATGATATATTGGCAAAAAAGTCAGAATATTTGTTCTATGGATGCTTATATGGGCATAACACAGGGGGATGGACCATTATCATGATCCATCCCCCGATATGAGAATATTAAGTATTATGTTTTACTTGACCACGTACTTGCGTCCGTTGACGATGTTCACGCCCTTAAGAGCCTTCTGCAACTTCTGGCCAGAGAGGTTATAGATATAGCCGTCGCCGGTAGTAGCCGTAGCTTCGGTTGCAGAGCTGATGGCATCTGCATTAGCCTCATTACCGTAGTATGTCAGGCGCCAGTTGTCGCATACCAGCCAGTCGCCGGGCTTGTACTCGCCATCTGCCTTGCGGACACCAATCCTAACGCCAAGGTTACCCTCGGGAACGGTGAATGTAAGTGAATTCCAGTAGAGTCCGTTCTGGAAGTATTCCTCTGCTGCGCTCCAGCATGCATCGGTAGCACGATACTGTCCGTTGCCCTTGAACTGGCTTACGTTTCCTTCCTCGTCCGTAACGTTGAGGGTGAAGTCATTCAGGCGACCCATACCAGGAACCATGTTGATACCATCGCTATAGGAATGTATCTCTACCTCGTCAAATTCCATAGCATCTGTGATAAGGTCACCAGAAGGAACTGCATAGAGACGGCCGAAGTTCTCGATGGGGTTGCCCAGCTCGTAGTTCATCAGGTGGGTTGTGTAGTGACCATCGCGGTAGTAAGCCTGAACGCTGAGCTTGTATACGCCGGGCAGCAGGTTGCCGGTATCGATGTCATATACCAACTGAGAGAGATCGTAGTAAGTGTTGTTCCATCCTTCGAACACGAAGTCTACGTAGTTGCCTCCACGGCCCCATACGCCCGAGCCGCCGCCGGCAGCAGGGCACTCCCAAAGGCTAATGTCTACTCTCTGGTCGTATCCTGGGTTGGAAATCAGGTACGAAGCATCAGCAGGATTATCCTCAGTAGCGGCTGCGAGGATGGCGTCACGCTCAGCCTTGGTAACGAGCATCCACTGGTTGGTCTCCAGTTCGGGAGTCTTCATATCAGTATCCACTACGTTCCATTGGTTGAAGCCAACTGCCTGGCTGTTGTCTCCATTGCGAAGACCAAGCAGGTAACGAGAACCGTCCTCACGAATGTTGGTGCGACGAACCACTATGCTGTCGTTGCCCTCGGAATCCTGGAGAACCTCTTCGTACTCGCGGCTTGCACGTGCGATGTTGTATACGTTGGGCTTGCCCTCAACGGGGAGGAACTCCCAAGCGTCATCTGTTGCACAGTCGAGGAAGGAATTGTAACCTACGAACTCAAGGGGATAACCTTCGCCTGTGTAGCCGTTATTACGGAAACTCTGTATGCGGTAGAATCCTTCGGGCAGAGGTTCGCCGCTCTGTGTCTCAGCTACCAATGCCATGGTACGGCAGTCGTACTCCGTTGCGAGGTGGCAACCCCAAGCCTCGGCGCCACCCAGGAAGCGCTTGTCGCCGACGTTGAGGATGTAGAACTCGTTCTCTACGTTTGGCTCAGAACCGACGAAATTCTCTGTGCGACGCTCTGCTGCATTCTTCTTGCGAGCTACGCGGAGTTTGGTGAGCAGAGGATTGATCTGACTTGCCGTAGCGCAAGTGTCGAGGTTAACCTTAACGTCAGCCAATGTCTCTGCCAGATATCCATTGTCCTTGGTAGCCTCGCAAAGTGCGATGGTGCTGCGCATATCCTTTACGGTACCGGCATATCCGAGGACAACGTTGATCTTTTCGGTAAGAACCTTGGCATACTCCTTAACCTCAGCAGCGTCGAGGTTGGTCTCCAGTTCGTACTTGCCCTGTGCGGCATAGCCAAGCAGGGTGTCGTTCATGGCAGCGGTCAGTTCGGGATAACCCTGCTCTGCAAGTGCGATGGCAGCCTTCAGGGCATCAGCGCACTCCTGATAGTTAACCTCCTCTACGTTGATACCGCAGTCGTAGAACCTGCCACCCCAGTTCTGCTGGATGTATGTGGCGATGACGTTCTTACCAACGTTGAGATACTTGGCAGGGATGTGTACCTGAACGGGGTTCATGCCATCGGTCCATCCTGTATTCTTCTGCAGGAGGTGACCGTTAACGTATGTCTCGTAGTTATCATCGTGGCAAACGTTGAGGGCATAGCTCAGACGCTCGTTGACCTTGTCCATCTCGAAGGTACGGCGTACCCAGAGGTTGGTGTTTTCACCACCGGGCCAGATGGTCTGTGGCTGTGGATTGTAACCGCTGTTACCAACTGGCATCTTCCAGGTCTCCCACATCTCGTCGTCGAAATCGGGCAGAGTCCATGCCTTGGTCTCGGTACGTCCCTCAACCTCGGGCCACTTGATTTCGTTTGTAGAATATGTGCCCTCCTCCTCGTTGTAGTCGACGTTCGTCATGTAGAAGTAGTTGAAGTAGTGCGTGCCTACCCAGAGTTCCTTCTCGTCAGACTCGTCGAATACCGACATGTCGGAAATCTTGATGGTAGAACCAGCCTCGCCGCCAGCGAAGTTGAAGACAATCTTCAGGTTCTCAATGTCAATGCCGTTCACAGGGCACTCGAACTCGAAGTCCTCGTCGGCAGTCAGATAAACTTCGTCTTCAGCAGCAACGATTTCGTCGTTGTCGTTGTCTGTCAACTTGATGCGCACGCAGGAATAGTCGCAAGAGGGGTTGAGAGTAACCTTGAAGATGTAGTTGTGGTCTTCGAGGATGTCGATGCTCGACTTGAAGTGCATCTGCGAGCCCCATGTCTTTTCGCCATTCTCATCCGTTTCATGTGTTGCGCCATCCATGTGTACGGTGTATACGTCACCCTCCTGAGCCTCGTAGAGCTTCTCCCAGTTGTGCAATGGGTGTGGGTTGTTGTTGCCTGAGTAGTTGTAACCACCATAGCTGTTGTAGAGTACCTTGCCATCCCAAGGAATGACATAACCCATCTCGAGTCCGCCCTCTACCTTGGTGTAGAGTCCGCAGTCGGCGAAAGCACCACCCCAGTTCTGGTGAACGTGTACTGCAAGCAGGTTCTCCTCTCCACCGAGGCGGATAAGGTTCTTCTGCTCGTCGGTCAGCTTGTAGATTTCGTCGTTGTCCCAGCCGTTCTTGTATACTGGAAGGCTGTCGATAACCTCGCCCGTATCCTCGTCCGTGAAGTAGCGATAGTGGTCAACCTCCCATCCTGTGCGCTCCCAGATCTTCACGCCGTTGAGGTAGTACTCGGCCGGAGCATCGTCGTGACCGCAGGCCAGGTAAACGTCTCCGGAGAGGAGCAGGTCTGTGGTGAAGGGACGACGGAAGTAGATGTCGGCAATCATGTTGTTGGTTGTCCAACGGAACGAAGGCAGGCCGTTGTATGTAGCATCGCTGCTGAATGGAGAAGTCTGGTCCTCCCAAATAAGGTCGATTCCATTGTCATCCTGTGTCACGGTAGCCTCGTCGTAGCCAGGCTCGAACCACTGTTTGCCGTTGGCATCCGCGTTGGGAGTACCGACAATCACATTGAAGATGTCCTTGCGGGTGTTCTCCTCAATGCTACCAAGGTCTTCATAGTCCATACCTGGATTGAAGACCAGAGTCTTTACCGTATAGGCAGCCTTATCCCAACGTGAAGAGGGGATGATGACAATGTTGGCACCTACGTTGGTGAGACCCTGTGCGATGGCTGACATACCGAATGATGCCAGAACCATGGTAAGTAAAGCTTTTCTCATCGTTTTGTAAGTTAATTAATTAATTATGGTTGATTGTTCTCTACGTCTATGGTATAAAATTCTCTGTTGATGGTATAGCGTTAGCCTCATTAATTCTCATCTCCCTTGCAAAAATAGTTATTTTCTTGATATAAGTCAAACAATCGCTACATTATTTTCATCATATTTTACAAAAATTATGACTCTATGCTGTTATATGGAACAACAAAATAGGATATTTGGGGAATAAGCAGTAACTTTGCCACGAAATTAAACTGAAATTGGAAATGACATACGATTTTGACGAGAAAGTAGAACGCAAGGGTACCGATTGCATGAAGTACGACCGCGTGGGAGAGGCTTGCGGCAGGTGTGACGTCCTGCCAATGTGGGTGGCTGACATGGACTTCCGCACCCCACCCTTCGTGATGGAAGCCCTCGGCAGGAGGATGCAGCAGGGAGTGATGGGCTATACATGCCGCGACATCGGCTACTACCGCAGCATCTGCAACTGGAACAAGCAACAATACGGCATGGAGGTACGCCCCGAGGAAATATGCTACGTCCCCGGCGTGGTGTGCGGAATATTCCTTACCCTGCAATGCATGACCAAGGAGGGCGACAGGATCCTGATACAGGAACCCGTATACCATCCCTTCCGCCTCGTACCCGAGGCTTGCGGAAGGCAGGTGGTGATGAGTTCGCTCAGGAGGACGGAGACATCCTTCGACATGGACATGGAGCGGTTGGAGAAGGACATCAAGGGATGCAAGGCGATGATACTGTGCAATCCGCACAACCCGGGCGGCGTGTGCTGGACGAGGGAACAGCTGCAGCAGGTGGCACGCATCTGCCACGAGAATGGCGTCCTCGTCATAAGCGACGAGATACATTGCGACATGGTGCTGGGCGGCAGGCGGCACATCCCCTTTGCCAGCGTCTGCCCCGAGGCAAGGGAGAACAGCATTACCCTGCAGGCTCCTACCAAGACCTACAACCTGCCGGGCATAGTCGCCTCGCACGCAATAATATATAATGAGGTGTTGCGCGAGCGTATCTTCTCATACATACAGGGGTGCGACATGGACCTGGGCAACATCTTTGCTGGCGACTGCGTGAAGGCTTGCTATACCCCGGAGGCGTTGGAATGGAAGACCCAGATGCTGGATTACGTACAGGGCAACATCGACTACCTGTGCAAGAGGCTGTCGGAGGAGGCTCCTGCCATCAAGCCGATACGCCCTCAGGCAAGCTTCCTCGTCTTCCTCGACTGCCGCGAGCTCGGCTTCGAGACTCAGGAAGAACTGGAGAAGTTCTTCTCCGACAAGGCACACATTGGCATGAACAGCGGCTCGATGTTCGGCCCCGGTGGCAAGGGCTATATGCGAATGAACGTCGGTTGCCCCCGCTCAGTACTCGGCCAGGCAATAGACCAGATAGTGGCGGCGTTGGGATAGCACCTACTTCCTTTGGTATTTCATAGTGCGGCCGCAGCTCTCCATCACGTATATTCCGGCAGGGAGGCCGAGGTAGTCGAGTTGCTGTCGCGTGGTGGTGGTGACGAGCTTGCCCGAAGCATCGTACAGGCGTACCGTCATCCTGTCCTCGATGAGGGAGTCCGATGCAGGAACCGCCTCGACTGCATCGTTAATCTCGTCGGCAGGGGTAAGTGGCACAGCCACGCCCACCGCCATGAAGTGGGTCTTGTAGGAAGTCTGGTTAGCCTTGACGGTATACTTGTTGGAGGCAATCCTCGACTGCTGTGTCCTATATCCCACGCAATACAGGTCGACATAGTAGATGCCAGGCTTGAGGTCGGTGAAGACGAAGATGCCATTGTAGTTGTCGTCCACCTGATACTGCGCCACGACATAGCCCTCCTCGTTCTTCAGGCGTACTGTCGCGCCGTTCAGCGGGAGATAGCCATCGTTGGTAGACGTGGAATAGGTGTAGAAGTCGTACCCGTCCATGCGCTTCGCCTTGCACCTCACCTCGCCCATAATGCAGCCAAGGGTGTCGGCCGTAGTGCCGAAGTAGTCGATGATGCCGCGTGCATAGCGTCTGCCTTCCATCCCGCACCAGTCGGGATTCAAGGCACGATGGCGTGAAGGCTGGTACGTATGGAAGTAGCCCTCCACGAGGTAGCCCGGGCAACCGTGCATCAATACGCCGAGGTAGCCCTGGTAGCCCTTGGGGTTGGTCCATGTGTAGTTGTAGAAGTTGCGGTCGCCACGGATGTTGGTACTGGTGGCGTATGCGCTCTGGAACTCGAACTTAGCCTTCATTGCCTCCACGTGGAAGGGCCACATCTTGGTACACATTTCCTTGCTGTGGGCTACGGCATTCTCGGCATCCGTTCCGCGGTACAGGAAAAGAGGGTAGTTGGCAAGAGCCCCGTCGCCTGCCGCATTGCTATGGACGCTGATGAAATAGTCGGGACGGTAGGAGTCCACCTCGGCGGCAATCTCCGCGAGAGGGCGGTCGTACTTCGTCTCGTCGCTCGCCCCCTTCACCCAGGGGTACGGTCCGTTTGCCTTGCGGCTGTACTTCAGGTAGTACTGTCCCGTATTCTTCAGTATCCTACCCAGTTCAAGAATCTTGAAGAGGTTGGTGTTGCTCTCGTAGAAACCGCATGTGTCGGGGCGGCCCGTTTCGGGCAGCATGGGATGCGATATCGTGGCAAGGGGGCGGTCGTTGGGGCTCCATCCTCCGTGCCCGGGGTTAAGGTATACTTTCGGCTTCGTCAAGGCAAAGGCGCACGAGCCTGCCATAAGTAATGCGAGTGTGGTTATCTTGCGCATGGTAAAAATCCTCCTATCTAACTAAAATAAGGGTTGTTCTATAAATTATTCCTCAATCTTCAGGACATAAACCTCCCCATTGCCCGTAGAGCATACTATGCGGCGTGCCTCCGACGAGCAGAAGGGGAAGAGCATCACCTGCGACGGGTCGGTAAGTTCCTGCCTGCAGCCGTCGAGCGTGTAAGCCACTATCACGCTGGAGGCAATGAACAGGTCGTCGTCCCTCTCCTTCATTCCCACTATGGTATTGTCGTCATACCATTGCGGGGCGAGGCAGTCGTGTGCTATGAACTGCACGTCCTCTCCCTGCAGGTTGCAGACATAGGTACCCTCGTTGCTGACGTAGTATGCGATGCGCTGCCCGTCGGGCGAGAGGCTTGCCCATAGGTAGCTGACGTCCTCTCCCTCGCCGTTGGGCGAGAGTGTCCTTGTCTCTTCTCCCTGCACGACCTGCAGCTGAAGGTCCCTGCTCATGACGGCAGGGCGGTCGTCTGCCTCAAGGGCTACATCCGTAGCCGTCTGGCGTGCCTTCCTGCGCACCAACGGGCCTTCCTCCATTACGGCCTCTGCATGTGTTTCCGTCAGGCGGTAGCCCCTGAGCTGGCGGCTTGGCGGAGCAAGTGCCTGGGTAGTGCCCAAGGCAAGGTCCGTGACGCTTAGCGAGGTGCGGCGGAGATGGTCCTCGCCGAAGGTGTCCGTACAATGCACCACTACCTGCCCGTCGTGTGACAGCAAGGGCTGTATGCCTGCCCCGTCCAGTTCGCTTATGGTTACTTTCTTGCCGTCTGCAAGGGAGATTCGCTCCAGTCCCTTGCCAGACATAGAGGTAAGCAGCACGTACTTCCCGTCGCGGCTGAGCCCTGCCACCTTGTGGTCGCCCGGTTGCGTGCCATCCAGTTTCTCGACGGTCACATTGCGAAATAACTGCCCAAACATCATCGTGGGCATCATTACAGCCATTAATAATGTCTTTCTCATATATATACCTTATATATTATATAACCTTCAGTTAAGCATAATGGATACGTCTTCAATTTCCCGTCCTTATTATGCCGATGCCATTCGACACCTTGCGTTCCCTGCCGTCGGAAGGCACGTTGACCGTACCGTCCCTTGCGGTATACAGGGACGAGGAACCACCTCCATCGAGGTTGAGAGCCTCGGTACAGCCTGCCTCCGACATGGCATCCGCCAATTCCCTTCCCGTCATGCCCGAACTCTGTTCCGACCTGCCGTCCACCACCATCAGCGTAAGGTAGCGCCTGTCGCTACTGTACCCTACCGCCGTACGTGGATGCAACTGTGGCAGGTGCGCCAACTCCCCCATTGTGTCCAATGGCTTACCATCGCTCAGTATGAGAGGCCTGCCTCCCACCATCTCGGCAATATCCCTTGAGCGTACGCCGGGCATGTCCACGTCGAGCATCACCTTCAGCCTGCCCTCGTGCGATAGCGTAGCAAGGTGCCGTGCCTCCGATGCCGGGGCGGAGAGGACGACACAACCATCGGGTATGGCACAGTTGCCCGTAGTACTGAGAGTGACGGGCTTGCACCTCATGGGCTTGCCGTAGGACAGTATGGAAGTCCTACCCGTAGGGCAGAGCACGAGCTCGGGGCATGGCTCGCTGCCTGTGCTGCTGCCGTAACGCCCCGTATACATGGCCCACTCATCCTTGTCGTGGCTTCTGTTGATACGGTCGACGAATATCGTGTCCTTGCCCGATATGACGCAGGAGACGAACGCTGTGGGCTTGGAGATGAAGGGCAAGCCACGCCTCGTGACACCCATGTAGCACCAGCCGTCCTGGTCTTGGTTGACGAGTACCTCTCCGTCCATTACCTGCGAGCCTACCGAATTGCCATCCTTGAAGGTGAAGAAGTCGGCATTCACGCCACACAGGTACGACTTGCCGCCCGCCGCGGCCCGCTTCATGACGTGGCTTATCTCCTCCAATCCGTGGCTCATGTCCATGCCGCTGAACGACCTTACGCCCAGCCCCTTCTCCCTGAGGTCGGTCCTTACCACGAAGAGCTGAATCTTCCTGCCCCCATCGTTGCTGAGGATGATGTGGGTCTGCTCCATGCCATTGGCAAGCAGCACGTTGCTCACGGTGTCCGCACGGAACGTATTGCCGTCCAGCCTCCATTCGCCTGCCATGACCGCGGCACCCATGCCGAGAAGCAGCAGCAACATGGCATATCTGATATTTAGGATGGTTTGCGTGCAGTTCATCTTGCCGATTTGTATTTGCTTGTTAGTATTGATGCTTTTTGCTGACATTTCTGTCACCTACAAAGGTTTGTTAATGCAAATTTACGGTTTTTAGATGAAATATAACTATCTGTAATATCCAAATTTAATAAATTTTGTCAATTTAACAAGCAAAAGATGTAAAATGTCATATTTTTTGTCAAATTCTTTCGCAATTCCGTACACATTATGGATATTTATTCCTATCTTTGCAACCGACAAAATTGAATATCGCACGATGCCTAAAAACGCAAAGGGACAGGACTTACTGATGTTGAAGGATGTAAAGGACGTGGCTCAGCACTACAGCCAGCCATGCCACCATCCCCTCGTAGGCGTGTTCCGCCTGAACTTCCACGGCAAGGAGACTGGCCCCCGCGTATATGGCGTGTACGCCGTCATCCTCATCAACTATACCATGAGGAACTGGACGTACGGCCGTAGCGTACAGAAGATACTATGCGGCTCCGTCATTACCCTCAGCCCCGGGCAGTTCTCCATCCCAACCAAGCCCCTGTACCGCGACAACATAGGGATAGGGCTCTATTTCAAGCGCGAACTGCTGCATGGCACCGACCTTGGGAAGGTAATTGACAGGTTTCGCTACTTCGAGTACATGTTCAACAACTCCATCTTCCTCAACGACAAGGAACGGTCGCAGTACATAAAGATTACTTCCATGCTTATGGAGGACTTAGAGAAGCATGGCGAAAACCTGAACCTGACGTACATAACGAAGATGATAGAGAGCTTGCTCATGATACTGGAGGGGGCTTACAGCCGTTGCAGCGACCTGTGCAGGAACCAGACAGACGACATCTTCGCCAACTTCGAGCATCAGCTGAACGACTACCTCATCTTCCACGACCAGCATCCCAAGCGCATTCCCATGGTGTCGTACTTCGCCAAACAGGCAGGACTGACTCACAGCCACTTCGGCGAGGCGATGAAGGAGATGACATCGCTTACTGCCCAAAGCTACATTTCCTACAAGATGGCAGACTATGCCAAGGAATGGCTCATGGAGGACAAGGAGGCCCGTGAGGTTGCCTCCATGCTGGGCTTCTCAGATTCACCTCACTTCACCCGTTTCTTCTACGCAGCATGCGGCGAACTGCCCTCTGACTACAAGAAACGACGCACGGCAGAACTGGAAAATGCTGCAGAGCAGTTCAACAGTAACGAGGAACTGAAGAAACGCTACGAGTCTGCAATGCAGTCAGACGATGCCACGGCCTACGTATATTGAAGGCTATGCCCTATAGCAACGGAGTCATATACAGAGGCAAGTAGACGATACCCTTATCCACCTTTCTGAGAAATTCAAAGCTTCAATTTTACACCTTTCTGAGAAATTCAAAGCTTCAATTTTACACCTTTCTGAGAAATTCAAAGGGTCGAATTTACACCTTTCTGAGAAATTCAACTGTGCAAATTTACACCTTTCTGAGAAATTCAAAGCTTCAATTTAACACCTT
>SFXD01000069.1 GCA_004559785.1 bacterium | reverse complement strand
AGGATGAGCCATTGTGGAGCACACGATAACAAAGATAGGAACTGTCATCCCAACCTAACATGTGCACGTAAAAGCAAATGCAAATCGAGAGCAGAGCATCAAGCTCGCTTGAATGCTATGCCGAGATGCAGCTTTGCTTATGCAAAGCAAGTTAAAATCGTTAAATCTTCACTTTCCGTGAACCCACAAATAACACCCAATCCACTTTTCTACCGTATTAACTACAAAAAAAATTAATAATCAATCACTTCTAAATACAACTCCTGCAAATCCATCAAGACGATGACATGCGAGATACCAACTGCCATAGAAGGTGAATTCTTTAGCGATACTCCCATCGAACAGGCTACTCTTTATGTACCTGAATCATCATTGGATTCGTACAAAGCAACCTCTCCCTGGAACGGTTTCGGAGAAATCCTGCCAATATCGCCTGACGGCATAGGGGAGATAGCTACCGACGGTGAAGCCGGCATAGACGCCATATAGAACCTTGAAGGAAAGAGGTGCAACGGAACTAACCGTGGCCTGAACATCATCCGCATGAGCGACGGCACGACGAGGAAAGTCCTCAAATAGACACCAAGCCCCTGGGATTTGGAGGCAGAGACTCACTTGCCGACCCAAATCTCGGGGTTGAGCTTAGAAGTCTCCTTGCGCAACTGGAAGTGGAGGACACACTTTCCCGTACCATCGTCCGCCACGGTACCTATTATGTCGCGGGTCTTGACCTTCTGCCCCTTGGATACAATGACGGAAGAGAGGTTGCAGTAGACGGAAATGTAACTGCCGTGACGCACCAGTACGTTGCGGGTGCCGCCAAACTGGAACACCGCCGAGACTACGCCGTCGAACACGCTGCGGGCACGTGCCCCGGGTTTGCCCACGTAGTTCAGCCCCTTGTTGTCGAGACGCACGTTCCTAAGCCCCGGCACGTTGTACACGCCGAAGCGGTTGCCTATCATGTACTGCCCCGTGATGGGTACGGGCAGGCGACCCTTGTTCTGCTCGAAAGTGCCGTTCAGCTGGCGGTCCTCTGCCGTGAGCCATGCCCCCTTGGAGGTACTGCCCTTTGTGCCGGGCGTCTTGGACGGAGCGGTGGACTTGCCGCCGCCCTTGCCCTTCTTTCTGGCTGCCTCTTCGGCGGCTTTCTTCCTGGCCGCCTCCTCCGCCTTCTTGCGTGCCTGCTCTATCTCGTACGCTATCAGGTCGTCTATCTTCTTGTCAAGTGCAGCCAGTTGCTTCTGCTGCTCCTTCACCTTGCCTGCCAGTCCGGACTCCTGCTTCTTCAGGCCCTTGACCTTTTTCTGTTCAGCCAGTTGCTGCTGGTTGAGCAACTTGCGCTGCATCATCACCTCCTGCAGCAGCTCGTTCTTCTTGCTCTTGCGGTCGAGCAGTGCATTCTGCGACTCAAGCAGTTTCCCCTGCTTTCGACGTATCTGTACCCCCAGGTTGTGCTGGTAGGCGACGTACTCGCGTGCGTACCTTGCCCGCCGGTACATCTGCGTGACGGTGTTGGCTGACAGCACGAAGGCAAGGGTGCCCAGTCTGTTGTTCCTCTGCGTACGGGCGTACCGTAGCGAGAGCTTCAGCCTCTCCTTCTTGGCGTTCAAGTCCCGTTCCACCTTCCGTATGTTGGATTGCAGCACGGAGATTTCCTTCTCCAGCTTTTCCATCTCCGCCTCCAGTTGCCTGATGTACCTTAGCCTGTCCTCCAGTTGGTGACCGATGAATGATATGTTCTTCTCCCCTGCCTTGACCTTCTTTTGCGTCTGCCTGAGTTCGTCCTGCGATTTCTTCAGGGTTTTCTGCAGTTCCGTCTTTTGTTTCTGCAGGGCCTTCACCTTCTTGCTGTTCTGCGAGAAGGCAGCAAGGGGAAACGCCAGGATGAGCATCAGGAATAGAAGGGTTCGGGTCATTTCTTCAATATGGAATAGGTAGTGGTGGTGTTCTGTCTTTGTTTCTTATTTGATTCTTGGAACGGACTTCGGGGCTATTTCACCTGCTTGAGTAGCGCTCCCATGATGGTCTCCAAAGGTATCTCGGTGTATTTCTTGGACAGCTCGGTACGCGTGTCCCATCCGCCTTCGCTGCGGACGTTGCTCAGCGAGAACACCGCGCCTATCGGCTTGCCCCCATTGATGCGTATCTCCATCCTGGTAGGGAAGTGCTGTCCGTCAACCTTCTCGTAGTTGGAGTACTGCCATTGTAAGATGGGAGACTTCTCGTCCTTCAAGACGGAGACGGACGTCTCGCTCACCATTCCGTAGAGCGTACTGACAAGGAACGACAGCGTGGCAACGCCAGAGTCGGAATTGCTAAGGCGTACGTCCTCCCGTTCGGCGGACTTCACGAACTGCCCGGATTGCGGTGCCTCTCCCTTGCCAAAAGGCAGGAACAGCTCGTCCCAGAATAGGGCTTGGAAGGTGTAGAAGTCTATGCCTGCCTGCTTCAGGGCCGGAACGTCATCGTAATTGACCTTTACGTACTTGTGATTCCTTCTGTCAACCATCATAAGATAGTCCTTGGTCATCTCCAGCCGGCCAACCTCCATGATGCCGAGTGCCACGAGCGAAATCTGTATTACGTCGTCACGTTTCATGCGGAGTGTGCCACCGAGCAAGCCACCCATACCGAGGTCCTTGCCCCCTGCGGAGGCACTAACACTGAGGCGTGCCGTGAGGTACTGTGCCGTCAGCCTGTTGGAATTTGCCACTTCCACTGCCTTCTCCAGCATCTCCTCGCTGCTCAGTCCAGGCGTACCGCCTTGTGTCAAGGCCTTACGGCTACGGCACGAGGCTGCGAGCAACGCACACGCCATTATGATGAGCAGCCTTGTCAGGAGCTGCGGTCTGACCTTCTTGATTTCAACCATATTCATTTCCTTAGGTATTTCCTTTTCCTGATTTTCTTCTCCAACACGGGCGTACATGTCCCGTCCTTTCGTGACTTGGCAAGTTGCCAGAACCTCATTGCCGAATCCATGTCCCCGCACATGGCGTGTATGTCGCCTGCATGCTCCAGCAGGTTGCCCATCAGCATCGGGTCGGCAAGCAGTTCGTCGTCGCCCCTCTCAGGGTTGGCAACCTTGTTGATGTATATCCTTGCTGCGTTGAAGTTGCCCTTGACGAAGAGAATCCACGCATAGGTGTCAAGGTAAGTGATGTTGTCGGGTTCGGCACGTATGGTGCGGTAGCTCATGCTCTCGGCATCGTCCAGCCTCTCTGCCCTGAGCGAAAGGTAGTAGGCATAGTTGTTGAGGCAGCTTATGTTGTCCTCGTGGTAGACGAGTGCGGAGTCGTAGGCGGCAAAAGCCTGCTCGTATAGGTCCTGCTTGTGGTAGAGGTCTCCAAGCACGGCGAATATGTCCGACACCGTCTTGGCGTTGGTCTCGTCGCTCCTTGCCTGCAATCCATTCCGCAGAGCCTCTATCGCCTCCGTGTCCTTGCCCTGCTGCACGAGCGTTATGCCCAGGTAATAGGCATAGAGGGGTTCCTCGGGATAGTAGTTGAAGCCTTGCCTGCATATTTCCTCCAGCGAATGGTAGTCATTCCTCTTGGCATGGTATTGCAGCAAGTGGGCCATTGCCACCTGGTTGCCCGGTTCCACGTCAAGTATTCGATGCATGGTCTCTGCCACTTGGTCCTCTCCGGCCTTTGAGTAAATCTGATAGGCGACCTTCAGGGTCAGCAGGGACACGTCCTCCTGTGGCTTAGCCAGCAACGAGTCGAAGGTCTGGACGACTAAGGCTTGCTTCGTGCTGTCGCCCTGCGCTTCGTCAATTATGGTGCGGAGCAGCGCACCCTTTAGCTCGCTGCCTGTCGAGGGGTCGTAAAGCAGGGAGTCGCGCAGGCGACCGTATGGTTCTGCCATGCCATTGTCTTTATAGTAGGCGAGCCTTGACAGGTGTAGGTTGACGTTCCTTGGGTCCTTGCGCCTCACCCTATCGTATATCTCAGAAGCCTTGGCTGAGTCTCCTGCGGCCTGATACTGGTTTGCCATCATTACCTCGTAGTTCATGTCGTGGGGATATTCCTCGCACAGCGATTGCAGTTCCCTGAAGGCAGCGTCCTTGTCTCCCTTGCTCATGTACAGGGCATGCTTCTCCATGCTGATCTGTACGTTCTTTCCCTCAAGCAGCTCTATCCTGTCCAGTGCCTCTATCGCCTTGTCCGTCTCTCCCTTGCCCTTGTACATCGAGGCCAGTTGCGAGAGCACGTCAGACCTCCTCGTCTGCAGCCGTGCCATCTTCTCGAGCACTGTGATTGCGTTGTCTGCATCGCGCTTGCTCAGGTATATGGATGCCAGCGTCTCCAGATACCATGGGTTCGCGCTGTCCCTCTCGCATGCCTGCCGAATAAGGCCTACTCCCACGCTGTCCTGCCTCAAGTACGTGTTCAGTATCCCAAGGTTGTACATGGCAGATGCCGACATGGGACTTATGTCGAGGCAATGCGAATACAGTTCCATCGCCGAGGAATAGTCTCCGGCAAGGCGGCACTTCTCTGCCTCAAGGTAGAAGTAGTCGTACCTCGTCTGCCCAAGCACGACGGCATTGCAGGCAAGGCATGCCAGCAGTGCCGGCAAGATGAACCTTGCCACTGCCGCAGCCATGTCGCCTCCTGTTTTCCTGATGATGTTATGCATTGGCATTTCCTTTCTCCCCCCCCATCTCTCATATTAGGGACGTTCCATCCGTTTTCCTTCCGTCACCCCGTCTACTTGATGCCACTGTGTCCAAAACCGCCTTCGCCACGCTCTGTGTCGTCAAGGGTCTCCACGGGTTCCCACCCGACCTGCTCGCAGCGTGCCACTACCATCTGGGCGATACGCTCGCCATCGTTGATGACAAAGGTCTCGTCGGACAGGTTGACCAGGATTACGCACACCTCCCCACGATAGTCAGCGTCTATGGTGCCTGGGGAGTTCAGCACCGTGATGCCATGCTTGACGGCAAGTCCGCTGCGTGGCCTGACCTGAGCCTCATACCCTTCTGGCAGGGCTATGAACAAACCAGTGGGGATAATACGCCTCTGCATGGGGAACAATTCCACCGGGCTATCCAGGTTGGCCCGCAAGTCAAGACCAGCCGACAGCGCGGTTGCGTAGGCAGGCAGGTCGTGGTGGCTCTTGTTGATGACTCTTATCTTCATACATCGAATCCTTTTTTATTATTGTCGAATATGTCCTAAACGTTGGGCAGGCTCGTGCCATTTATCTTCCTGTAGAGGTCCAGTGCATAGATGTCCGTCATTCCGCTGATGTAGTCGAGCACTGCCATTATGCGCCCATACAGGGATGGTGCCAAGATGTCGTATTGCGTGCTGACCCTGTTGATGAGCAACTGCGAGAATGCCTTGTCCGGCTGGGTCACTGCCTTTACCATGAGGTCGGTCAGCGTGGTGATTACCGTATAGCCGGCAATCTCTATGTCCACGACATCCTTGCAGTGGTAAATCTTCTCGAACGCCGTCTTCTCGCATGACTTGTAAGCCATGTGCGGCAGTTCGGATATGTTGTCTATGAGCGTTCCCACGAAGGTGCCCGACAGGATTTCGTCCTCGTGCTCCACGAACACCTTGACACATTCCTGCTCAAGGCAGTTGATGACGCACGAACGCAGGTACACGATTTGCTCATTGACATCATCCAACATGTTCATCCTGTCACTTATCTCCGCCCTTTTTGCCTCGTCGAAATATGCCAGGAATAGGTTTCTCGTCTCGTCCGTGGTAAGCAGCTTCAACTTGTGGGCATCCTCTATGTCCATTATCTCGTAGCAGATGTCATCCGCTGCCTCTACGAGATACACCAATGGGTAACGCACATAGCGGCATGTGCCCTCGGGCGACGGCAGCCTCTTGATGCCCAAGTCCTCAGCTATGCGGCAATAGTCCTGCAGTTCGCTCTGGAAGAACCCAAACTTCCTCTTTCCATTTGCCAGGTTGGATGTAAACGGGTACTTTACGATACTTGCAAGGGTGCTGTACGTCATGACGAAACCGCCCTTCCTCCTTCCCTTGAAATGGTGCGTCAGCAGGCGGAAGGCATTGGCATTGCCCTCGAAGTTGGTGATGTCGCTCCATTGTGCCTCAGTGAGGCTGTCCTGAGTATGAGGACAATAGTACGTTTGCAGGAACTGCCCTTCGCCCTCGCTGAAATACGTTCCTATCGCCCTCTCGCCGCTATGCCCAAAGGGAGGATTGCCAAGGTCGTGGGCCAGGCATGCCGCACTGACTATGCTGCCCAGTTCCGTAAGATGCGAGTCGGCAAGGTCGGGATGCCTTTCAAGCAACAGCCTGCTCACGTCATTGCCCAGGCTGCGTCCTACACTGCTTACCTCAAGGCTGTGCGTCAGCCTGTTATGGACGAAGATGCTACCTGGCAGAGGGAAGACCTGCGTCTTGTTCTGCAGACGGCGGAAAGGAGCCGAGAAGATGAGCCTGTCGTAGTCCCTCTGGAACTCCGTCCTGTCATCCTTCCTGTGCTGTATGCTTTCCTGCCCGAGACGCTTGTTGGAAAGCAACCTCCTCCAATCCATCTTGTTTCCTTCCATCTCTTTAGGGCTTGTAGAATATGCGGTTTGCACCGCTCGTTATCTTCACCAGTTCGGGGTGCTCGGCAGCAAAGGTATCTATATGCCTCATCCTCTTCTCCTGGAATATCTCGTCCATGGCAATCAGAATGCCCGTCTCCTCCACGTCCCCAAAGCCATCGTTGATTGCAGTGCCGAACAGCCTCATCGTAGGGCTAAGCCCCATGTATGCGTTAACCAGCGGCGGTATGTTGTACCCCAAAGCCCTGACCTCCCTGTTCAGGATCCTGTAGTCGTCCTTGAAGTCCGTCTCCGTGAACATGTTCTCGAAGATGCTGGCATCATGCTCCAGTGTCAGTGGGTGTTTGGGAAATATGAGGTTGTCGGGGTCGGAGAAGTGCTTGTTCAGGAAATACAGTATCATGTCCCTTGCCATGCGGTCGTAGCTGGGATACATCGTGAACTTGCCGAAGAAGTATCTTACGGAGGGTTCTATCACGGCTATCGCTCCCAGTCCGTCCCACAGGTTGTCGAGTGCGAAGATTCCCTTGCGACCACGCAGGGTACTCTGATACTCAAGTGTCACGAAGCTACGTCCCAGTTCGATAGTCCAGGGAGCGTAGTCACGCATGAACTTCTCGCTGAATATAAACATGTGGCTGGTGGCCAATATCGGTTGTCCGTCGCTGTCCTTCCTCCAGTCCTTGCCGAGGATGTACCTGTACCCTCCGATTATCTCCTCCTCCTCGGGATTCCACACGATGATTTGCTTGTATGGATCCGCACACGTGTCGAAATCGTCCAAGTCCAGGCTCTTGCCTGTTCCTCCTCCGGCTGCCCTGAAAGCTATCTCGCGCAGCCTGCCAATCTCGCGCAGCACGTTGGGAGAGTCATGCCATGTGACGACGTATACCTCGTTGCTGCTCTTGTTGGTCATTCGCAGCTTTCTCTCGGGCGTAAGTTCCTTCCTCAGCAACTCACGCGGTACGCTTTCTATTATCTCTTCCATCATAATTCATAGACTTTGGATTGTACCCACTGTGCCCATTGGCGTGCACTGCGCGACTTGTCGAAGGTCTGCCATGGGATGGGTTTCCCTATTTTCACAATGTAGGTGTTGCCTTGGCTTCTGTACATCTCGTCGGGGAGCAGCAGCATGGCAAGGTTAGGCAGGTGCAACCTCTTGCACCACCGTGCCAAGTTGTAGAACCTGTCGCTGTTGTGCCCTATGAAATGTATGGGAACGACATCCCGGTGATGACGCACGCTCTTGCCAACGAACGTCTTGCTCCACTCCAGGTCACGAATCTCTCCATTGTCGTTTCTCCTGCTGCACAGGCCCGCCGGGAACATGATGACGTGGTTGTCGCTGGCAAAGGTCTCCTCCACCAAGGCCGGGAAGCCACGCGACTGCTTGCCTATCTTGTTGATGGGCACACACAGGGGGGCAAGCCCTTCGAGGTTCATCAGCAGGTCGTTGACGAGGTACTTTATCCTACCTCCGTAATGCTCGCCTATTATCCATCCCAAGGTAACTCCGTCGATGGCTCCCAGCGGATGGTTGCTGACGAAAGTGCAGGGCGTTCCATCCTCGGGCAGATTCTCCTCACCCACCACATGTACGGTAACGCCCAGGTATTCCACGGTACCCTTGCAGAAATCCACGCCCTTGCGCCCCTGCCTTAGGTAGACATTGATGAACTCCTGGTGGATGACCTTCTTCAGCAAGTCGACAATGCAACGTGGAACGTACCTTGCCTTTACTCCGGCACGCATACGCACAATCTTGTCAAGGTCGATTTCTGTAAATTCGCTCGCCATAAATGTTGAATCTTGCTTTTCTGACACAGATTTAGTCGGGGGTCAATTGATGGTGATTGGACGGTTGTTGATGAAGTAATGCCCACGCGGCAGACCGTTTATCCAATTGACACCCTTCTTCAGTCGCACGGCCATGTAGAAATTGCCACTGCGTGTATAAATAGGCAACATCTGGCTATGTTCGCTATGTATCTGTATTGCGTTCATGGTCACTTGTATCTGTACCGGATATATGGAGATTGCCATCTTGCGGCTTTCCTTGCCTTCCTGCATCCTGACGAAGGATGCGCTGGAGTCCTGCGCAGGCTTCCTCTTCCTTGGCCAAATGCGCTCGGAGGGGAACGTTGCCAGGCCGGATGCCATAGCCAACACCATCATTGATAGTACACGTTTCATTCTGACCATTGACGATTTTACTCCATTATGAGATACAAAATTACACCTTTTATATTAAAAGGGCAAATCTTTTGGATAAAAATAACCAAATCGGTGTTCAAATGCACACATTTCTTCTTGAAGGAGCAACATAAGCACATGGCGTGAGTACATGCAACGCTCCCCCTCTTGCACTGATGTGCACGGAGGGGGAGCATACTATATGAAGGCTAATCCCGCCAATTCGTTATTTGAAGATTACCTTCTTGCCATTCACTATGTTCAGGCCCTTCTGAACCTTGCCCAAACGTTGTCCGTTGAGGTTGTAGATAATGTCCTCTCCAGATGCGCCGATGGCTACAGTCTCGGCAATGCCTGTACCAGCCTCGTCCTTAACGTAGACTACCTCTATCTTCTGCATACGGCTGGTAGCCGTTGCAGTGAAGGTTACACTATAAGAGAAGCCATTCCACTCTGCCACTACGCCATCCGTATAGGTGCCGACACTTGCTTCGTATGCGCCTGTGTAGGTTTCTCCGCTGAATGTGATGGCAATGCTCTCGATAGCATAGCCTTCCTCAACAGAGACAGTCATGGTGTTGCCATTGTAGAGACGTGCGCCCTCGCCCGTGGTGTAGTATTTTGGTGCGTTCTTACCTTCTCCAAGCGAGAATGTCAGGGTAACGCCATTCACCTCGTAGTTCTCTGCTACGTCTGCGGCATTTGCATAATCCTCTTGCAGTGCAGCTATCCATACTGCCAGAGACTTGTCTGGGTCAACTATGGTCAGCACGTATGTATAGGATGCCTCTGTGTACTTGGCGGTGGCAGGTGCCGAAATGGTGATGCTGGCAGTACCCATGGCAATACCCTTGACGGTAACCATATTCGTCTCTGCGTCCAGTGACACTTCTGCTATGTCCGTATTGCTGCTTGCCACCGAGAGCTCTGCGTCACCATCGTATACTACCTGGTATGTGTCACTCTCTCCAATGTTGATTGACTCCCGTGGTTCATCCACGCTTATCGTGGCAACGACCTTGTTTATCTTGTGGTCAACGAGGTAGTTGTTGAAGTCGAACTCGTATGTTTCCTTGTACTTCTTCATGACACCACAACCTATCACCTCGTCTCCTACGCCAGGCTTGATATCCTCGTCTGTCCATGGAGTATTCTCAGCCTTAATGTTGCGATAGAACTGGAATTGGTCGCCTTCCTCAGTTCCGTCGGCTGAGACATTGAACGTGATGTTACCGTAGCTTGAACTGTACTCCGTAACTATCTTGCTCACGATACCCTTTACGTAAACGGGTGTCTTGAGTCCTTTGCCAGCCTTTATCAGTGCTATGGCCTCAGATGCGGTATAGGCAGTCTCCTTGGTGTTGGCTATCGTCAGGACGTTAACGTCGTATGTGGCAGACAGTTCCTTGTAAGTAACAGTGACGGTCTGTTCGCCTGTGGCATCCATGTCATAGCCTGAGTACTGGCAACGCTCCGTAACGTCCTCCGTGGACTGGTCGTCCCACGTTGCCGTAACCGTGATGCCCTCGTGTGTGAACTGGTCGCCCTGCCATAGGTCTGCAGGAGTGCCGCTTACAGCCAGGCCTACGAGATTCTTTTCTGGGCCCACACTCTCGCCATTGTATATCTCAACCTTGCTGAACTGGACGTATTTGTTCGATTTATCTGAAACCGTAACGTTGAACACGAACTTGTAGAACGAATACTCCGGGAATTCTCCCTCTGCCGGAGCAAAGGTGATGGTGGAGTTGGCCTGGAAGTCGGCAGCATACTCCGTTGCATCTGTGAAGTCAGCGTCGCCGGACACAAGCAACTTCAGCGAATTGACAGTGATAGAACTGGCATTCCCAACCGTGAGGTCGATGGACTTGACTGCCGATGGATAAGCCGTCTTGGTGTAGACTTCCCTATCCGTGTCGGTTAGGCTCTTGCCTCCAATGCGCCAGGGCAGCATAGTGGCGTTTCCCGTCACGTTCCATGTGATGCCATCAACCGTTACGTCGCAGTTGCCGGCATAGGAGCTGTTTTTCCCCTTGTTCTGCTCGAGGTTTGTGTCCAGGGTGTAGTCTGCCTGCGCATTGGCATAGCCCATACCCAGGATGAGGAACAGAGCCGACAGACAACTTTTTGTAATAGTAGAGATTCTCATAATACGAAAATTTAAATTAGTTAATGAATGGGACAAAGTTACGCTATTTTTCTGTAATTAGGGGGATTTTAACAATAAAATTATGTTACACGTTGAATAATTCCGAGAAATTGGCTAACTTTGCTGCAAATTAACAACGATTGATGACAGCTAACGCAACGCTACTGATGCTGGCCTGCAGTGCTACCGCCCATATCATAATGACGTGTGTGATAGCATTGTATGCCAGACACAAGATACAATACTTATGCCTGGCATGGGTGAACGGGATATTCGGTTTCACGCTCATAGGCGCAACATTCTTCAGCGAGACAATCACTTGCGGGCAACCAGGCATACTGCACCCCATGGCATTGCTCTTCCTCGTTGCCACATGCTACCTCCAGAGCATATACCCCCTGAGCATCCCAATGCCGGGATTCCTGCAATGGGCTCGCATGTGGAAATACGCATTTCCTGCTATCTTGCTGATTGTCATCTACCTGACGTTGCTGCTGCTCGGTGGGGAACTGGTAGTGCTACGCAATCTGAAGGACATCGTTGACAACCTCATTGCCAGCGACGTCCTGCTGAGGCTGGCAGCCTTGGCCCTGAGCATATACTACACCATCAACATCTTCCGACTGCCACACCGCATGGCACACCATGCCAACGTCCCACGCTACCTGCTGGGCTACTGCTTCTTCCTCGGGCTGTCCGTGGTGTACTATACTTTCATGACCATTGTGTACACTCCCGTCGTGTTAGCCGTGTATCTGGGCATCTTCACGCTGCTAAACATGTACCTGTGCCTGCGGACACTGGAGACCATAGCCCTGAGCCTGTCCAAGCCCGGGATAGCGGAGGTCAAGGTAGCTCCATCCGACGAGGTCATCGAGCAGGCTGAGAAGGAAGACTTCAACGAAGCAAACCTGCAACGGTTCCAGCGCATTGAGTACTGGATGCAGAACAACAAGGAGGAGTGGACGGACAACACCTTCGGACGCGACCGTCTGTGCAAGGAAATAGGCTACAACAGGCACTTGGTGCTGCAGAGCGTACGCAGCCAGGGATACAACAACATCCACGACTACATCAACACCTATAGGGTGAGGGAACTAAAGCGACTGATAGAGAAACACGCCATAACCAACCTCTCCGAGTGCCAGTGCGCAGGATTCGGGGCAATAAAGACTGCCAAGACGTGTTTCGAGAGAATAGAGGGCGAGTCGCTGGACTCCTTCATCAAGGCTAATGCGGCAGGACATCAGTCCTGACCGCCTGCCGGCAACAGGGAGCTGCCTATTCGCGTTACCTTCACGGTATCGCCCTCGCCTACAGAGTCGCCCGACCGTGTGTAGTATGGCGAATACCACCCTTCCCTGTAGTACCATCCATAGCTGTCGTAGTAGGGCGACCAGTCGTAGTAGCCCGACATCTTGTGAAGGCAGAACGTAGTGCTTGTCCATCCGAAATATCCCTTGAACTGATTGTACGACAAGGCGTAGTCGCTGATTTCCGTATTCAGGTAACTGTCCTCGGGCATAGTCATGGTGCGGGTAGAACACGACCTTTGATTCGTACGAGCGGAAAGTCATCGGCCTGCCATACACCATGGCATCATAGCTCATTCCGAAATCACCATACCATTCTCCGGCAAGTGTGTATGCTTCCTCAAGGTCTTCGTCACACGATGTCAGCAAACTGCTTGTAAAAAGGGCGACAAACAGGGAAATGTATAATCCATAACGTCTCATAACCTAACTGTTTTTATGTTTCTATGACGCAAAGATAGCAATTTCGCCTGACACTGGGAAGAGGGAATGTCAGAAGCGTGCGTGATGGAATCCCTCTATACATTAGGGAATCCCCTATCCCAAGTCAAAATGCCACGTTGTACAACACTACGGCTGGTATGGCAAGCAATGCACTGTCCAGCCTGTCGAGCAATCCTCCATGGCCTGGCAATATGTTACCACTGTCCTTCACGCCAAGCTGCCTCTTCAGCAAGCTCTCCACTAAGTCGCCCCACGTACCGAACACCACGACAACCATGGCATATCCCATCCACTTACCCATGGACAGGCTGCCTGGGAAACAACGGCATACCACTACCGACGCAAGGAGCGTCAGCAGGCAACCACCTACGCTACCTACCCACGATTTCTTGGGAGAGATGCGTGGGAAAAGCTTGGCAGGAAAATAGCGCGACAAGCCACAACCCACGAGATAAGCCCCCGTATCGTTCGTCCACAGAAACACGAAGAGAGCCAAGACGTAAACCCACTGATACTGCATGGAACCTGAGGATTCGTCAACCATGATACACAGCAGTGGCAACATGGAGAATGGTACGGCAATGTAGATCTGGGACGCAAACGCCAAAGCCCAATCCTGCAATGGGGACTTGGCATTGCGATATAGCTCGCTTACCATTATGTACAAAAGGAGTGCCCCATACAGGGCAAAGCACTTGTGAGCATCAGGCGAACCAACGCACGAGAGCCATACCGCAGACACCAGCAAGAAGCCAGCCAACGAATTGATGGGGATGTTTATCCGCGCTTCTGTGCGAGAGTTGACCAAAACCGCGAATTCCGACAACACAGCCACCGTAAGGAGACTAAAAAACAGGAAGGATGCTACAGGACTCCATACTGTACATCCTATTAGCAAAAGGACGTATACCGCCCCCGTCAATGTACGTACTGCAAGGTTCTTCATTGCTGTGCCTCCTGGCTATTGCCTGTTCCGGAATGTCCTGCCTCGGCATTTTCACTGATAATCTCGTCTGCCCTGCTAGTCCAGGGACGAGGTCCGAATATGCGTTCCACATCCTCGGCAAATATCACCTCTCTCTCCACAAGCAGGGAAGCCAGTCGGGCATGACCCTCGGCATTCTCCTTCAAAATCTGCTTGGCACGCTCATACTGCTTTGCTATCATGGAGGTCGTCTCCTTGTCTATCAGCTGGGCGGTTGTCTCCGAGTATGGCTTCTGCAATCCATACTCGTCGTTGTTGTAATAGCATACGTTTGGCATGCTGTCTGCCATTCCCATGTAGGCTATCATGCTGAATGCCTGCTTTGTAACCCGCTCCAGGTCGTTCATGGCACCGCTGCTGATGTGTCCAGTGAATAGTTCCTCGGCCGCCCTTCCTCCCAAGGTAGCGCACATCTCGTCCAGCATCTGCTCGCGTGTCGTTATCTGCCTCTCCTCCGGCAAGTACCACGCCGCACCGAGAGCCCTTCCCCTTGGCACGATGGTAACCTTCACCAAGGGATTGGCATACTGTAGCATCCAACTGATGGTGGCATGGCCTGCCTCGTGTAGGGCTATCGTCCTCTTCTCTTCTGCCGTCATCACCTTGGTCTTCTTCTCCAGACCTCCCACTATCCTGTCTACTGCCGACAGGAAATCCTCTTTGCCAACGCACTTCTTGTCGTGGCGTGCGGCTATCAAGGCTGCCTCGTTGCAGACATTGGCGATGTCGGCACCGCTGAACCCTGGCGTCTGGCGTGCAAG
Organism: bacterium; assembly: GCA_004559785.1. Classification (GTDB taxonomy): domain Bacteria; phylum Bacteroidota; class Bacteroidia; order Bacteroidales; family Bacteroidaceae; genus Physcousia. The sequence continues at coordinate 1,222 of SFXD01000069.1, read as the reverse complement.
GAAGTCTATGTCGAGCGAGTCATCGGTCTTCAAGGGCCTGAGATGGACTTGGAATATCTCCTTTCGCTCGTTAACGTCCGGCAGGTCGACGTGTATCTGCCTGTCGAAGCGTCCTGCCCTGAGCAGGGCCTTGTCGAGAATGTCCGCCCTATTCGTGGCAGCCAATATGATGACACCGCTGTTCGTGCCAAAGCCGTCCATCTCCGTCAGAAGTTGGTTGAGGGTACTCTCTCGTTCGTCGTTGCCTCCTGTCAGGGCATTCTTTCCCCTTGCCCTTCCCACGGCATCAATCTCGTCTATAAAGATTATGCATGGTGCCTTCTCCTTGGCCTGGCGGAACAAGTCCCTCACTCGGCTTGCACCGACTCCAACGAACATCTCAACGAAGTCGCTGCCCGACATGGAGAAGAAAGGCACGTCAGCCTCTCCCGCCACAGCCTTGGCAAGCAAGGTCTTTCCCGTTCCCGGAGGTCCTACCAACAAGGCTCCCTTGGGAATCTTACCTCCAAGCTCAGTATATTTCGCAGGGCTTTTCAGGAACTCCACAATCTCCTGCACCTCTTGCTTGGCACCTGCCTGCCCTGCTACGTCCTGGAATGTCACCTTGTTCGTATTGTCCTTGTCCACCAACTGCGCACGGCTCTTGCCTACGTTGAAGATTCCCATCGGACCACCGCCTCCATTGCCCATCCTGCGCATGATGAAGATCCAGAAGAATAGTATCAGCAGCAACGGGCCAAAGCTCCAGAAGAAATTCATTATCGGATCCTCGCCCTTGACATAGGAGACCTCACCATTGAAACGACCTTCCTCCTGCTCATGCTCGATGAAATCCTCCAACTTGTCAGCCGAAGGTATTTCCACCTGCACGAAGACTGGACGACCACTTGGCACATTCGTAGTGCGGAACACGTCCTTGGTGTGCTCTGGACTTACGTACATCTGCAGGGTACCCTTGTTCTTGTTGACCACGATGCGCGACGCATACCCGTCTACCACATACTGCTTGAACTGGCTGTAGGAGACCTCCTTCGAATCTCCTGTGGACAGCCTTGAATTCCCCCCGTTCAGGATTAGGAATCCCAACACCACGGCTATTACGAGGTATATCCACGTCAAATTGAACCGCGGCTTTTTCTGGTTGTTATCTTTCATGTCCTGACTGTTGCTGTTTCATTCATATATATATTATAATGTAAGAGAAGGATATATCTCATCTCAG
>SFXD01000143.1 GCA_004559785.1 bacterium | reverse complement strand
CGAGGTGTGGGTATTTGCCGAGTATGACGGAGCACTCCAATCCGGCATGGTCTACCTGTACCAAAGCCTCCTCGCCGTTCTGCTCCTTGTAGATTGTCTTCAGCAGGTTCAGTATAGCGCTGTCCGGGTTTGGATCCCAGCCGCCATAGCTTCCGCTAACCGATACGGCCATGCCTGCCATGTTGAAGCAGCTCTCAAGCATGTTTACAACATATTCCTTCATGTCCTCGCGTGACGAGCGTGCCAGTATCTGTATGCTTGCCTTGCCGTTCTCGATGTCGATGATGGCGAGGTTGCTCGATGTCTCTACCACGTCGGGATATGCAGGTATCATGCGTACCACGCCGTCGTGGCAGGCGTAGATGGCATCGATGATGTTGTCCTGTATTTCCTCCGGCAACTCATTCTTTGGAGTCTCCACCTCTTCGGCAAAGAACTCTATTCCGCTCTCTATGGTCTTGTATTCGTCGGCGAAGCGTGCCTTCCATTCCTCGACCAGCTCTTTGGTAGCCTCTACATTCTCTTTTGGTATGGTTATTACGGCCTCGGCCTTGAACGGTATGGCATTGCGCATGTTTCCTCCGTGCCATGACGCCAGTCTTGCCTCGCAGTCTACGATGGCCTCGCGCAGGAAGCGTACCATCAGCTTGTTGGCGTTGGCGCGTCCCTCGTGTATCTCCAGTCCGGAATGCCCTCCGCGCAGTCCCTTAAGCGTAATCTTGAGTGCTGCATCCTCGGGGTCTGTCTCTGCATCCTTGTATTCCATCTCGGCAGTAACGTCGATGCCGCCCGCGCTTCCTATGACAAACTTGCCCCAGGTCTCGGAGTCGAGGTTCAGCAGGATGTCGGCATTGAGGATGTTCTCCGGCAGTCCGTTGGCTCCGAACATGCCTGTTTCCTCATCGGCTGTGATGAGAGCCTCTACGGGTCCGTGCTTCAGGTCCTTAGCCTCCATTACGGCCATGATGGCAGCCACGCCGATGCCGTCGTCTGCGCCAAGTGTAGTGCCCTTGGCCCTTACCCATTCTCCGTCAACGTATGCCTCTATGGGGTCGTTTTCGAAGTCATGTGTGCTCTCTGGCGACTTCTGCGGCACCATGTCCATGTGTGCCTGCAGCAGTATGGTCTTGCGGTTCTCCATGCCTGGCGTGGCAGGTTTGCGCATGACGATGTTGTCGGCCTCGTCCTTGAAGGCTTCCACTCCGGCCTGCTTTGCGAAGTCGAGCAGGAATTGTTGTACTTTCTCCAAGTGTCCCGATGGGCGTGGCACTTGTGTGAGCGCATGGAAGTTGCGCCAGATGCACTCAGGCTTTAGGTTCTTGATTTCGCTCATAATGGTAGCTTTAGTTTTTTATGGAGTCCGGTGGCTGGCCTTGCGGCCCGTCGTGCGGCTCCGGGTTATTGTTTGGTATGTTCAGTCTTGTGATGGCAACCTTTTCTTAGTGAACGTCAAAGAAGTCCATGCGAAGATGCCGAGCATGATGACGAGCAGCGTCTGCACCGAGTGTACGATGAGTACGAAGAACAGTGCGTCGTTGGCGCTGACACCATATAGTATAAGCATCGTCTTGACGGCGAAATGCCATGGGCCGGCTCCGTTGGGTGTGGGCACCACTACGGCTATCGAGCCTACTACGAATGTCACCATGGCACATGCCGTGCCCAGTCCTGCCGTAGACTCAAAGCAGAAGAAGGTGAGATAGTAGTGCAGGAAGTAGCTTGCCCAGATGCCTATGGTGTAGGCAAGGAAGAGCGGTATGTTGCTGACTTTCCTCAGTGACATCACTCCCTGCATCACGTCCTCGAAAGCCTTCTTCACCTTATTATATATATATAGCCTCTTGGCAAGGTAAAGGGCAAGGATTATGGCCGCTACAGCACATATAGCCGTCACTACCCATCCTGTTGTCGTGAACTGGTACAGCATTCTGTCGATGTTGTTGCCCGTGCGGCTGAAGAATATGTCGAAGACATTGGCCTGCAGAGCTATTGTCGTTCCGGCCAGTATGGCCACGAACAGCGAGTCGATGGCGCGCTCTGTTACAACGGTTCCCAATGACTTGGGGAACGATACGCCCTCGAAGCGTTTCAGCACTCCGCATCGTGCAAACTCTCCAATCCTTGGTATTACTAAGCTTGCCGCATACGACAGGAAAATGCTGTTCATGGTAACCGAGGTCCTTGGATGCTCGCCTAAGGGCTCCAGACTCTGCTTCCAACGCCATCCGCGGAATGCCTGCGCCAGTATGCCGAAGGGAAACGAGAGCAGCATCCACCACCAG
>SFXD01000068.1 GCA_004559785.1 bacterium | reverse complement strand
GCCTGCTTGATGGTTTCAAAAGGATAACTGTCAATATATCGGGCACCCTCGGAAACAAATCCGACTTCACCTTCGCCCCAGTTGATGCCAAGGGACTGCTGCTCTACATATACACCTTCTGGGTCGCAGGCATTGATGACGAGATACTTGCCTGACGAAGGCATGGATACACCAATACCGACAAGAGCCTCGTAATAGGGATGGACTTTGGGTCCGTATGGGTCAACCAGGCGATAGAGTCCCGGAGTATCCCTGTTCTCCTGAATCTCTACTTCGTAAGTTTCTGGCGGGAATGAGGTGTTCCCGTCCGGACTGAACCATGTCACGATGATATCATCGGTGTACAGAGCCTTGCCCAGGGTCTTCCATGGATTTGCATTGCCGCCATAATATTCGAACGCATAGGTCTCAACCTGCCTTACTTTGCCATCTGCCATGGACACGGCAACGACCTTGAGGTTTCCGCTCAGATTACCAATGCCAATCAGGTTTTGACCCACTACAAGGTCGGTGGCTTCAATTACTCCTGATGCAATGGAATCAGCCACGGCTGTTGCATCGACATAATTTGCTACGACAACTGCCTTTGCATATTCCACGTCAACGCCCATGTCTGTAACGTTCAGTACTGCATACGCATTCTGCACACTGTCCGTCTCTGTGCCCTCGAATACAGCACCGAAGCTGTAGTCGGGGATGTAGAATCCGTCCACCTGTACATACTCTGGATTATAGCCGAAGATCCCTGCACTTACATACCATATGGTTGTAAGCACGAACTTACCCGTGGTCCTGTCGTATGTGCAGGGGAACTGCTCGTAAGTATAATTGGAAGAGTAGTGTGGGACATCGGCGATATAGAGGGAACCGTAATTTGAGATCTCTCCCACATACTGCGGCAAGAGCTGGCAGGCACCCGTCTGGGAGTCGTACTCGATGATGAGTTCGGTACCATAGCCCCAATTGCGGATCTTGAACTGTCCTGCGGATTTGTCCGCATAAGACTGTCGGTATTCAATGGGCAGACCTGAGTCGGTACCGCTCCAAATGTTGGTGTATGTATACGTACACGTGGAAGAATTGTCAGACAGAGGCCAAGCGTCGGCATCCATGCCGGCATTCACCCACTCAGCCTTGGTGGAGAACCATCGTGTCCATGGGTCGGTGAGGACGAGGTGGTCGCACCGGACATCCTTCAGAGCCTTGCCCTTGGAGTCGCAACCCACGATTGCCATGGTGTAGTATGCCCCGGGAATGGGGTTGGATATCCGCATCGAGGCTGTGCCCGAACCTGTGACCTTCAGCTTCGCCGCGGCATCCAGCACATCCTGGCGGAGATTGCCTGTCAACATGCTGTCGCACACGAAGGCTACGTAGGCATGGTCGAACTCGTCGGCTTCGTACGAGAAGGACACCGATACTGAACCGTCATCGTTGAAGGTGCGTTCGCTCATGGCTGCACTGAGGTTGCGTATGGGGTGTTCCAAGACCGTCACTTCGCTTTCGTCATAATCATCTCCGCAAGACACCTTCACAAGCTTGTTGTCTGCCAGGGCAAGAGCCACCACCTTGTATTCCCCGTATTCTGCAGGGAAGGGTATCTGGGCTGCCCGAACTTCATCTGAATGGCTCAATTCCGCCAATATCATGCTGGGCAGGGCGTTGGACTTGTACATCTGGCGGATTTCCTCCTCGGTGGCATACTTGTCCACAAGGGCGAGGTATGCCTTGTCCACGTGGGGACCAAAGCAGTATTCTACATACGCCACATCCACGCCAGTGGCATCCTGCATCTGCTTGACGCTGTAGTTGTACAAGGACACGCTGTAGTCGGGGAACTTCCATCCGAATAGGCTGCTACCTACGTGATAGACGGCTCCGTTCTTCATGCCGATATACGCCAGGACAAACTCATCTCCAACGCCATACATTGGTATGTCTACCCAACCCGTATCCCTTACGGCAACGCCGTATGCAGGGTCGGTCTTGAGACGGGCAATGGCTTCGTCTCTCTGGGCATTGGGGACACATACCAGCCGTGCCTCGTCGAGATTCGTCATCCTGGACAGGTAAGTGCGTAGGTATTGCATGCTGTCCACGTTGTGCACCGTAGCCTGATATTTCCCTGGGTAGAAGTTGAGGTAGACGTAAAGGTTAGTCCTGATTCCATTTCCCGGGAGGTAAACCTCGGTAATGGCATTGCTGTTCACCACCGTGACATCATTTCCGTGCGACACGGCTATGCCGTTGCGTGGGAAGGAGATCATGCCGTCCGACAGGATGCCGTCCTTGGTGGAATATACCCATGCGTCCTCACCCCCTATCTGGATGCCGAGAGGCTGGAATGGGATGGATGCGGTACCGCCTGCAAGACGTATCTCAAGTGGCGTGCCACGATACCCCATGGTAGAGTCGCAGAGGGAACTGAATGGGGCAAGCAGCCTGATGCCCTCCACGGAGTCCAGTGGTTCGGCACTGATGGAAATCCGCTCTCTTGGGGCATCGGAGGGGAAGAGATCGCACATGATGCCGTCCACGAAATCTACGCTGTACGAATTCGAGGACGTGGCAATGCCTCCTCCTGCGGAATACAAATCCTTGTATTCGGGGTTCTCCTCTCCTACGGTTGCCCATTTCCTGTTCATGCCGTTCCTTGTGACAAACACCATGTTCATCCAAGCGGGACGGGTGGTGGTGCGGAACTGTTCCGAAGAATCTACGTAATTGGCGTCTGGGTATTGCGTCCTGTCCACAGGCTTGTCGAGACGCTTGTAGTCGAAGAAGGAAAGTCCCTCGCCCCATAGCTCGATTCGTTTCTGCGTGAAGACCTCGTCCATCAGCCTGCTCTCGGACAGGGAATCCAAGTTAAGGGAATACTGAGGGTCACGGTAGCGCGTGACGAACGTACAGAGCAGGTTGGCTCCCTCCGACAGCGACTGGTGCGCCTTTGCCTCTGCCTCGATGAGGTACATCTCCTCGACGCGCATAAGGGGGTAGGCTGCCAGTGCGGCTACCGTATAGTCGGTGCAGTTGCCCTGGTATGGACGGAACTTGAGCGAGGCGTATGCGGGAATGTCGTTGCCCGATGGCAGGCGTGGCTCGTCGCCTGATACGTTGAAGAGTTTGCGGCGAACGTCGGCCGTACCCATCATGTTGTACAGTGACGGCACTATGGAGACGAACGGACCTGCCGAAGTATACCCGAATGTGGCCTCATTGCACATCCACGAAGGCCAGTTGATGACACCTGAGGTGACGACCCTGTCGGTGGGATATGGCTGCGAACCCCACATCCATGAGGATGGCTCCATAGTGTTGAAGCCGTTTTCCGTATCCAGCATCTCCGATTCGGACAGGGGTACGGCACCGCTGCGCTCTATTGCTAAGCGGGCATACCTCGCTGCCTCGGCATAGTCCTCCACCCACAGGTGCAATCGTGCCTGCAGTCCGTATACGCATGCCTGGTCGGGAAGGCGCTTGGATGTGCGCTGGTAGGAGGCGAGCAACGACTCGGCCTTCTGGAGGTCGGATTGTATGAAACCGAACATCTCCTGCCTTGTAGCCCTGCCAAGGGTGGCAAGGTCCTCGTCCGTGGTGTTCTCCGTTATGATGGGAACGGTGAGTCCCAGGATGTCCTTGCCCGTATTGGAACGTGGCAGGGTGGCATCGCAGGGCAGATACTCGTACATGCGGGCCAGGTCGAGGTAGTGCATGGCGCGGAATGCGTAACCTACGCCCAGGTACTCCCTCTGTATTTCGGTGGCTGTCTGCTCGTCGATGGACTTTATCAAGGCGTTGCTGGCAGCAATGGCATTCTCGTAGTAGCGCCATACTATCTGTGCATTATAGGAATTTCCATACACCATGTTCCTTGCCCATGAAGAAAAGTGCCAGCCGTATGGGCTGTCGTATACAAACATGTCGTTGGTAAGCAGGTCGCGTATGTGCATGACTGCTCCATATCCAAATTCGGCATGTGTGCTCTCGTCGTCAAAGATTGTCTTGTTCAGCACCTTGTGTGCATCCAAGAAGTACTGCTCGGCATCTCCGTAGAATGTCATCTCGTTGCCCATGTGGACCGTGACCTTGCCGTCCTTGGTGACAGTGACCACCGTGTTGCCTGCAATGTTGGTGAAGTTTACCTTGTCTCCCTCCTTGAGCTCTACCTTCTCGCCTCCCAGCACGAAGCCGAAGCCCTGTGCGGAAGCGCCCGACGCCGTTGCTGCCAGCAACAGCGTGAGGAATATGAACCTTATGTCTCTCATTGTATCGTAATCTTGAAGTTTATACTACCTGCCCTTACTACGGCGATGCCTGTATAGCGTGGCAGTTGCATGGAGGCAAAGCCTGCCTCGTTGGCGGACGTCGTGCCAAGCAGCTTGCCATCCGTGGTGGAGACGCTGACCACATCCCCCCCGTCGAGGCCATCCACACGAAGGATGCCGTCCTTCATGGAGAATTGTGGCGCAGCTGGCTTCACGTGATTCATCCCGTCTACCATCTCTGGGTCGCAATGATAATAGTTGCCCGTGTAGTTGCGCTGCTCGAAAGTCAGGCGATAGGGTTTGGTCTCGGACAGGGGGATGGAAATGGAGCATTTCTGCGTGATTTGCTCGAAATACCAATCATACGACCATTCGCCATCCGACTCTATGATGGCATTGCCTCCCTCGATGCGCATCTCGGGATTGTCCGACACGAAGAAGCTGAACAGTTCGTCTTCTCCATACCAGACCACTATCGCAGGTTTGCTCTCCGCCCTTGCCACTGTCGATGCCGACAGCAGAAGGAATGCTACTGCTGCACGAAATAAGAGATAAGTCTGTTTCATACGCAATTATTGTTGTAATGTAATTAGAAATGAAATAGATTCACGTGTGCAAATCTACGAATAATAATCAACATCTCATATATTTTACGTCAAAAAATTGAAGATAATAGGGAAAATGATGCAAAAAGGTAAAATTTGGCTGCCATGGCAGGGCTGTATTAGGCAAAATCTGTGTATTTTTGTATAAGCAAAAACAAACCAATAGACATAAGATATGGAATTCAAGACTTTGTGCAAGGAGAGATTCTCGGTAAGAGCCTTTAGCGACGAGGCAATAAACGAACGGCAACTGGAATACATACTGGAGTGTGCAAGGCTGGCACCTTCTGCCGTAAACCTCCAGCCATGGAAGTTCTACGTCATGACTTCCCAACGTGACCGTGAACTGTTGCAAAGGTGCTATAAGCGTGAATGGCTGAGCCAGGCTCCGCTGTACATACTATGTTGTGTCTGCCACGACGTAGAGTGGGTACGCAGGGACGGCACGCGTCATGGCGACATTGACGTGGCAATAGCCGCCGAACATATTTGCCTTGCCGCTGCCGAACAGGGACTCGGTTCGTGCTGGGTGTGCAACTTCGACAGCGAACTGTGCCACGAACTCCTGGAACTGCCCGACAACGAGGAGCCTGTAGTGCTAATTCCCATAGGCAAGCCTGCCACAGGCATTGGACCTACGGAAAAGAATCGCAAGGAGAGTGCCGACGTAGTGGTGAGAAGGTCTTGACATGCAAGGCCTCCCCCATGACGGGGGCAACACTGGGGATTCCCTGGCCGAGGGCAGTCCTCATGGGGGACAAGTGGATTCCAGCAGGCCGATGCGTCCGTCGCTGCTGGTGTACAAGAGTCGTCCCTTGCCCAACGGCGTTACGGTATTGACAAGCGAGTTGCCAACCCTGTGCCTCCAAAGCAGACTGCCGGTGGCGGCATCAATGGCATAGACAAGCCCCTTGACCGTGCCTCCGTACACGATGCCGTCACGCACCACGGGCATGGAGGGTGCATGGTCGTAGCCGAAGCCTACGTTGCAAGCCCACATTTCCTCTGGCTCATTGCTTAGGGCATTGTAGCATACCACGCTGTCGCGCATGGTCTTGGCAACGATTCCGCTTCCGTCAGTGTCGGCACCTGCCGACTCCCTCACCATGGATGCGTACGTACGCCACACGGTTTGCCCCGTATTGATGTCTATCGCAGTCAGGGCTCTTGCAGGGTCGGCAATGAATATGCGCCCGTCTGCATGTGAAGGCCATACGGCGGCAGGGCTGAAGTGTATGTCCTGCCTCCCTGTAGACCATGTCCACAGCAGGGAGCCGTTGCGGGAGTCGAGGCAGTACAGCCTATTGTCCCATGCTCCGAATATCACCTTGCCTTCTGCAACGAGGGGGAGAGTCTCGACGTAGCCTTCCACGTCATCGTACTTCCATATCACGGTACCCCTGCGTATGTCAATGGCCCTCATTGCATGGTCGCTTGCGCCTACGTATGCCACGCCGTCAGATATGTGCACCGCCCCCAACACGGCATCCCTGGCTTCCACCTGCCACAGCAATCGCCCGTTGCGGGCCGACAAGCCGTATATCCTGCGGTCGGCACTGCCTACGACGACTATGCCGGACTGTACGGCTGGTGTCCCCACCATGCGTGCCCCTGCATGGAAGGTCCACAGGGGATGTCCATCCCCAAGGCGGTATGCTGTGAGAGTCCCTGTGTCGTCTGCCACGAAGATGCGTTTGCCATCGGTAACGGGAGAAGAGTATATGCTGGCATCCGTCCTGCATGTCCATACCTTGCGCACAAAGGGGAAAAGGATGTTGTCGGTGGAATCCAAGCGTTGGACGTCTCCGGATTCAGGCTTCAGGACATTGCCATACATGTCCTTCACCTCTCCGCTGACGGCATATCGGCACAACAGCGACGGGTGCTTGCCGTCCTCGCATACCCAGGCGGATATGCTGTCGCCAACGATGTCATATAACCCGAACGTGGTGGAATGCGAATCGTCGTGGCAGCAACTGGACATAAGCACGCCGGGGATACCTTCATAGGAGAATTGGCATGCACGGTGGAAATGCCCCCCGATGCACAGCCGCACGTTGTATCTCCTCAACAGGTCGGTGGCCTCGTACCAGTTGTCCATGTCCTCGTCATTGAGCGGATAGTGAGTGATGACGATGATGGGCTCTCCTTTGGGAACGGATTCCAGTCCTGCCCTGAGCCAAGCCAGGTCCTGCGCTGTCACATGACCGTATGCCATGCGCATCAGGGGACCCGTGTTGAAGCAGAAGAAATGTACGTCGCCATGCCTGAAGGCAAGCCGTTCCTCCCCAAACACCTTCTTCCATGCCGTGCAGCCGGATTCGCTCCATTTGGTCTCGTGGTTTCCCATGACGGCATAATAGGGGACGTTGAGCTTAGAGAGGCATTCCTTGTTGAGCTGCATGGATTTGTAGTCCCCGTTATCCGTAAGGTCGCCCGTTATGATTACGAAGTCAACGCTGTCGAGAGAATTGATTCTGTCTATGCTGCGTAGGAGGTCGTCGGTGTGAGACGGGTTCTTCCCTGAGAGATGTATGTCGGTCAGCTGGGCAAAACGCAGCCTTCTCTCTGCCCTGGCGGATGCCGCAGCAAGCATGAGGGCAAGCAGCGGCAATGAAAATCTGAGGCTAAGCATGGCTGCTACCTTTTCCAGGTGAAGCGATAGGCAAAGCGTCTGTTGGGCGCAGTGTCTCCGGAAGTACACAGGGAAATGATGTCGTCGAGTGACGACGGGTTGTCCGTCCACTTGAAGTCCAAGGCTATGTGGTTACGTCCCTTGCCAAGCAACTTCCTGGGTATGGAGACCTCCAGGACGTTGCCTTTGGTGGCATAAGGTATTTCCGCCGCCAATTCCCATTGGCGTGTCTCGTTGTTGAAACGTTGCAGGGTAGTAAGCCTTTCAGAAACAACCTTGAGGTTCACTATATAGTCGAAGCCGTGCCATCCCGTGGCGGCATCCTGGTCGGAGTCTATCAGCAGGAGCATCCACCGTGGGTCGTTGTACGGGGTAAGGCTTGAGGCAGTCTCTGCCGAGAAGTACAAGTCCCTCTTGCCGATAGCCACGCGTGTGGCGATGATGTCGTTGCGTCCCGTGGAATCCGTATAGTGAAGGTTGCCATACCCGTCATGGTCGCGATGGATGACGTCGCCACGCGTGTCCGCATAGGGACGTACGTGCTGCCAGTCGCCGAGGTTGCCGTCGAGGGTGATTTCGGAAATGCCATTGAACACGGGCATGGGCGGCACTCCCTTGTAACGCCTGATGTTCTGTGCCATCTGCATGTAATAGCTGTCAGTCCATCCTCCCTTCATGGGAGCTATGGTGCGATTGAACTCAGCATTGTACTGGTCGACGAAATAGAAGGGGTTGTCCTTGCGCCCGAGGAAATCAACATGCAGGTCTGCCTGCCCAGACGGGTCCTTGCCCTGACGGTATCGCCCTGCCGTCCATTCGTTCCAGTCGTTGAGGTAGATGAACTCAGGGTCTACCTGAAGTGCTTCGTCCCACCTTTCCTGGAAGTATATGCCATACTGGGTAGGGTTATCCCTCTCCTCTCCGAGATAAGGGATTAGGGTCTTTGTTGGCATGTCCCTCTCGTCCAGTACGGGTTCACCGCCCTTGCGACTCCAACTCTTGCCGATAATGCTCATTGGGTGTTGTGCCGCGGTGACCGCCATCTCCTCCATCCTCCCGTTGTGGCGCGAGCACAACTCCTCCGGAGAGAGGGCTGCCACCTCGGATGTCCCAAGGTCATAGCCGAAGCTCCATTTGTCTTCTGTACCTACAAATCTCTCGCCAGCCCATTTCCAGTAGCCCCACCACATGGTCCTTAGGGTGAAGAAGTCCTTTATCTCCTGCGGATAGTCGCTCAGGTTCTTTTCTCCGCCATTGGGATTTGCATCCACCGATGGAGTCCCGTTGTACAGCAGGAGGGGCTTGCCGTCCCATTGGAACCACAGGTCCTGATACTTGGGTGTCTTGTAGAACTCCTCGTATAGCTTCTTGACGACAGTAATGACATTGCCGTTGAATGCCCAGAAGCAGAAGCTTGGTACCTTGTTGCCCTCTGCCTTCATCTCTTGCATGGTGGAAAACAGCACTTCCCATTCATCCCAATAGAGTACGGCGTTGGTGACATCCATTATGAGTACGTCCACGCCGGCATCTGCCAGCATTGAGATGTCGTGCCTGATGACGTACTTGTCCTTGCTAAGGAAATATCCGTATTCGGGTTCACCCCAATGGTATGAAGGTCCTGTCCATTGGCTGTTGTCCCATTCGCGCCTTGCTTCAGGGTCTGCCTGAAGAACCTTGCTGACGTCTGCCCGGTATTCCAATCCGTTGTGCAGGCCTTGAGTATGCCATGTGATGTAGAAGATACCTACGGTACGGGGCTTCCCGTCGTCCTTCAGTGGGCATTCGCCGGCTGTTGGCAAGGTTCGTCCCAAGGCATCCGTAGCCACCCATGCCTCCTGCCCTATGCCGTCCGATGCCGTGTTTGTCTGTGCTCCGATGGAGGATGCAGACAACAGTATGCCTGCAACCAAGGCTGAATGTAATGGTCTCATAGTAATCTATAGTGTTGGATAAATCCGACCTTTTCTCGCCATGGCATAGCTCAAGTAAACTTGGCTCTGCTCATCTGGCTTAACGAAAACGTTGTGTTTTGTACAAAGGTCATGATATGCGTGTGCCAAGCGGAGGGAATGCGGGAATCCCTCACTTGGCGCATATTTTACGTTTACTTATTTGCCCGCCCTCTTCCTTTCAAGATGGTCGAGGATAATCTTGCGCATTCGCATCGACTTGGGCGTTACCTCTACGTATTCGTCTTCCTTGATGTACTCCAGGGCTTCCTCAAGGGAGAATATGGTGGCAGGAATGATGCGTGCCTTCTCGTCTGTACCGCTGGCACGTACGTTGGTCAGTTGCTTTGCCTTGCAGACATTGATGACTATGTCATTGTCGTGGACGTGCTCGCCTACGACCTGACCGGCATACACCTGGTCCTGCGGCTCTATGAAGAAGCGTCCCCTGTCCTGCAAGTGGTCGATGGCATAGGCATAGGCATTGCCGCCCTCAAGGGCAATGAGCGATCCGTTGACACGCCTCGTGATGTCTCCCTTGTAAGGCTGGTACTCCTTGAAGCGGTGTGCAATGATTGCCTCCCCCTGGCTGGCCGTCAGCATATTGGTACGCAGTCCGATAATGCCCCTGCTGGGTATGTTGAACTCTATATTGACACGCTCGCCCTGACTCTCCATGCTGGTCAACTCGCCCTTGCGACGCGTCACCATGTCAATCATCTTGCTGGCGAACTCCTCGGGTACGTTGATTGTCATCTCCTCGATGGGTTCGCACTTCACGCCGTCTATCTCCTTGTATATTACCTGAGGCTGACCAACTTGTAGCTCATAGCCCTCCCTGCGCATGGTCTCTATCAGCACGCTAAGGTGGAGTACTCCACGCCCTGATACTATCCATCGGTCGGTATAACCTTCGGGAGACTCTACCCTGAGAGCGAGGTTCTTCTCCAGTTCCTTGGCGAGCCTCTCGGCTATGTGGCGGCTGGTGCAGAACTTGCCTTCCTTGCCGAAGAACGGAGAGTCGTTGATGGTGAAGAGCATGCTCATGGTTGGCTCGTCTATACTGATGGGTGGCAGGGGCTCCGGGTTCTCGAAGTCGCAGATGGTGTCGCCAATCTCGAAGTTGTCCAGCCCGACTATGGCACAAATATCCCCGCTGCCCACTTCTGCCGTCTTTTGCCTTCCCATTCCTGTGAAGGTGTGCAACTCCTTGATTCTTGTCCTCTCCGAGGTTCCGTTCCTGTGGCAGATGGTGACATTCATGCCCTCTCGCAAAACGCCACGGTGAACCCTGCCAACGGCAATGCGTCCTGTATAATTGCTATAGTCGAGGCTCGTAATCAACATCTGGGGAGTACCATCAAGAATCTTAGGTTCTGGGATGAAACGCAATATGCTGTCTAACAGGTAGGTTATGTCTCCTGTTGGCTGTGACCAATCCTCGCCCATCCAGTTGTTCTTGGCAGAACCATATATCACGGGGAAATCCAGTTGGTCTTCTGTGGCATCGAGGTCACACATCAAGTCGAAGACCATCTCGTAAACCTCCTCTGGACGGCAATTTGGCTTGTCGACCTTGTTGATGACGACAATGGGCTTGAGCCCAATCTGTAGGGCTTTCTGCAATACGAAGCGTGTCTGCGGCATAGGACCTTCAAAGGCATCCACAAGAAGCAGACATCCGTCAGCCATGTTGAGCACACGCTCTACTTCTCCACCGAAGTCGCTGTGCCCCGGGGTATCTATGATATTTATCTTGGTATCCTTGTAGTTGATGCTGACATTTTTGGATAGGATGGTAATACCTCTCTCCCTCTCAAGTTCGTTGTTGTCAAGCATAAGCTCGCCTGTCTGTTGGTTCTCTCTGAAGAGGTTGCCCGCAAGGAGCATCTTGTCCACCAACGTGGTCTTGCCATGGTCTACATGGGCTATGATTGCTATGTTCCTAATACTTTGCATACACGTTCCTGCTATTTTATGTGCAAAGTTACAACTTTTATTTTGGTTTCATTGGTATGTTGTCAATTTTTCTTCGTAAATTTGCATCTACAAACACAAAACACGAGGCTTCATACACGATTGTATTGGACAGGTGTTGGCATCCGACGTACAAGATGGGATTCCCTAAAAACACAAATATGCAACGTGCATGTGCCAACTGACAACCAAAGATAAAGTTTTTCCGTAACAAATGCTGCTGATATTATAAAATAATGTATATTTGCATGCACAAAGACAGACTATGACAAGACAAAACAATATTTACAGAAGGTTCCTGACCACAATCTTGCTACTTGCAGGATGCTGTTTGCTAAATGCCCAGACTTCCAGAAAGCTGGTTGGAGTCCCATTCGGCAGTCCTAACGTCGACTATTCGACAGGTTCGCCATCGTCTACGGTAAATACCCCTGATTGTGCTTTCGATGGCAACTACAACACGTTCTACGCTTCCCTTGACAGGTCAAACACATGGGTAGGGCTCGACCTTGGCACTCCTCACGTGATAACAATGGTGGGATGGTGCCCAAGGAGTAGCCAGCCAGGGCGTGTGCAACTCGGGCTCTTTGAAGGTTCCAACAGGGAAGATTTCCTGGATGCAGTACCATTGTACCTGATACCAGAGACTGGTACGGAGAGGCAGATGAGCTATGCAGACGTGCGGGTCACAAGAGGATTCCGATATGTACGCTATGTCGGTCCCAACGATGCTCGCTGCAACATTGGAGAACTCGAATTCTACGGATATGAGGGGGCTGGCAGCGATGACTTGTTCTATCAGGTTACAAACCTTCCCACCTTGAGCATACATACATATACGGGGCAAGACATCACAAGCAAGGAGTACAACCAGGAGGCAAACATCACAATCACCTATGATGAAGGCAAGAGAATCCAGGAATATCCCATCCTTGCCAAAGGTAGGGGAAATGCTTCTTGGGGATTTCCCAAGAAACCATACAGAATCAAGTTCAATGACGGCAAGAGCCATCACATGCTGAAAGGCTCTCCGTTGGAGAGCCCTGCAAAGGCAAAAAAGTGGACGCTGATTAACAACTATGGTGACAAGACCTTGATGCGAAACATCCTCGCCTTTGAGTTCAGCAAGAGGCTCGGGATGCCTTATACTCCATACTGCCAGCCAGTGGATGTGATACTGAACGGAGAATACAGGGG
>SFXD01000067.1 GCA_004559785.1 bacterium | reverse complement strand
TGGCGCTACCCATTTGTATGGGATTTGAGGTAACATTGCCCTTTGCATTGTTCACCACAGAGTTATTAACGCCATTAGGCAGTTGAGGAGCCTTCATCGTAATGACAGAACTGCTTACAGGCGATGACGGGATGTTGTAAACACCGGCATCTGCTGAAACAGCCACCAGGGATGTCTCTGCATTGGTGGGAAGACTTATCGCAAGAGAACTTCCCTCGTCCTTCAGTTCCTGATAAGCAACGAGGGCTCCACTTGCGGAGAATCCGTATATGTATATGGGATATTGCAAGGAAGAAGGACCGGCAGCACGAGTGGTTATCTTGACCTTAGACATACTTACCTTTTCTTCACTTTCCTCTTCCTCGTCAAGATTAATCTTTTGGCATGAGGCCAAAACGAGAGGTATCATAAAAAGGCTCGCTATCACCTTGGCCGTATACGCTAAGATGCCATGTCCGTTAACTTTTATCATAGATTCAAGATTTTGAAAACCATATCCGTCGCTCCTGCATTCGACTCAATGTAGTCCTTGTTGATGACACCACGTTTCTTGGACAGAGCCTTGTTCTTTACGAGTCGGTCGAGGACGGCGTTGAACAAGGTGCGTCCATCCACCTCAAAGCATCCTCCGAGACGCAGCATGTCCTGCGCCTCGCGGAATCCCTTGTTGTTTGGACCTATTAGGACAGGAATGCCGTAAACGGCTGCTTCTGGTACATTGTGGATGCCTACTCCAAAGCCACCTCCCACATACGCAATCTTGCCATAACGGTAGATGCTGCTCAACAGCCCGTAGCAATTCACTATCAGGCAGTCTGCCTGGGCTGCCTTCTCCTCTGTGGCATCAGTATACCTCAGGTATCGCCGCTTTAGCTTGCTCTCTATGAATTGCAGATGCTCCTCGCTTATTACATGTGGAGCCAATATCAACTTGAGGTTAGGATGGTTGTTGAAATATGGTATTATCAAGTCCTCGTCTGGTTCCCAACTGCTTCCTGCCACAAGCACGCATTGTGCATCCTGGACAAACTTGTCCACAATAGGGAGGTCCTTGGCTTGGTTGTAGATGTCGAGCACCCTGTCGAAGCGGGTGTCCCCTACAATGTGTACGTTATCCGTGATGTCCAGGGTGGCAAGCAAATTAGCCGACTCTTCGTCCTGTACAAAGAAATGGTCCACTTTCTTCAGCACCTTGGCATAGGAAGCTCCATACCAGCGGAAGAACACCTTGTTCTTGCGGAAGATGCTGCTCACGCTATACACTGGGATATTGCGCTTCTTGCAGGCAGATATGAAATTCATCCAGAATTCATATTTTATGAAGAATGCCATCTCTGGCCTTACAAGACGCAGGAAACTCTTCACGTTGCCTGGAGTGTCGAATGGGAGGTAGCAAACCACGTCTGCACCAGAGTAGTTCTTCCTAACCTCATATCCAGAAGGGCTGAAGAAGGTCAGGAGAATCTTGAATTCAGGGTGCTCCCTACGGATGCGCTCTATGAGTGGGCGTCCCTGCTCGAACTCCCCGAGAGAGGCTGCATGGAACCATACGTAGCGGGCGTTCCTGTCAATCTTGTTACGTAGGATGCGAAAGGTCTTGACATGCCCCTTTACCAACAGCCAGGCCTTTCTGTTGAACGGCGACACGAGTATCACCGCAAACATGTACAAGTATATTGCTAAGGAATAGAGCATCAGGACAGTATTTCTTTTGCACGTTGCATTCTTCTCAAAGTCTCTTCCTTGCCAAGGAACGACGATAGTTCATACATATCTGGTCCTTGTCCGGCTCCTACCAGACATATTCGCCAGGCATTCCATGGACGCATGCCAGTTTGCTCGGCCCAGGCATCGACAACCGACTTCTGCCCCTCTGCCGAGAAGTCCTCGATACCTTCGATTACCTCCATAAGGCTGGTTATCTCCTCGGCCGTACCTTCCTTCCAATTCTTGCGTACGAACTTGTCCTCCTTGTCGATTGCTTCTGGTGCCACGAAGAAAAACTTGCACAAAGGCCAAAGGTCGCTGGCAAAACTGATGTTGCGCTTGCGCTTGTTGCCCTGCCCGTCGGTATATTCTATCACCTTCAGTTTCATCATCCTCACGACTTCCGCCTCCTTCTCGGGCGTAGTCTCGATGCCGTTCTCCCTCAGGATGCGGTCGAAGGCCGGCACCCATTTCTCGTCTGGCTGTCGGATAAGGTATTGGTGGTTGAACCATGCAGCCTTGATGTAGTCGAACTTCGCTCCATTCTTCGAACACTTGCTCAGGTCGAACAGCCCAACCATTTCGTCCAAAGTCATCAACTCTTGGTCATTGCCTGGGTTCCATCCCAATAGGGCGAGGAAGTTGACTACGGCTTCGGGCAGATAGCCCTTCTCCCTATATCCGCTGCTGACAGTACCACTCTTGGGGTCGTGCCATTCGAGGGGGAATACGGGGAAGCCCAGCTTGTCCCCATCCCGCTTGCTCAGCTTGCCATTGCCAATTGGCTTTAGCAACAATGGCAGGTGGGCAAATCTCGGCATGGTGTCTGTCCATCCAAATGCCTCATATAGCAACACGTGCAATGGAGCACTTGGCAGCCATTCCTCTCCGCGTATCACATGTGTCACCTCCATCAGATGGTCGTCGACGATATTCGCCAGATGGTAAGTAGGCAACTGGTCTGCACTCTTGTAGAGCACCTTGTCGTCCAATATGCTGCTGCTCACCCGCACCTCACCACGTATGATGTCGTCCACCACGATTTCACGCCCTGGCTCAATCAGGAAACGCACCACATACTGCTTGCCTTCGGCCATGAGACGGTCTACCTCCTCCTTAGGCATGGTCAGCGAGTTTCGCATTCCAAGGCGAGTGCTGGCATCATATTGGAAGTTCTCCACCTCGCTCCTTTTCGCATCAAGCTCCTCGGGAGTGTCGAAAGCGATGTATGCCCTTCCTGCGTCGAGCAGTTGCCTTACATATTTCTTGTATATGTCCCTGCGCTCGCTCTGTCGATATGGACCATGGTTTCCTCCGAACCCTACGCCCTCGTCAAACTTGATGCCAAGCCACTTGAAGCTCTCGATGATGTAGTCCTCGGCTCCAGGCACGAGGCGGGTCGAGTCAGTATCTTCTATTCTGAATATCAATTCACCGCCATGCTGGCGTGCAAAGAGATAGTTGTACAATGCTGTCCTCACTCCACCAATATGAAGTGGTCCCGTGGGGCTTGGGGCAAAACGAACCCTCACTTTCCTGTTGAGATTTTCCATTTGTTGATTATTTTTTGCAAATTTACACCTTTTTTTTCACATAAAAGAGTTTTTTTTGTATTTTCGCATACAGAAATGGCTTCCATGCCATATACAAGTGAGTTTGATTGCCCTCGTGCACACTAAATATAACTTGAAAATGATTAGATTCAACCACAAGCACCAGCTTAGTCCCAAGGACTATCTATACAGGGTTTTCTTCGCCATCGCATGTATCTTCATCCTCGTACTATGCCTTCCAAGAGACGGGGCCTCTAAGTACAGCTATCGGTTGCACGAGCCATGGGACGACCTGCCCGTCATAGCAAAGGACAGTTTCCCCATCTTCAAGTCAGATGCCGACATCCAACGCGAGAAGGACAGCCTTCACAGGTACTACGAGCCATATTTCCTATGGGACACGGACAAGCAACAGGCAATGGCAGACTTGTTCGAAAAGGAGTTCCCCAAGGTTACCGAGGGCAATGTCCCCAGCTACTACCTGCACCACTTGCTGAAGAAATTCGCCCATGTCTACCAGCAAGGCATCATGGAGTCCCAAGACTACGACCGCCTCGTGCAGGAGGAGACAAGGCTGATTAGGGTTTTCAAGCAGAACGAGTCCGAGAGCAGACATACCGACCAGATATTTACCCCCAAGACCGCATACGAGTACCTGATGGCAGAGGAAGACAGCACTCGATTCACCCATGCGAAACTGATGAAATGCGACCTGAGCAAGTACATATCCCCCAACCTTTTATACGACGTTCGCAAGTCGCAACAGCAGAAGGCAGAGGTTGACGGGATGCTCGTCCCGTATATGGGACAGGTGCAGGCAGGGCAGAAACTTGTTGACAAGGGACAGATTGTGGACGAATATACTTTTCAGGTTCTGGCTTCGCTTGAGCGACACCAGCAGGGGAGGTCCATGACAAGCACCGAACGCCTTGTTATCCTCGGCGGACAGACTTTGTACGTCACTATCATGATAATGCTGCTGATGATGTATTTCGAGCAGTTCCGCAGAGACTACATCGAGAGGATGCGAACCGTACTCCTCGTCATTTGCCAGATAATCATTTTCCCCCTCATAACATACTCACTCATAGCCCATTCGTTGATGCATGTGTATGTCATACCCTATTGCATGATACCCCTTCTCATCAGGATATTCATGGACTCGCGAACCGCCTTCATAACCCATTTCATCACCATCATGATATGCGCCGCATCCCTTGCCAAGCCGTTTGAGTTCATCGCCATACAGACCGTGGCCGGACTCGTCACCATATACAGCCTGAGGCAACTGTCACGGCGCAGCGAACTATTCAGGGCCGTGGTCATTGTGGTGATTGCCACCTTGCTCACCAATTTCTGCATCGACCTCATGAAGACCAACATCCTACATGCAGAAGGCATCGACCGATGGACATACATCTACCTTGTCATTGCCGGCATCCTGTCCCTCCTGTCATATCTGCTTCTCATTCCCATCGAGAGGGTCTTCGGTTTCACGTCCGTCGTGACTCTCGTCGAACTGTCTGACATAAACAATCCCCTGCTCCGCCGCCTTTCGGAAGAAGCCCCCGGCACATTCCAGCACAGCATGCAGGTTGCCAACCTGGCAGCAGAGGTGGCGAACAGGATAGGGGCCGAGAGCCAGCTCGTCAGGACAGGAGCCCTCTACCACGACATAGGCAAGCTGGAGAATTCGGTATTCTTCACGGAGAACCAATCTGGGACCAATCCCCACAACGCACTTCCTTGCATACAGAGCGCACAGATAATCATACAACACGTAAAATATGGACTTGCCCTTGCAGAGAAATACAAGTTGCCAACCGTCATTAGGGAATTCATCTCTACGCACCACGGGCTCAGCATGGCAAAGTACTTTTACATCTCGTACAAGAATGCGTTCCCCAACTCGCAGGTCGACGAGTCCCTCTTCACATACCCGGGACCGAACCCACATACCCTGGAACAAGCAATCCTGATGATGGCAGACTCGGTGGAGGCCGCTTCGAGAAGCCTCAAGGAATATACAGAGGAGAACATCAACACGATGGTCGACAAGATTGTAAACGGACAGGTAGAGGCAGGATTCTTCAACCTATGCCCCATCACGTTCCTCGACATCAACGAGGCGAAGGAGGTTTTCAAGGCAAAGTTGCGCACCATATACCACACGCGCATACAATATCCTGAGCTGAAATGAGAGGACGGCGAGGCATTGCCGTTACACATGGCACACATGCCGAACGTACATATAGCAAACGGCGACCTGCCAGTTGACTGACAAGTCGCCGCCGTGTGGGTTTCCCACTTGCTTTCGGGGACTTATTCCTCCTCCTTGCTTATGATTGCACGCTTCTCGGCGATGCGCGCCTTCTTGCCTGTGAGGTTGCGCAGGTAGTAAAGCTTGGCACGACGTACCTTACCAATCTTGTTGACGGTAATGCTGTCGATGTTGGGGCTTGAGATGGGGAAGATACGCTCCACGCCCACCGTACCCGACATCTTGCGTACGGTAAAACGCTTGTTGTCGCCGTGTCCGGAAATCTTGATTACAACTCCGCGGTACTGCTGTACACGCTCCTTGTTACCCTCGACAATTCTGTAAGCTACGGTAATTGTGTCACCTGCCTTGAACGAAGGGTGGCTTTTGCCTGTAGCAAATGCTTCTTCTGCAATTTTGATTAAATCAGCCATTTTTGGTTTGTATTGAAAAATTGTTTGTCGATCGCACGTGGGCTTAACAGGTCACTCTTCTCCTGCCAGCGACCCACGGGAAAGCGGCTGCAAAGTTACGCTTTTATTTCCATTATACGCAAATTCCGGCAATTATTTTTGGTCACTATGGGTAATTTTGTTAATTTTGGGGTTGAAAATCATTATGTATGAAGTCAATCAATCTATTATTGGCGTGGCTTGCCGTTGCCCCTTTGGCCGTAAGCGCGCAGCAGTACAGGGTAAAATCCATCGCATGGGAAAAGGTGGAGATTACCGAGCAATGGACCGGCATGGCTTCACCCCATGCCGTCAAGACGATAGAGACATACAAGGGAAAGGTAGACAGCGTGATGTCGCCTCCACTGGGACTTAGCCGCATAGCAATGTCTGCCGGCAGACCCGAGAGCCTGCTTGGCAACTGGGCAGCCGACGTGATGGTGGAAGGTAGTACGGCAACGGGATTGGAACCTGCCGACATGGGCCTGGTAAACGTCGGGGGATTGCGCAACAACATGCCAGAAGGAATAGTAAGGGCTGGCGACATCTATCTTATTTCACCCTTCCAAAACAAGTTGGTGGTGCTGGAAATGGCAGGTTCCGACCTCCTCCAGCTGATGGAGGACATAGCCGCAGTAGGTGGCGAAGCCGTCAGCAGTAGCGTGAGAATGGTCATCACGTCCGACGGGAGGCTGAAGAAAGCTACCATTAACGGAGAGGAAATCGACAGGAAACGCATCTATACCGTAGCCACCCTCGACTATCTGGCAGAGGGTAACGACAAGATGCATGCCCTGAGAAAGGCAAGGAAAAGACACGAGATAGACCTATATACAAGGGACATCATGATAGAGAGTGTCATAAAGAACAAGATCATAGACAGCAAGATAGAGAATAGGATAACAATTAACGACCTTTAGATGAAACGACAAGCACCTTATATTCATATATTGTCATTATGCCTCTTGCTGGCTTCGGGCATTCTAAAAGCAGGGGCGCAGGAGAAAAGAATAATGATATTGCATACGAGCGACACCCACTCATGCGTAGAACCCGTTGCCGCCAACCATAGCGATACGGCCATGGCCGGAAAGGCAGGGTTCGCAAGGAGGGACGGCATGGTCAGGGCCTACCGCAAGGAATACCCCAACACCATGCTCCTGCTGGACTGCGGGGATTTCAGCCAAGGAAGCGTGTATTACAATCTCTTCCGTGGGGAGGTGGAAATAGGTCTGATGAATGAAATGGGCTACGACGCATGCACCATCGGGAACCATGAGTTCGACTATGGCATGGACAACCTCGCACGCTTGATGAGGATGGCCAAGTTTCCCTTCGTCTGTTGCAACTACGACTTCAGCGGCACGCCATGCGAAGGTCTGGTCAAGCCCTATATCGTCAAGGAACTTGCCGGGCTTAGGATAGGCATCTTTGGCGTATGTCCCGACCCCAAGGGACTGGTATCTGCAAGTAACTACGAGGGCATGAGGTATGAGAGACCTGCTGAGGCAGCCCAAAGAGTGATAGACACCCTTAGGAAGGAAGAGCGTTGCGACCTGATAGTCTGCCTCAGCCACCTTGGATGGGACATAGGCGGAGACGACGACCAAGCCCTGGTGTCCTCCACATCGGGCATCGACATATTGCTCGGAGGGCACAGCCATACCACGTTCCGTCATCCGCATAGCCTGAGAGACCAGTCAGGGCATGAGGTTTTGGCAGACCACGTTGGCAAGAATGCCCGGTTTGTAGGCACTGTTGAAGTTATCATGGAATACAGAGAAGGGCTACCCTGAATAGGCAGCCCCGCTCTCTCAGAAAAAAATCTGTTTGGGTATCTCTACAATTACAGAGAAATAGCACCGCTTGGACAAGCGTCAGCGCAAGTGCCACACTCCGTACACTGCTCTGGGTCAATAGAATACTTCTCGCCCTCGGAGATAGCTCCAACTGGGCATTCGTCGATACATGTGCCGCATGCAACACAATCGTCACCAATTACGTAAGCCATGATAATAATTACTTTAAGTTGTTAATTGAATAATCTTTGTATAATCTCTTTTGCAAAGGTAATCAAAAATAGTGATACGGCACATACATCAAGCCACGTTTTTTTCGTTTATTCATCAAAAATGATTATTTGAGCAATAAAGAAGCCTCATAGAACGTTATATGAATGATGGAAATTCAGAAAAGAGGTATACTTGTCTTGCTCTTTGCGCTGGTGGGTGTTGCCACATTCTCACAGGAGCGCAAAGTGATGAATCGCCCGTACATCGACATGAGGAAGTTCCATTATGGTTTCCTCTTCGGTTTCCATACTCAGGACCTGGAACTGAGCAACAATGGCTACGTGGATCCAGAGACGGGAGAGCGATGGTATGCCGACGTAGACTCGTACAACCCGGGGTTCACGGTCGGAGTGCTTGGAGAAATGCGCCTCAACGAGTACTTCTCGCTCCGCATCGTACCGACGATACACTTTGGTCAGAAGCACGTATCCTTTCACGAGCAGAATACCTGTAGGGACACTACCCAGAACATAAAGAGCACCTATATATCCATACCCTTAGACGTAAAGTTCGCAGCTCCGAGGTACAACAATTTCCGCCCCTACCTCATGGCTGGCGTAAGTCCCACGATTGACCTCACCACACGCAAGCACAGGGCGCTGCTGACAAAGCCTATGGACGTATACCTGGAGATAGGCATGGGATGCGACATCTACCTACCCTTCTTCAAACTCAACCCCGAACTGAAGTTCTGCTTCGGATTGGCAGACATCCTAAAGAAGGACAGGTCAGACCTTATTGACGGCACCCTACGCAAGTTTACGGATTCCCTGGACGGAGCACACTCCAAGATGATAGTCCTCACATTCTATTTCGAATAGTGCTGTCCCTTGCCTTTGGTCATGCTCCCGAAATGCAACGCATGGCGTGGGCACGAATGGTAACATGCCAGGCAGCCTGTACATGAGCCTCCCCAGTGCAGATTGCCATCCTCGCCCCTGCGGATGTTTCCCAAGGGGCAGCTTGCCACACAAATGTTACACGCCGTACACACCCCCTTGCTTACCCTGAAATAGCGGTCGGTCACTAGGAGAAGGTTGAACAAGGGCCGTACGACATAGGTCTTCGCCCAAGGCATGCTCCCCCTCACCAAGTCCCTCGTCATGCGTCTGTTCCTTATTCCCTCGGCTATCTCTGGCAGTCTATGCATGGTGTCCTCCACCTTCATGGCAGCAACCTCCGCACCATCCACGTCAAAGCCAGGCAGGCAAACATACGTGTTGGGCATGAATACCGAATGAACGGCATCCAGTCCATGGCCATACATGCCTTTCAATCTCTTTTCCAGCAACTTGTCGGCAAATCCGACGTCATCTCCGCAAGTCATTACGGCATAAATGTACCTGGGATTCCTGACGAGCGAGGGAAGCCTCTCCCTCAGGAACATGTCCACCACTCTCGGAAGCCCCCATGAGTACACGGGGAAGACAAGTCCGAGAACTTCGTCATCCACCCTTCCCGACGAATCGGAGGTCATGGCTCGCATGTCGTCGGCAAGCATCTCCGACAACTTGCCTGCAACCATAAGGCTGTTGCCTGTACCAGAAAAATAATATATCATATAATGTCCATTGTTCTCCGTCGTCTTTTCACATTCGCCAAGACTGCATTCCTTTCCATTTCCCCTTATACCTTATGAAAGAGGCGTTGGCAATGCAACTCTGCCACCTAAGCCTGTCAACCACACTCCATTACATCGGCATTGCGTGCGATATTCTATATTCTGAACACAAATGTAATAAGTTTTTTTGCAAATACAAAAGAAAAGCGGTATTTTTGTACCAGATAAAAGTTCAGATGCACTATCCTTTACGAGCATAGCCTACGCCATTGCCCCAAAAAGAACCAACAAGCTCGGGGCAAGCGAGGCGAGGCAGACAGTCATCGCTACGAGTGCTGCCATAAGGGTAGGGTCATTCAAGTGGAATGGGAACTATTTTCGGAAACTAAAACATATCTATAGAACTCACCAGTCGTGAAACAGGCGGAAGAGCTACAAATCATAAAAGGGTTGATTGAAGGGGACGAGGAAGCCTACCATTATGTCTTCAAGACATATTACGAACCTATGTGCATCCTCGCCAGCACCATCCTGCACGACGATTTCCTGGCACAGGCAGCCGTTTCGGATGTCATCAGCCACATCTATGAGATACGCGAGAACCTGACCATACACTCCAATTTGCGCTCCTACCTGATGACCTCTACGCGCAACACCTGCATCAACATAACCGGCACCAAGGTCAAGAGGACAGAACACACCTTCAGCGCACTAAGGGATGAGGAGATGGGACACATCTACTCGGGCAGCGACGGAACGACCCCACAGGGTAAGCTGCTCGACAACGAACTCTCTTCCCTTATGTCCGACTTCATCAACAAGATGCCCGAACCTGCCAAGAGCGCCTTCATCATGAGCCGCTACAAGGGAATGACCTACAGGGAAATCGCCGTGCAGGAAGGCGTAAGCGCAAACACTATTAAATTCAGGATAAAGAACGCCCTCAAGTTGATAGAAGACCATTTCAAACGTTATCTTGACGTTTATGCACTTTTTTTCGCCAATGCGCTATACTTGGCGGCACAAAAATTTGTCTTTATTACATAAAGTACTGGAAAAACTACAATGGATATGAAAGAAGAGAACACTCACATAGACGACCTCATCCTTGACTATCTCACAGGAGAGATCAGCGAGGAGGGGAAGGCGCAACTCAGCGAATGGCTGGCCGCCTCTGAGGAGAATATGGCTCTCTTTGCAAGAAGGCAGGAGGTCTGGATGGGAGCAGGTCAACTTGTGACCAACTTTGATGCAGACAGGGCCTTCAGCATCTTCCGTAGGCGCACCATGCACAAGTCAGAGAACGACGAGCCCAAATGGGGAGAATGCTATCTGTCACACACCCGCGAGATGTTCCAATGGGCAGCAGCCATACTAATGCCACTGCTCGTGACGTCTACCCTGTATTTCTACCTTCAGGTCAAGGATTACTTCTCGGAGCAAATCGTGGTCTCCACCATCGAGGGACAGAGTTCCACGTTCCAGTTGCCCGACGGCACGCTAATCCTCCTCCAGCAAAATAGCCGCCTCACATACGGGTCGGGCGATTTCTCACGCGGAAAGAGGAATGTGGAGTTCTCAGGAGAAGCCTACTTCAACGTAGAGAGCGACGAGTCACACCCCTTCGTCATCACGACGTCTGACTCCAGGATTACCGTTGTAGGCACCGAATTCAACCTCAAGTCAAGGGACGGGGAGAAGACGGGAGTCATTTCGCTGGACAAGGGAAAGGTGAACATCGCCAGCCTCAAGGGAAACAGTTCCTTCAAGATGACAGAAGGGGATGAGGTTACCATCAACAGGGTAACTCACAAGATGACCAACCGCCACCGGACTCCCGAGGAAGTAGCCGAGTCCGCCATGGCAAGGAACGCCTCGCATTCAGAGCATCCCCTGTCCCTGGAAGGCATAGACAAGGAGAACGGCAACTACAAGATGACCGTCGTCGTGAACAAGCCCCTGAATCCCGGAATCTACGAGATGAACCTCTCTGACAGTTCCCAGATTGCACCCTCTTCCAGCAACAACCTGTTCCAGAGCGGCAAGGGAACGGCCTCAGACCCGTACATCATAGCAACCACCAGACAGCTATGCAACATGCGGTACGCACTCGTCAAGAGAAAGCTCGTATACTTCGCACTTGCCGAGGACATCGACCTGAAGGGCATCAACTGGAAGCCACTCAACACATATACCAACGAATACGCACATTGGATTAGCCTGGATGGGCGCAACCATGTGATACGCAACCTTACGCCCACTCTCTCTTGCTCCTACAGCAGTTTCTTCGGAGTATTGTGCGGAGAGTGCAAGAACGTGGGATTCGAGGATGTCAACATATCCAGCGTAGGATTGGGAGCAGGTGTACTGGGCGGCTATATCGGCCACCATACGTACCCCGGCACTACCCTGATAGAGAACTGCTATTTCACGGGACGTGTGTCATCCAAGAGCTATGCAGGAGCCATCGGTGGCAACATAGGAGGGAAGACTATTATCCGCGGATGCTGTTCGAGCGTCGACGTCAACAGCATCGACAGCTATGCAGGAGGTCTGATAGGCAAGGTACATGCAAGCCTGACGATGGAGGAATGCATCTGTCTCGGTAGCGTGGCAGGGCATCATGCCGGAGGTATCGTAGGCGGAGGTTACGACAGCGACACTCCAACATCGCGTTTCACCGACGTGATAGCCTGCAACCGTAGCGTGTACGGCACCCTCGACTCGGATGCCTTTGGCTTTACCGACCTAAAGGCTACCAAGCGGAACGTATTCCATGCCAAGGGGACATTCCTCAACGGCAACTGCCTCAACGACGGTTTGTCTACCGCACAACTGAAAGAAAAGAGGGATTCCTGGAGACGCCAGTGGTACAGAGGAAGGGCTTCCAGATAGCAGCCTTGCACAATAATTCAGAAAAAAAAGCGATTTCGTTTGGTACTTTCATATAAATGTCGTACCTTTGCAACCGCAAAACGGAATGATGGCGGGATAGCTCAGCTGGTTAGAGCGTCGGATTCATAATCCGG
>SFXD01000066.1 GCA_004559785.1 bacterium | reverse complement strand
TATTTTACATGAATGTATTTGGGTTTTATCTCAAATAGTATTAATTTTGCATAGTCATTGACAAAAGAAACGTCCTTTTTGGTGAGGGGACAAGCATCAAAGGAGGCATTGTCAATGGATGTAAATACAAATTTATAGAACACCCACATAATTAAAGTGGAACATACGATTCTTACAATAAAGCCCATAGGCCACATAAGGACTGGCTTCAAGACAAAATTCGGTGTCCCAAGGCAAAGCGGACTTGTACAAGGACTGAGAGGCACGATAGTGTTTGAACCCGAATTCCGTAATCCAGATGCCCTCAGGGGACTGGAGGATTTCACACACATTTGGTTGCTGTGGGACTTCTCGAAAGCTCATACGCAAGGGAAATGGTCGCCTACGGTAAGGCCTCCAAGACTGGGAGGAAACAAGAGAATGGGTGTGTGGGCAACCCGTAGCCCCTTCCGTCCAAACAGCATAGGCCTGTCGTCGGTGAGGATAGTTGGAATATACACGAATACTGCGGAGGGACCCGTGATAGAGGTGGAAGGCATAGACATGATGGACGGCACACCCATCATAGACATCAAGCCTTACCTGCCCTTCACGGACATACATGCCGATGCAAGGGGAGGCTTTGCCGAGATGGCAAACGAGACGAGCCACAACCTAAACACGACCTTCGACGAGGATGTAAGCAACATGCTTTCGGAGAAGGAAATGGCGGATTTGAGAGGTATCATCTCACAAGACCCACGTCCACATTACCAGGACGACGAGGAACGAATCTATGCCATGGAGTACGAAGAAATGGAGGTCAAGTTCCGTATAAAGGAAGACAATGCCTACGTGATTTCTGCACACAGGCAAGGTGGAGTGTAGGCAAGCATACAGAAATGGGGTTAACGCTTGCCACGCCATAGCGTGAAACGTGGTGACAGGCGAAAGTATATGCCAAAGGAGAAATTGGTCTCACCCTTGCCACCTATACGATGCTGATGGAGCTCTGCCTCGGCACCTATGGCATAACCGTCAAGGAACATGTATGTATAGTCGGCTCGAAGGTAACCCGTGGTGGTACATGGATGGGGACTGCCGTCTATGGTAGAAAGCGTGCTAAAAAAATGGTTGCCATACAGGCTGACAAAGTTGTCGGGAGCATGGAAGACACCTGCCTTGAACGAGAGGGCGTTGAACAACGACACGTCTGCCGCAGCATGCAACGCCATGCCTCCGTTGAAAGGCCACAGGCTGCCACTCTGCTGATAGGAATACAGGAAATGCGCCTCAGCCCCGATATGCGTCAAGGCCCTCTTGTTGACTTTTTCTTCCTCCTCCTCGCTCGGGATAGCCGGAGCAAGCTCCATTTTCCTCTTGCTCGTTCGTCGGTTGGCATTCCAGCGGAACGCACCACCTATGGCAACGTTGGAGATGGTCTGTACTCCCATGTTGGTAACGTCCTGTTCACCACCACGATGCTGGATTACCAGTTGTACGGGGATGCTCCAATGAAGGCGTGAGGAAGGTTCGTTGACAAGCACATCCCAGTTGGAGCCTACCGTGAAAGCCTCCTGATGTGTATCGAGATTGAAGATGTAGCTCTGCCAGTTGAGCCATGTGTCGGAATGCAGGTGCTTGCGGTCCCACAGCAACTGGAATCCCATCTCGGGGTCTTGCGAGAGATTGGTCTCCGTATTGAACAGAGGGGTAATGAAGCCATGGTTCTGACCGCCATATATATCCCCAAGGACTACCGTAAGATGGCGTAACCTTGCCTTTGCCCTAAGCCATGGCAGGAGATGTGTGCCCGACTGGTATTGGTTGCCCTTCCATGTCCCTATGTCGTGGTAGGCATAGCATGGGTACTTGTTGGCACCGTTGAATATCAGGGCATGTGCACCCAGTTCGAGTTGTATCTGCCTGTGTGGAGTATACACTAATTTGGGTGTGAGCAAGATGCCGGGCAGGGTGTAGCCGTCGGTGACAGAACTGTTGTACTCGTTGTCGCGGAAGAAATCGAGGTTGTCAATCTCCAGTTCGAGAGTCCCTACCCTACCATCGTCGATGGAATAGTCTGTACGGGCAAGCCTGTCCCACATCTGCCCCTTAGCAAAGACCGAGATTGCGAGAAATATAGCAGTCAGAACGTTCCTCATTTCCTATATCCTTTATAAACGAGGAATGCTACCACACATACGGCAAGTCCCACCATGGCATACTTCAGTTCGCCGCTGAACCTCTCCACCTGCGCATCGAGTTGGTCGTATGGGACAACGGTAGCAAGGTAATAGCCAATGGCGGCAAGGATGCTGTTCCAAGCCCCTGCCCCAAGAGCGGTATAGAGCATGAAACGGCTGAGCCTCATGCGTGCCAGTCCCGCAGGGATGCTAATCAACTGGCGTACGGCAGGCACAAGCCTTCCGAAGAAGGTGCCTACTGCACCATGCCTGTCGAAGTACTCTTCTGCCTTGGTAACCTTCTCCTCGTCGAGGAGGCACATGTGCCCAAGCCTGCTGTTGGCGAACTTCAGGATGATAGGTCGGCCAAGGTAGTATGCCAAGGCGTAATTGACGAGTGCACCAATCTCGGCACCAAGCGTAGCGAAGAACACTATGAGGAAGACGTTCTGCTCGCCGTTGGCGTGGGCAAGATAAGCCGCTGGCGGCACTACCACCTCGCTGGGAAAGGGTATGAAACTACTCTCTATTGCCATCAGCAAGGTAATGACCCAATAATTTAGGTGGCTAAGGCACCATGCTATGAAAGGAATGCTTTGCATAATCTGAAATGAGGGTGTAAAGTAAAAAAAAGAAACTGGTTTGAAGATGTATGTCAGATGAATTTCTTGCGGAAGGTGTTCTTCTTGGCGAATCGCCAACCAAGCCATGCCGAGAGATCCCAGAAAGGTATCATGAGATGGAAGACGGGACAGAGCATGAGCAGCTGCCTTATCCCATAATGGCGGCAAGCAGCAAAGTGAGTGAAGGAATAAGTCATCATTGGCAGCAACACAATCAAGACGCCTGCCACTATGCCCCATGGATTTGGTACGCTCGACAGAAGCCATGCTGAGCAAAAGGCAAGAAGCCATGGCAACGCCGCATGGAGGAAATAGAGCGAGCGGTATAGGAAGACGTGGCGGGACTGATGGAGCGTCTCCATGAAATAGACCCTATCCCTGTACCATGCATGGGACGTCAAGTCCCTACCGTCCAACGTGGCTTCAATAGAAAGAGATGCACCGCAACGACCGGGAAGGACGTTCCTGTTGAAGAGGAGCGAGGCAGTACCACAAAGCAGGTTTGCGTCACTTGCAAAACCTCCATGGGAGAGGAAACGATCCCTGCGATAAGCAAAGAAGCAGTCGTCTGCCCTGGGAGGAACAGACGAAATGGCAAACGGAAGCCACAACAACTGCTGCCACAGGCGGAAATAGCTGCTACGGTACGATTGCCAGCCACTACCGGCACCCTGACGTATGGCAAAGCCCAGAACGCCATCCTTCTCCTCCGTGCATTGTCCCATAAAGGCAGACAGCCAACGCGAACTGCGTGGCCTACATCCTGCCTCGGCAACTATCACCCAGTCCGTGAACGCCGAACGCATTCCAAGCGTAATGGCGAGACGTTGCAGGCTGATGTCCCGTGCGGAGGCAGGTATGGACGAGTGTGAGAGATTGTGGTATCGTTCCTCCATGGACTCCAGAAAGCTGAGCGTACCATCGCTGCTGTGTATGTCGATGACGGACACGTAATATTCCGTGCCGTAATCCTGTGACAAGATGTCTGTGAGGTTATTGCGCAAGTCCTGCTCCTGGTCCTGTGCAAGTATCACTATCGTGACCGGTACGGAATAGCCTTGCCGACGGCCTACATCAAGGGATTGCCGCTTGCCAAGGCGCAATACACGCATGGCACGAAACCCCATGGCTATGCCAAGCACGAACAGCAGCAAGGACGTAACGATTACGGGCAGGAACTCCATCGGCTGGAATGATTATTATCCAAGCAAGTCTTCGGTGACATACCCCTTGGGCAACGGACGACAGTTGTATCCGCTTGCCATAATCTCTCCGTATGCACCGGCAGAACGCATTACGATGATGTCCCCACGCTTGGTGCCGTTCATGACATAGTCCTTAGCAAAGACATCGCTGCTCTCGCATATCGGGCCTACCACGTCGTATGTCTCCTCTGCCGCCGTACTCGTGATGTTCTCGATGCGATGGTATGCGTCGTACAGGGCGGGACGTATCAGGTCGGTCATGCCACCATCCACTATGACGAACTGCTTGTGGGTAGCCTTCTTGACATAGAGGCACCGGGTGACAAGGCTGCCACATTGGCATACGACAGCCCTGCCAAGTTCGAAGTGGAGATGCTGTCCGGGGCGTAACTTGAGGTATGTGGCATAGGTGTCGAAGTAAGACTTGAAGTCGGGAATGGGATTCTTGTTGGGGTCTGCATAGTCCACTCCAAGTCCACCACCCACGTTGATGTTTTCCACCATGATACCCTGGGCATTGAGCCTATCCTGCAACTCGTTGACACGGATTGACAGGTCGACGAAGTCGTTCATCTCCAGGATTTGGCTTCCTATGTGGAAGTGCAGCCCCACAAAAGAGACGTTGGACATAGACTGTGCCATGGCGATGACCCGTTCCATGTCCTCCATGGCAATACCGAACTTGTTCTCGGCGAGTCCGGTAGTGATGTTGGCATGGGTATGTGCCCCCACGTTGGGGTTGATGCGGAAGCTAACCCTTGCCGTCTTGCCCATGCGTGCCGCAATGTCGTTTATCACCTCCAACTCGGGAATGCTCTCGACGTTGAAATACTGTATTCCCGCATTCAGTCCGAGTTCTATCTCCCAGTCGCTCTTTCCCACTCCGGCGAAGACAATCTCGCCTGCAGGGAAACCAGCATCGAGGCAAGCCTGTATCTCGCCTCCGCTGACGCAGTCGGCTCCCATGCCAGCATCCTTGATATGGCGCAGCACCTTGGGATTGGCACAGGCCTTGACGGCATAATGCAGGTGGTAGCCTTCGTGCTTTGAAGTCTCTTGACTGATGGCGGCAAGAGTCTGGTCGAGCAACTGTGTGTCGTAGTAATAGAAGGGTGTGCGAATATCCTGAAACCTTTCTATGGGAAACAATCCTTTTTCCATTATCCTATACATTATTATATATGTACGTCTTGTAACTTATACTACGTGTTGGCCTGTTCAGGGAAAGATTACTTCTTGAAAAGCGTGGAACTCAATGCCTGGAGTGTAGGTTTCTTGTCGGAAGCATTGACAAGGAAGGAAATATTGTGGTTGCTGCCACCATAGCTAATCATGCGCACAGGGATGTCCTTCAGGGCCTGGCAAGCCTGAGTCTCGAAGCCAACGTTCTTGGAGTTGAGATCGCCGACGACACATATTATCACCATGTCCCTGTCCACGTTGACCGTGCCGTACTTCTTCAACTCGTCGATGATGTCGTCGAGGTGAGAGAGGTTGTCGACTGTTACCGAGACGCCCACCTCGCTTGTGCATACCATATCGATACTGGTCTTGTATGTCTCGAATATCTCGAATACCTTGCGCAGGAAGCCACATGCAAGAAGCATCCTGCTACTCTGAATCTGTATGCAGGCTATGCCGTCCTTGGCTGCTACCGCCTTGATGACCCCAGGCTGGAACTCGTTGTTGATGATGGTGCCGGGAGCCGAAGGATCCATGGTGTTGAGCAGGCGAACGGGGACACCGGCAAATTTGGCGGGCTGGATGCATGTGGGGTGCAGGATCTTGGCACCGAAATATGCCAGCTCGGCAGCCTCCTCGAAATGGAGCTGGCGGACAGGTTCGGTATGTTCCACTATGCGTGGGTCGTTGTTGTGCATGCCGTCGATGTCGGTCCAAATCTGAATCTCCTCGGCCTGTATGGCAGCACCGAGCAGGCACGCCGTATAGTCGCTTCCGCCTCGCAGGAGATTGTCAATCTCGCCATAGGCATTGCGGCAGATGAAGCCCTGTATGATGTATATCTCGTAGCCCTTGTTGGCATTGAACATCTCGTTGCTTTTCTCCTTTATGTAATTGAAGTCGGGTTCTGCATTCTTGTCCGTCCTGACGATGTCGAGGGCGTTAACCAGCAGCGAGTTGACCCCACATTCCAGCAGGTAGTTCGTCACCATGTTGGTACTCATTATTTCTCCCTGTGCCAAAACAACCTTTTCCTCGAAGGAAGTGAAGTGAACCTTGGTGAAGGAACGAAGGTAGTCGAACTCCTCTATGAGGAACTGTCGAGTCCTCTCCTTCCATTCCTGGGTCTGGTAAAGTTCATCGACGTGGCTCATATATTTTTGTTCCAGGCGGTTGATGATGGTATTTGCACCCTCTGGGTTCTTCTTGTAGAGATAGTCGGAAATTTCCACCAAGGTGTTTGTCGTGCCGGACATGGCAGACAGCACTACGAGTTTCGACTCTCCGTCGGATGTTATCAACCTTGAGACATCCTTCATTCTCTGTGGGGTACCTACGGACGTACCTCCGAATTTAAGTACTTTCATTTTAGGGATGTTATATAAATTAGTTTTAAGTTCTTCCCCGGGGAGTCTATTTTATGCTTGGACGCTGATGCTCTCTCACTTGCATCTGTCTCTTTTTCACTCTGTCACGATGCCAGCATCGCTCCATCATGAAAAATAAACATCTGTGGCGTGATAGGTCCATAATCGTCTCAAGCTAATTTATAGAACACCCCTTTAGGGTAATATCTTGGATGTGTTATATTAATTATTAAAGGTAATGTCGCATATTCAAATCTTTGTCAGCCTGCCATCGCCACAGGAGTAAACCGTACCCGGGAAGCATTCAGGCCAGGTCATATTGTGCGTGCTCATGACGATTGCAGTACCCTGCTGCCTCCTGATTTCATCCAGCAGGGCGAGTATCATCTCGCCATTCTCGCTATCGAGGTTGCCCGTTGGCTCGTCCGCCAAGATGATACGAGGAGTGTTGAGGATGGCACGCGCTATGCAGATGCGTTGCTGCTCTCCGCCAGAGAGTTGGAAGACGTAGTCGTCCACCTTGTCTGCAAGCCTAACCATCTGGAGCACCTCCTTGATGCGCTCCTCCCTCTTGGCAGGCTTTTTCCAGTCGGTGGCACGCAGCACGAAGTCGAGGTTCTCCCTGACGGTTCGGTCAGGCAGAAGCTGGAAATCCTGGAACACTATGCCCATCTGCCTTCTCAGCATGGGATGCTTGCTTGACTTGAGCCTAAGCATGTCATAGCCAAGGACGTTTGCCTGACCGCCCTGACACTCCAGCTCACCATAGAAAGTCTTCAGCAGGGAACTCTTGCCGCTGCCGACGGGTCCCGTAAGGTATACCATCTCTCGCTCTTCTACCTGTAAGTTGACATTCCCCAGTACGAGGTGCTCACCCTGGAAGATGTCTATGTCCTTATATTCAATAACCATCTGTAAGGCTTGGTCTGTAAAATAGGATGTTATTTATATGACAATGGGTTAGTGCTTCTTCCAGTTGGGGTTGTGCCTTTCCTGCAACTCCCTTGCGAGGTCCTCGATGCGGAGTCCCTTGCTGGTAAGCAATACTATAAGGTGGTAGAGCATGTCCGACCCCTCGTATACCAAGCGTTCGTCGGAACCGTTGGTGGCCTCTATCACAAGTTCCAGAGCCTCCTCGCCCACCTTCTGCGCCATGCGGTTGAGTCCGTCCCTGAAGAGGGATGTGGTGTAGCTGCCCTCGGGCATCTCATGATGGCGGCACTCGATGAAATCGCTCAATTCAGAGAGGAAGAGTAAAGGTGAAGCCTCGTTGGTCTCGCCCCAGCACGTATCTGACCCCGTATGGCACACGGGGCCCTGTGGGACGGCCTTCACGAGAAGGGTATCGTTGTCGCAATCCACCTTGATGTCTACCAGTTTCAGGTAGTTGCCACTTGTCTCTCCCTTTGTCCAGAGGCATTTGCGCGAGCGGCTGTAGAACGTCACCAATCCCGTCTGTACCGTCTTGTCGTAAGCCTCCCTGTTCATGTATCCCAGCATCAGCACCCTTAGTGTCGAGCTGTCCTGTATGATGGCAGGCACCAAGCCCTCGCCCTTGTCAAAATCTATGTTCATAACCTAACGCTTATATTTTCGTTCCTTAAATAATCCTTCAATTCTGCAATCCCAATCTCTCCAAAATGGAAGACGCTGGCAGCAAGTGCCGCATCGGCATGTCCCAACGTGAAGACATCCCGGAAATCCTCCTTGCAACCTGCTCCGCCAGATGCTATGACAGGGATGGACAGGGTGTCGGAAAGGCGTGCAAGTGCCTCGTTGGCAAAGCCATGCTTTACGCCGTCGTGGTTAATGCTGGTGAAGAGAATCTCGCCCGCACCGCGCTCGTTAACCTCATGTGCCCATTCGAAGAGTCCCCTGTCCGTAGGAATGCGACCTCCGTTGAGGTAGCAATGCCATCCGTCGGCATCGAGCTTGGCATCAATGGCCACCACACATACCTGGCTGCCGAAATGGGATGCTATCTCGTCTATGAGTGCCGGACGGCGCAAAGCCGCACTATTAATACTGACCTTGTCTGCTCCGGCAAGCAGCATCCGCTCTACGTCATGCAACTCGCTAAT
Source organism: bacterium (assembly GCA_004559785.1). Taxonomy (GTDB): domain Bacteria; phylum Bacteroidota; class Bacteroidia; order Bacteroidales; family Bacteroidaceae; genus Physcousia. The sequence continues at coordinate 14,200 of SFXD01000066.1, read as the reverse complement.
GCCTCCGCCTACGGTAAAGGGGATGCTGACCTCCTCCGCCACGCGTCGCACCATGTCGGCAAAGGTCTTGCGTCCCTCGTGGCTGGCTGTTATGTCAAGGTATACCAGTTCGTCCGCCCCTTGTTCGCTGTAAGCCCTTCCAAGGGCGACTGGGTCTCCAGCCTGGCGTAGGTTGACGAAATTCACGCCCTTAACTGTCTGTCCGTCCTTAACGTCGAGGCATGGTATTATGCGCTTGGCTAACATGCGGCACCTCCCTTCCCGTCGGAGGGCAGGAAACGTCCTGCCAACTCCTTCATGTCCACCCTACCCTCGTATATTGCCTTGCCAAACACCACGGCTGGGATGCCAGCCTCGTCGAGGGTGGCTATGTCCTGTATGCAGCTTACGCCGCCGCTTGCTATAAGGTAGCAACCCGGATGTGCCTGCATCACCTGGCGATAAAGGTCGACTGCGGTACCTTGCAGCATTCCGTCGCGACTGATTTCCGTGCATAGCACGTTGCGTGTGCCAGCCTCCATGTATCGGGACAGGAAGTCGGAGAGATGTACGTCGCTGTCTTCCTTCCACCCGTTGATGCTGACCATGCCGTTTCGTACGTCGGCTCCAAGTATCAGCCTGTCCGCCCCATACTTGCCAAGCCATTCTACATACAGTTCGGGCGACGTTACGGCCACGCTGCCTATGGTGACGAGCGAGGCACCGGCATCGTATGCCCTGAGAAGGTCGTCCTCGGTACGTACTCCGCCCCCGAAGTCAACCTTGAGCGAGGTGGCTGAGGTGATGGCACGCAGCGTGGACTCATTGACGATGTGCCTGCTCCTGGCTCCGTCGAGGTCTACTACATGCAGGCGACGGTAGCCCATTGCCTCGAACTGGCACGCCATGCTGACGGGGTCTCCGTACTCCTTCCTCGAAGCATAGTCGCCCTTGGTGAGGCGCACGCACTTGCCATCGATGATGTCTATTGCTGGGATAAGTTCTATCATAGCGAAAGGAAATTTTGGATGATACGTTCTCCGACGCTGCCGCTCTTCTCGGGGTGGAACTGCGTGGCGTAGAAGTTGTCCTTGTGGAGGGCAGAGCTGAAGGGCAGGACATAGTCGGTGGTGGCTATGGTGTGCTGGCAGAGGGGTACGTAGTAGCTATGGACGAAGTATACGAATTCTCCTCCATTGAATCCCTCGAACAGGGGTGACGAAGGCGAAGCCAACTGGTTCCATCCCATGTGGGGCACCTTGTCCGCGTGCCTCTCGGGTCGGAAACGCAAAACCTCGGCATCGAATATACCGAGGCAATCAACGTCGCCCTCCTGGGAATGGCGGCACATCAACTGCTGACCTATGCAGATGCCAAGTACCGGCTGGACAAGACTGAGCAGTACCTTGTCAAGCCCATGCGAGCGTAGGTACTGCATGGCATTGCTTGCCTCGCCTTGACCCGGGAATACAACCTTGTCGGCAGACCTCAGCATGTCTGGGCTGTCCGTAAGGACAGGTGTTTCCTGCATTGTATTTTACTACTGCTACCCTCATCTCTTTCTCTACCTATAGACTTTCCTCTTGGCATCTCGCCGTTAGCATTGGCGGCAATAGGCACAATCGCCGTTACGCCATCGGACACCAATCGTCCAGCCCTACATGCCAGTCTTGTTTTATCATGCAAAAGTACGTATTTTCAACGAACTACACAACACACCCCGACAAAAAGAATGCCTTACGTACGCATTTTTCGAATCTTGGCGAGCATTATGAAGCAGAGCAACCATACAGGAAGAGGCTTTTTGGTACATTAGCTTTGTAAGACGGGTTGTACGTTTGGCTGAAAGTCGGTGTGTGTCTTTGCCATTCTCGCCTCGTGTTTGCCTTAAAGAGAGTCCTCTGTAGCCTCCTTAAAATGGCGGAGCATCGTTGCCCGTTGTGCCGAGTCCTGCGAACGGGTCGCCTATGTTGAGGCTGTCGGCGATATGTTCGCTCTGAGCCATCTCTTCTGGAGTCATCTTTGGCGAAGATATCCTGCCCCCCATCTCGCTGACCTTCTCTCCGGGCATGGGGATATGAGCCTCAAGGTCGGAGAACCTGGCAAACTCGCTCTTGAATTCCATCTTTATGTCCCCAATCGAGCCGTTACGATGCTTGGCGATGATGAATTGTGCCTTGCCTCTCCAGTCGAACCCTGCCTCGTCCTGCATTATCTTGTAGTATTCGGGTCGATGGATGAAACACACTATGTCGGCATCCTGCTCTATGGCACCCGACTCGCGGAGGTCGCTCAGCTGTGGTCGCTTGCCTTGCTCTCCCTCTCTCGACTCTACGCTACGGTTCAGCTGGCTGAGGGCTATGATGGGTATGTTGAGTTCCTTGGCAAGTCCCTTTAGCGAGCGGCTGATGGTAGACACCTCCTCCTGTCGCGAGTTGATGTTCATGCCGCTGGCGTGCATCAGCTGGAGGTAGTCGATCATGATAATCTTCACCCCATGCTCGCGTACGAGCCTCCTTGCCTTGGTCTGAAGTTCGAAGACGGTAAGCTGCGGGGTGTCGTCGATGAAGACAGGTGCGTCGTAGAGCTGGCGCACCCTGGAGTCGAGCTGTCCCCATTCGTATGGGGCGAGGTGTCCGCTACGCAACTTCTCTCCGCTAATCTCGCTTACGTTCACCATCAGGCGTTGCACGAGCTGCTCGTTGCTCATCTCAAGGCTGAACATGGCGCACGGGGTCTTCATGTCCACCGCCATGCGCTTCATCATGGAGAGCACGAAAGCCGTCTTACCCATGGCAGGACGGGCTGCGATGATGATGAGGTCGCTGTTCTGCCAACCGCTCGTCATGTCGTCCAGTTTCCTGAATCCCGTGGAGAGTCCGCTAAGTCCGCCCTCTCGGCTTGCCGCTTTGTGCAGGAGGTTGTAGACCCTGTCTATGACGGGGTTTATCTGTGTGTAGTCCTTCTTGAGGTTCCGCTGTGAGATGGCGAACAGCTGTCCCTCCGTCTCCTGCATGAGATCTGCCACGTCCACCGTGCTGTCGAAAGCCTTTGTCATGACGTAGCTGGCAAACGTTATCAGCTGGCGGGCGAGCGACTTCTGTGCTATGACCTTAGCATGATACTCTACGTGCGCGCTGCTCGCCACCTGTGCATTGATCTGCATGATGTAGGTGGAGCCTCCTGCCTCCTCCAGCTTGCCGTTCCTTTCCAGCCAGTCCTGTACCGTCATGATGTCGACGGGCTTCTGCTCGACGTTGAGCGACTGTATGGCAAGATACAATATCTGGTGCCTATGGTCGTAGAAACTCTCTGGCTTGAGTATCTCCGCCACAAGTCCGTACGATTCCTGTTCCACCATCAATGCGCCTATCACGGCTATCTCCATGTCGAGGCTCTGCGGCTGCTTGTGCCCATACTGGTCCACGCTGGGAACCTCTATGTATTTTGTACCCTGACTCTTGCGTCTTCCTGTCGTGTCTGCCATTTCAATCGTTATGTTTGTCTTTGCAAATTTATAAAAAAATCCAATATGGAGGCATCCTTTGTCGTGCAAATTTGGATAGTATGCCTGAAAAAGGACTGCGCTACATCCTCATGATGTCGAGAAAGGACTCGTATGACGTCTCGATGTGCGACAACTGGTAGGGCCTGAGCCTTAGGGAGAAGGTGCCCTTCACCTCATCGAGGCCAAAGTATTCCCTAATGAGGGAAGCCATGCTGAAGGAGAGCGAGTCGCCCTTGCGGATGAGATATACCGCCAGCCTTACGAGGTAGGCCCTGTCGTCCTCTACGAAGCGGAGGCTGTTGAACAGGACGTAGTAGCAAGGCAGGGTATCGGCATTTATCAGGAAGGGCAGCCATGTGCGCCTGTCATCGAAGCCAACCGCCTTGAAGAGGGCGACGACAAGTAGGTGGTCGGGCATGACGGGCAGCAGTAGCCGGAGCGTCTTCTGCCTGTCAATCTCGTTCATGTTGGCGCAAAGGGAGGCGAAGCCCTCGTCACGTATGTCCGACCTATGTGATGAGATGCGTTGGCACAACGACTTGAGCATGGTGACGAGAAAAGCCTTGGCATCCCAGAGATGCAACCTGGCGAAGAGTGCCCAGAAGTCCCCGTTGTCCATCTCGGCAGCATACCTCTCCCCTATCATGTAGCCAGCCGTACGGAACTGCGAGTTGGAAAGCGTGGACAACACGCCTACCAACCCATCGTAGTCCCTCCTCCCTATGTAGGGATGAAGGCGTTGGTGCAGCCCCATGCTGAAGTGCGACTCCCTTGCCATCGGATGCTACTCTTCGCCTGCCTCCATGTTTTCCTCGCCCACGGCAGGAAGGGTGGGCACGGAGGTGCCGTCCCTTAGTATCTGGCAAGCCTTCTGCACGGTCTGGTCTTCACGGTTGAAGTACTCGATGTAATTCTCCGTGTCCATGGCGTTGTATATGATGTTGCCATAGATATTCCTGTAGAACAGGTTCTTGCTCTTCTCCATGAGTATGTTCCTGCGGCGCAGTTCGTGCTGCTCGCCGAAGCGTGCGAACTTCTCCAGAAGGTTCTGCCCCTTGAGGTATCTGAGCATCTCGTCCACGGTCTCATACTTGGAAAGCACCTCACGTTTGCTGTCGGTATAGGAGAAGCAGAACTGGCGCAGCAACCCTGAGAAGAGAGCCTGCTTGTAGTAGGACGTAATGGCGGTAGTGTCCTCGGGCACGAAGATGTCAGGCACTATGCCGCCGCCCCCGTATACCGTTCGGCCTATCAGGGTGTGGTATTCCTCGCCTTCCTGGTGAATGCTGTCCTGGTAGAAGAATTCCCCTCGCTCGTACCTTGCCAAGAGTTCGTTCTCGTAGTCCTCTCCCTTGCCGTGCTGGTATGGCTTCTGGATGCACCTTCCGCTTGGGGTGTAGTAGCGTGCAACGGTAAGCCTTACCACGCTGCCGTCTCGGAACTCCATGGGTTGCTGTACGAGTCCCTTGCCGAACGAGCGTCTTCCTATGATGGTGCCCCTGTCGTTGTCCTGTATGGCACCTGCGAAAATCTCGCTTGCGCTTGCACTTGCCTCGTCCATGAGCACCACGATGGGCAGTTGCTTGAACGAGCCCCTGCCGTCTGACTTAAACTCCTCGCGCGGGCTCTTGCGTCCCTCGGTATATACCACGAGCCTGTTGGCAGGCAGGAACTCGTTGACCATCTGTATGGCTATGTGCATGTAGCCACCCGTGTTGCCGCGAAGGTCCACTATGAGGTTCTTCATCCCGTCGATGTTCAGCCTTGCCAATGCGACGAGCATCTCGGCATAGGTCTGCTCGCCGAACTTCTTCACCTTGACGTAACCTATGTTCTTGTCTATCATGTAGGCAGCCACCACGCTCTCGTTGGGTATGTCGCCACGCACGACATCGAAGAAGACCTGTTCCTTTGTGCCATGACGTTTGACGGCAAGGCGTACGTGGGTACCCTTGGGCCCCTTCAGGTGTTTCATCACCTGTTCAGAATCCATGCCTACGAGCGAGACGGTATCAGCCTTGAGGATGCGGTCGCCAGCCATTATCCCCACCTTCTGTGCAGGTCCGCCGGATATGACGGACATCACGTTGACCGTATCCTTCTCCATGGTGAAGCTAACCCCGATGCCGCTGAACGAGCCCTTCAGCCCCTCGGCCGCCTCCTCTGCGTCCTTTGCAGGGATGTAACTGCTGTGGGGGTCGAGTTCGGCAAGTATCTGTGGCATGGCATCCTCCACGAGCGACGACATGTCGACCGTGTCGACGTAGTTGTTGTCTATCAGCTGGAGCAGGTAGTTGAGCTTGTTGGACCGCGTGTTGATGATGCTCAGCTTGCCTGTGGAGGAATGGCTTGTGAAGAATGTGCCTATCAGAATGCCTACAATCATGCTGATTGACAGCCATAGTGGTACGAAACGATGCTTGTTCTTGTTCATGACAGAATGAATGTAAGTTTATATAAATATCGTAAATGTCATATATTATAATGTATACATATTATATAAGCAGTAGGCAGATGCTTGCTGCATCATTCTCCCTGATGGCTTTCGAAGGGGAGGTGGAGGACTTCGATACCAGCCCTCCTGAGCAGCTCGATGCCGTCCATTATGCGATATTCCCTGCCGTATATCACCCTGCGTATGCCTGCCTGTATGATTAGCTTTGCACACTCTATGCATGGCGAGTCCGTCACGTAGAGCGTACTGCCGTCGCTGTTGTTGCCGCTACGCGCTATCTTGGTTATGGCGTTTGCCTCGGCATGCATGACGTAGGGCTTGCTCACGTTGTTCTCGTCCTCGCATACATTCTCGAACCCGACCGGCGTACCGTTGTAGCCGTCGCTGATAATCATCTTCTCCTTTACGACAAGCGCACCAACCTTGCGGCGTACGCAATAGCTGTTCTCACTCCAGATGGCTGCCATCCTGAGGTATCTCAGGTCCAGATCCTTTTGTTTGTCCATATTCTGATAATAATATACTTTGTCCTAAACGCGGCATAATGCCAAAAGGCAAGCCCGACCTTGCTCCCCCCCCTGTACATGGCTCGGCGGAAGCAGTGGGCTATCGTTTGGTTCCTACGGGCTCTATTCCGTCCCGATGCAGCAGGGGACGGATGGTAGGCTCGCTGCCGCGGAATCGCCTGTAGAGCTGCATGGGATGCTCCTTCCCACCCTGCGACAGAATGGTGTCGCGGAACCTTCGGGCAGTCTGCCTGTTGAAGATACCCTCTTCCACGAACGCCTCGAAGGCATCGGCATCCAGCACTTCCGCCCACTTGTAGCTGTAATAGCCTGCCGAATAGCCTCCGCTCATGATGTGCCCGAACTGTACCGCCATGCATTCGCCGGGCACCAAGGGCAACAGTTGCAGGTGGCTCGTGCACCTGTGCTCGAATGCCGCAATATCCTCTTCGAGAGGGTTACCCAGGGTGTACAGAGCCATGTCGAGCGTGGCGAATCCCAGTTGGCGCACGCAGGAATAGCCGGCACAATACCTGCGCGAGTCACGCAGCCTGCTTACAAGCTCGGCAGGAATGGGCTCTCCCGTCTGGTAATGGAAGGCGAAAGTGCCGAGGAAGTCGGTCTCTGTGGCATAGTTCTCCATGAACTGGGATGGGAGTTCGACGAAATCCCTGTACACATTGGTACCGCTCAGCGACTGATACCTGCACATCGAGAAGATGCCGTGCAGGGCATGGCCGAACTCGTGCAGGAAAGTCTCCACCTCGGAGATGGTAAGCAGGGAAGGTGCGTTGTCCGTAGGCTTTGTCAAGTTCATCACTATGCTCACGTGCGGACGATGGTCTACGCCCTTGTCGTCAACATACTGTGGGGCGAAGTCGGTCATCCACGCCCCGCTCTGTTTGTTGCTGCGCGGGAAGAAGTCGGCATACAGTACGGCAAGGTAAGTGCCGTCGGCATCATACACCTCGTACGCCTCCACGTCGGGATGGTAGACCTCTATGGACTCGTTGCGCCTGAAGGTGATGCCGTAGAGCGTAGTGGCAAGTCCGAAGACTCCCTTCCTGACGTTGTCGAGGCTGAGGTAGGGCCTGAGCATTTCAGAGTCTATGTCATACAGCCTCTTCTTCAGTTTGTGGCTGTAGTAGGTGAAGTCCCACGGCTGTAGGGTGAAGTCCCCGCCCATCTCCTCGCGTGCAAGTGCCTCTACCCTCCTCACGTCCTCCCTTGCAGCGGGCAGGTAGTATTGGCAGAGCTGCTCCAGCAGGGTCGTCACGTTGCCCACGTTGCTTGCCATCCTCTTCTCCAACACGAAGTCGGCATAGGTGTCGTAGCCGAGGAGCTTGGCTATGCCGAGACGTAGGTTGACGATTCTCTTGGCAATGCCTGTATTGTCGTTGTCGTTGCCGCTATGGCACAAGGTAGCCTTTGCCACGTACATCCTGCGCCTTAGATCGCGGTTGTCTGCATAAGTCATGAAGGCTACGTAGCTGGGCGAGTCCAGGGTGAACACCCATCCCTCCTTGCCTCTCTCGCGTGCCGCCATAGCTGCTGCGTCGAGGGCCGACTGAGGCAGGCCAGCCGTCAGTCCCCTGTCCGTCAGGTGCATCTCGAAGGCGTTGATGTCCTGCAGCCTGTTGCGGTCGAAAGCCACGCACAGGGAGGAGAGTTCCACACGCAGGGCAGCCAGTTCCTTCTTTCGTTCGTCGTCGAGCAAGGCTCCGTTTCGCACGAACGACCTGTACACGTCCTCCAGGAGCATCTGCTGTTCGTGGTCCAGCTGCTCCATCTCGTTCTCATATACGTACCTTACTCGGCGGAACAGCCTCTCAGACATCATTATCCTGTTATTGTGCTCGGTCAGCAGGGGTGACATACGTTGCACGAGGTCGTCTGTCTCGTCCGAGGTAGCCGCGCTCATGATGTTGTACATCACTCCAGTAGCGGCGGAGAGCAGTTCGCCCGATTCCACGGCAATGGTGTTGGCAAAGGTAGGCGTGTCGGGATTGTCCGCTATCGACCGTATTATCTCGTCCTCCACCCTCATGCCTTCCATCACGGCCTCTTCCATCTCCCTGACTCCTATCTTGGAGAAGGGTATCGTGTTGCGTACCGTACCGTATTCCGTCTTCAATAAAGGGTTGTCCATATCTAACTTGTTTACCACATGGGAAGTTGTGCAAAAAAAAATATATTTGGTTCTTTGTCTTCTTTCGTTCGTACCTACATCCGCAGCCTGCCGACATCGTCAATCAGCAAGCGTCCCCGGGTGAGCCTCAGCACGCCTTCGTCCTGCAAGGCGTTGAGGGCTTTCGAGGCATTGAGCCTGGTCTCGCCTATCCTATCGGCAAGGTCTGTCATCTTGGCTATCACCTGTGCGCCTCCCGTGCATCCCTCGAAAGCCTTTCGCAGCAGGGCAAGCAACTTCTCGCGTGCGTCCTTCTCCCGGCAAGGGTCACGTCGCAGTCGCTCCCTGTGTAATGCCGAACAGAGAGCGTTCATGTAGTTGAGCCTGAATATCTCGTATCTGTCGACAAGCAAGTTAACGTCCCTCTTCCCTATCCTGATGATTCCCGCACCAGGCTGTGCACGATATGAGGCGGCATAGAGGCAGCTGATGCCGTACAGGCACTCGGGCTCTATCGCCATGGGAGTCTGCAGGCAGGAAATGGTCCTTATCCTGCCGTCCTCCGTATCATGTTCTCGGGTCACGAGTCCGTCCGTCACGAACGTCAGGTCGCGGCATAGGTCGCCCTGCACCGCCAAGGGCATGGCGGTACACTTGTTGACATGCAGTCCCAGCGTCTCCTCGATGTATGCCAGGTCCTTGCCGCCAAGGCCTTGCATCAGGGGCAGCCTTGTCAGCAATTGGAACTTGTCGGATATGTTCATCTCCACGAGCGTCATGTTTCCTGTCTCTTTTTCCTCCTCCACGACGTGGCTATTCCGCTATCAGTTTCCCGAACCCGTCCGTGCACCATGTGCGGTATTCCCCGTCTTCGTTAGCGTAGATGAAGTAAGCCTCCAGTCGTCCGTGGCGGGCGAGCAAGGCACGTGCGCCGTCCAGTCCCAGTACCATGAATGCCGTGGCGTAAGCGTCGGCCTCTGCCGTGCTGGATGCCATGACGGTACTGCTCAGGATGCTATGCTGCACGGGATAGCCCGTGCGTGGGTCGATGGTATGTGCTATCTTTCGCCCGTCCCTGACGTAGAAGTTGCGGTAGTTGCCGCTTGTTGCCATGCACGCCGTGTCTACGGCGAGGACAGCCTGGAGGTCGCTCCTGACGCATGTGCTGTCGTCGTCGGGCTTGTTGATGCCTATCCTCCACGCCTCTCCCTTGGGATTCCTGCCCGAAGTCCTGACCTCGCCTCCTATCTCCACCATGTAGTCCCCGATTCCCTTTCCTTCCAGCATCTCCGACACGAGGTCTACGGCATACCCCTTAGCCACGGCGCTGAGGTCGAGCACCATGCCGGGGCGTTCCTTGCGTATGACCGTGCCCGAGAGACTGAGCCTGTCCGTCCCCACCAGCAGCATCATGCTGTCTACGGATGCCGAGTCGGGGAAGTCACCCTGCCTGAAGCCGAAGCCCCAGGCATTCACCAACGGGGCTACCGTTACGTCGAAAGCTCCGTCCGTCTCGCCATATACCTCCATAGAAAGTCGGAGCACCTCGCGCAGCCTGCCGTCGGCGGAGTCTGTCTCGTTCCTGTTGATGCGGCTCAGCACGCTCTGGGGGTTGAACATGGACAGGGAAGAGTCCACGCCGCACAGGACGGACTCTATCTCCGAATGCAGATCCTCGTCATGCAGGTACTTCACATGATATACTGTGCCAAAGGCTACGCCTTCGTCCGATATGTATGCAGCCTTCGTTGCTGCGCCCTTCGTATTGTTCCTGATGGCATACACGGACCCTATCACGAGCAATACGAGAAGGGGGAGGTGCCATTTCCTGAATCGTGTCCCGTTCTTATCCATTTGCATTCAAAAAAACAAGTGTTCTACCAATATCTTCGTGCCTATGCACACCAGCACGATACCTGCCAGTGCCTCGGCGTTGTCGCTCTTTACATTGCCTACAGCCAGGCCTATGAAGTAGCCCGCGAGGCTCATGCCCGTCGAGAACATGGCAATCACGAGGGCGGCTGTGAGCATAGGGAAGACCCCCTCAGTCCCCCTGTTTAGGGGGAAGAACTGTGAGTCGCATGCCATGGACATGCCCAAGGCAAGGGCATCGATGCTGGTTGCCACGGAGAGCAGGAGTATGCTGCGTGCGTCGAGGGTCAGCGCCTCCCCTTCACTGTCATCCCCATGGTGGCGTATCATGCGCATACCCAGGTAAAGCAGCAGGGAGAAGGCTATCCAGTGGTCGACGTCGCGAATGACAACCACGTTGGAGCTAAGCAGGTACATGCCCCAATACCCCAGGAGGGTCATACCTCCCTGGAAGATGCCGAACGAGAGGGCCGACCCCGTCATGGGCATGCCCACCCAACGCCCGTATGCAATTCCCGTAGCTATGCTCACCGTGAAGCAATCCATGGCGAGCGCGATTCCTATCAGGCAGAATTCCCACATGTGCGTCAGTCCTTTCCGATATTTATGTTACCCTTACCCTTGTGCTTCTTGCCCCACGAGCCGTAGCCGAAGTCGAACACCACGTTCACGGTTCCTCCGAAGGCTGACACGCCGTTCCTCCCGTAGCCGGGCACGAAATACGGCTCTCCGTATTCCGACACGCTTTGGGCGAGACGCATCTTGTACCTTAGGTTCCATCCCAGGCGGAGCAACCTCCATATCTTGGTCTCGAACCCTACCGCCAGCTCCAGCCATTGGGTGCGACCGTCGAGGTCGTCCATGCTGAGCGGCACGTACGTCCCGTATACGGGGTCTGTCATGTCCTGCGAGTGGAAGTCGTAGCCGTAACCGGAGATGCCATACCTCGCTCCCACGAGGAAGCGGTTGCCGTTGGTCTTCTTGTTGACGTTGTAATCCATGCCAAGGCGGAAATACGGCGACGTACACGAGAACTGGTTGCTGTTCTCTCCGCCCTTGCGCGTGCAGTCGCCAATGCCTATCTCGAAGATGGGGAAGAACTTCTCCTTCATGTTCAGCCTGCCGGCTATCTCCATGTTGGCAAACCTGGCCCCCACGCCCTTCATGCTGATGCCCACCAGGTCGGCGCTGACGGCAAAGCCGCTCAGGAAGGGCACCCTCCTGGCATCCTGCCGCAGGGAATCCGCCTTTGCAGTCCTTGCCGCTGCCACGGCAGCCACGAGGCTAAGGAGCAGGGTGAAGGTGTATCTGTATGTTCTCTGTGCGTGCATAGTTGATGTCTTCTGATACGAGAACCACGGCTTGTATGAACTCGTGGGTACACGATACCGAGGTTATCTTGTGGAACATGGTGGCTGGGCAGTCGGGCGACTCGAAATGTACCATGTTGGTCTTGGTGACGAATATGGTATCCGCCACCTCATAGTCCTTACCCCTTACCGTCAGGACTATCGAGTCGGTGTCGCCATGGTAGCTGAGAGGCAGCTGGAACTTGTATGCCCCCACCTTCCTGTTGAGCAGTACCGAATCCGTACCTGCCGCCGTAATGGTGAGGGTGTCGGCGAGGCTTGCAGGCTTGCCGTCCTGGTATAGGTTGCAGAACATGTCCACGCTGTTGTAGAGCGTGCAGTCGATGCTGTCGCAGCTAAGCATGAGTAGTGAGCATAGGGCTGTGAGCCGTGAGCATAGGGCTGTGAGTTTCCTTCCCGCCATCAGAGTTCCTCCGCTATCTGGTATTTGTTCCTTTCCGGGGAGTTCCTGCTTACCAGTTCTCCCAGGAAGCCTGCCACGAAGAGCTGCGTGCCAAGTATCATCGTGGTGAGGGAAATGTAGAAATAGGGGGTGTCGGTAACGCGAGGATGAGGAAGGCCCACGCTAAGGCAGTACAGCTTGGTGACACCCACCACCAGTACCGCCACGAAGCCAAGCACGAACATCAGCGTGCCTATGAAGCCGAACACATGCATGGGCTTCGTGCCGAAGCTGCTCAGGAACCATAGCGTCAGCAGGTCGAGGTAGCCGTTGACGAACCTGTTCCACCCCATGAACTTCGACTTGCCGAACTTCCTTGCCTGATGGTGTACCCTCTTCTCCCCAATCCTCGAAAACCCGGCATTCTTCGCCAGGTAAGGTATGTACCGGTGCATTTCCCCATACACCTCGATGTTCTTCACCACCTCTCGCCTGTAGGCCTTGAGTCCGCAGTTGAAATCGTGCAGGTTGCGTATTCCGCTCACGGCCCTTGCCGTGGCATTGAATAGCTTGGTGGGGATGGTCTTCGAGAGGGGGTCGCCCTGACTCCTGTTCATCTTGTAGCCGCTTACCAGGTCGTAGCCGTCCTCCAGCACCATCCGCCTCAGCTCGGGTATCTCGTCGGGCGAGTCCTGCAGGTCGGCATCCATGGTCACCACCACTTCGCCAACTGCCTTGGCAAAGCCGCAGTACAGGGCGGGACTCTTACCGTAGTTCCTCCTGAACCTGATGCCCCTCACCACGCCGGCGTTCTCCTTCTCAAGCCGCCTGACCACGCTCCACGAAGCGTCCGTGCTGCCGTCGTCTACGAATATCACCTCGTACGACAACCTGTTCTCATCCATCACCCTCGCTATCCAGGCGTACAGCTCGGACAGCGACTCCTCCTCGTTGTACAAAGGTACCACTACCGAGACATCCATATTTCCCATGCTTGTAATGTTCATCCTTTCCTTTTCAATGAAAAAACTACTCCGTCACTCGTCCCCCGCATCCTTGCGCCTTGGCCTTACCTTGCCCAGCTTGCCCAGCACCGCTAAGGGCAGAGCCGCCAGCATGGACAGGCATAGGTTCATCAGGAACAGCTGCGCCGTCATAGACCCTACCGTAACGGACTCGAGAAGCGCTGTCAGTTCGTCCGGCGTAATGCCGGGCATCACCTGCCGGAGGGATTCCCGGAACTCGGGAACCTCAAGCATGGAGACCAAACTGCCAAGCAGCCTCCCATTGTCCAAGTACTGGAAATAAACGTACTGCACCAGCCCCGTGACAAGGACGCCATAGAGGCTGATGGTGGACGTCAGCTTCCAGCACTTCAGGAAGGAGATGTCCTCCACCATGGCACGATAGTTCCTCACCGTATTGTACATTGCCAACAGCGAGAACAGCCCCAGAAGGTCGCCCGCCAAGGGAATGCCGTATACCGTAAAGAGGAAACTGCCCGACCACAAGGCTCCGATGTATAGCGCAACGCCTGCCGCCGTATGTGAAGTGGACTTTAACACGTTGTCGTATCTTTCCATATATGCACTTTTTATTCCTGCAAAGTTAAGCAAAATAATTTATAATATAAGGTAAGGCAGAAATAAATAGTGATATTTTTTCAATTAGGGACCGATTTATTTTGCGGAAAAGGATAAAATGACTAATTTTGCACCGCCTAACATGGGAAAGTCCTATACGGCATGCTCCCTGCGAATCCCCCAGGGCTTGATCGCAGCAAGGGTAGTAGGTTGTAGCGGCGCGATATAGATAGCTTTCCCACCCGCCTCTTTAGCTCAGTTGGCCAGAGCACGTGATTTGTAATCTCGGGGTCGTTGGTTCGAATCCGACAAGAGGCTCCAGAAAAGCATTTAGAGAACTTCTTCGGAGGTTCTTTTTTTGTTTTATAACTGACTGATTCTCATTTGTAACTCTCGCATTTAGAGTGATTTAAGAAC
>SFXD01000142.1 GCA_004559785.1 bacterium | reverse complement strand
GTATAGTCGCGGTTTTCGACCGAACTTAGCTCACATTGCAGCAAGTTTCAGTCCTTTTGTTAAATATTCCCAACAGGAAGTTGTTTTAGTCCCCCAAAGTTCTCAATCTGGTTCCTGCTTTGGATAAATATCTTTAAAATCGTCCATTTCTCCTTCGTAACCCCCAAAATGCTACACCCGTCCGTTTTGTCCCTTTGGAACAAGTATTTACCTTTGCTCCCGCTATGTATATATCCAAGGCAAAGAAATACCGTGACCGGGGAGATGGCACGGCAATCGGCTATGATTACTACCGTCTCACGAAGTCTTACACCGACAAGGATGGCAAGACCAGGCACCGGAGTGTCCTTTGCCTTGGAGAGTTGCCCGGTTTCAGCAAGGCGGAGCGGGACGAGCTGGCACGGATGCTCACCACCATGATAGAGGAAGGGCAAAGCGTGATGTGCGCGAACCGTGGACTTTACGAGGAGGCCATGCGCCAGTACGTGAAGTACCGCAACAGCCGTTACGCCCAGGAGAACGACCCCCGCCTCGTAGCCGAGCGCAAGGCCCGTGAGGAGGAGGAACGAAAGAAAGCCATCTCCGTAAAGATCGACACCCTCACCCAGCACGAGGCCCGCATCATCGGCTGCGAGAACCTCTGTAACTCCACCATGCAGCTTCTGGACATTCGTAGATATCTCCATTCCAGGGGCTGGACACAAGAACAGTCGGGCCTTGCCGTCATGCAGATTATCGCGCGTGCCATCTATCCTTATTCCGAGTTGAAGACCGTACGCTACCTTCAGGAGAATACGGCCTTGGCGGAGATGTTCGGCATAGCCAGGGAGAAGATCACCAAGGATGCGCTGTATAAGAGCGCCAGGCACCTGTGGGAGGATCACAGGGGATTGGAGGACTGGCTCCACTCCAGGGTGTGCAGCATGTTCGGCATCGATGAGAAGATACTCCTGTTCGACATCACCAACGCCTATTTCGAGGGAAGGATGGAGGAGAGCGGGCTGTGCCGGTATGGTCGTTCCAAGGAAAAGAGGGACGACTGCAAAATCGTGGTGCTTGCAGCCGTGGTGAACACCGAGGGCCTGCTCGTACGCACGATGATATATGAGGGCAACCGCAGCGACTCCACCACCCTGGAGGAAGTTGTCGGCTCATTGGCCGGCACCACCTGCGCAGAGGCCAGGAGGATCGTTGTCATGGATGCGGGATTCTACTCCAAGGAAAATATCAAGTGGCTCACGGACAACGGATTCGACTATATCACCGTGCTCCCTGCCGGTGACCGTAAGTTCGAGGCGACAGGCCGGGACATCGTGGAGCACACTGACAACAAGGGGCAGCAGATACGCCTCCGGATGGGCAAGGTGTACATTGACGGAGAGACCGTGAGGGCCCTCCTGGTGGACAGCGACGCCAAGGCGGCAAAGGAGCGTTCCATGTACGGGCAGGCCTGCAGACGCTATGAGGAAGGTCTGGAACTCATTAGGAAAGGTGTCATGACCAAGGGTGGCACCAAGCAGCGGGACGCCGTGAACAGACGACTTGGCAGGCTGGACAGGCAGTATGGGGCCATACGGCTCGGATATGACGTGACCTTTACCTACGAGGGAACCGGCAGGAAAGAGGTTGTCACCTCCATGACATGGAGCGCCAAGGAGGAGACCGTAGCAAAGAGACGGAAGTTCCATGGAAAGTATGTGCTGATTACCAGCCTTGATGAGAAGGAGGAACTGAACATCTGGAAGTTCTACAATGTCATCAGGACGGTCGAGGAGACCTTCCATGTATTGAAGACTGACCTTGACATCCGTCCGGTATACCACAAGAGCGATGATGGCATCAAGGCCCACCTCAACCTTGCCGTCCTTGCCTATTGGCTGGTTAGCGTGACAAGGTACCGTCTCAAGGTCAAGGGGCACAAGAACGTGAGATGGGACGAGATTATGCGTATCGCCAGCACCCAGGTTGTCGTAACAGCCAAGGTGGAGACTGAAGATGGTCGCGTCATAAGCATAAGACAAAGTACAGAGGCAGAGAGCAAACTCTCCGCCATATATAGCCTACTCAACATAAACCCGAGCCCTTTGGGAAAGAGAAAATCCATGCTACACCCAAATCGGACTTCGAAAAATCCTGATATTGGAAGTCAATGAGTTACATGATTAATGGCTGCAATGTGGGTCAAACTCTCCTTTACTTTTAGCAAAAGTATCTCTATACACAAAATCATTCCCAATATTATAAGGAGGATCAATATAAATCATATTTACTTTACCAAGATAAGTCTCTCGCAATACCTTTAATACAT
>SFXD01000065.1 GCA_004559785.1 bacterium | reverse complement strand
GCAGGACATTATGCTACGCCAGCAATGTATATTAACTGCATTGGCGATAAGGTTAATAACCTTAATGCCGAAAGGTTATTAACCTTACGGGCGAAAGGTTAATAACCTTATCGAGAACGAATATATATACCGTTGTCAGTGACATATTTTCTTGCTTCTTTCAAGTTGATAGATATTCGTCGAGTTCAGGTTAAATATACGTATTTACCTCCCGTCGCTTCCAGCCCTCCCCCTCAAATTCTCGATAGGATGGAAACGGCTGTCTCTACGGACGGCACCTCTGCTATGAGGAGGCTGCGCCTGCCTGCCTTCTCCTCGAGGCGGCAGATGTGTGCGTTGGCGGCAGCAAACGAGATAATCCGCCCAAACGTCTCGCCCTGATAGAACGGGCTGTCCGAATTGGATATGAAATACATCCTCAGCCTGCCTCCCTTGAGCACCATGCGCTCGCATGCCAGCCTGCGCCCCAGCCTGCGCAGGGTGACGACGCGTATCAGCTCCTCTCCCTCGGGTGGGATTGTCCCGAACCTGTCTGCCATGCGACCACGGAAACGCTGTACGTCCTCCTCCTTCTCCAATGAGTCCAGTTCACGGTAGAGCAGCATCCTCTCGGTGCTGGTAGGCACATACTCCTCGCTGAAGGACATGGGGATGTCGCTTTCCACCTGACACTCGTCCACGTATCCGCTGAAGCCCTGTATGCTGCCCTCCGACAACTGCTGCTCGTAGAGCGTGGCAAACTCCTCCTGCCGCAATTCGTTGACAGCCTGTGAGAGTATCTTCTGGTAGGTCTCGTAGCCGAGGTCGGCTATGAAGCCGCTCTGCTCCGCCCCGAGCATGTTGCCTGCGCCACGGATGTCAAGGTCTTGCATGGCAATGTGTATGCCGCTGCCAAGGTCGGAGAAATTCTCCACGGCCTGCAGCCTCCGTCGTGCTTCGGGAGAGAGTGCACTGAGAGGCGGGGCAAGCAGGTAGCAGAATGCCTTCTTGTTGGAACGCCCCACCCTGCCCCTCATCTGGTGGAGGTCGCTAAGCCCGAACCTGTCTGCACCGTTTATTATTATGGTATTGGCATTGGGGATGTCGATGCCGCTCTCGATGATGGACGTGGAAATCAGTACGTCGTAATCGTAGTTGGCAAAGTCGAGCATCACCTTCTCCAGTTCCTCGGGAGCCATACGTCCGTGCCCTATCGCAACCCTTGCGTCGGGGACGTGACGGTGGACGAGCATCTCCAGTTCGGCAAGCCGGCTGATGCGGTCGTTGACAAGGAAGACCTGTCCGTTCCTGCTCATTTCGAAGCTGACGGCTTCGGCTATGATCTCTGCCGAGAAGGTGCAGAGCTGGGTCTGTATGGGGTAGCGGTTTGGCGGCGGAGTCTGGATGACGCTCAGGTCGCGTGCGCCCATGAGGCTGAACTGCAACGTGCGTGGTATTGGCGTAGCCGTAAGGGTCAGGGTGTCGACGTTGGCTTTCATCTGACGCAGTTTTTCCTTCGTACCGACCCCGAATTTCTGTTCCTCGTCTATGATGAGCAAGCCAAGGTCCTTGAACCGCACCGACTTGCCTACGAGCTTGTGCGTGCCTACGATGATGTCGACCTTGCCGTCGGCAAGCGAGGAGAGTATCTCCCTTGTCTGCCGGGCGTTACGCGCCCGGGATAGGTACTCGACGCGTACGGGGAATCCTTGCAGACGCTCGCTGAAGGTGCGGTAGTGCTGGTAGGCAAGTACCGTGGTAGGTACGAGGACCGCCACCTGCTTGCCGTCGGCGCATGCCTTGAATGCTGCCCTTACTGCCACCTCGGTCTTGCCGAACCCTACGTCGCCGCAAACTAGGCGGTCCATGGGGCGGGGCTTCTCCATGTCGGCCTTCACGTCCTGCGTAGCCTTTAGCTGGTCGGGCGTGTCTTCGTAGAGGAAGCTTGCTTCCAGTTCGTGTTGGAGGAAACTGTCGGGGCTGAACCTGAAGCCCTTAGACTCTCTCCTCTTCCCGTAGAGCAGTATGAGGTCGCGCGCTATGTCCTTGATCTTCGCCTTGGTGCGGTCCTTCATCCTCTCCCAGGCTCCGGTCCCGAGCGTGCTGATGCGCGGAGGCTCGCCCTCCTTGCCCTTGTACTTGGACACCTTGTGGAGGGAATGGATGGAGACGAAGACGGCATCGTCGTTGTTGTATACTATCTTGATGACCTCCTGCATCTTGTCGCCCTCGGGGATGCGCACCAGGCCGCCGAAACGCCCTACCCCATGGTCGACGTGGACGACGTAGTCGCCTATCTCGAACTGCTGCAGTTCCCTCAGCGTGAGTGCCACCTTGCCCGTACGCGCGCGCTGGCTGCGAAGGCTGAACTTGTGGAAGCGGTCGAATATCTGATGGTCGGTGAAGAAGCAGGCCTTGAGGTCGTCGTCAACGAAGCCGCCGTGTATTGCCTTTTCCACGGGTTGGAACGAAATGCCGGTGCCCTTGTCTTCGAAGATGCTTGCCAGCCTCTCTGTCTGCTTTGCGCTGTCGGACAATATGTATATGCCATACCCGTCCGTCTGATACTGGATGAAAGTGCTGAAGAGAAGGTCGAAGTCCTTGTGGAATACCGGTTGCGGATGCGTGTGGAAGGTGATGGAGTCACACAGGGAATCATGCACGGCAGGCGAAAAGGTGATGCGACGAAGTCCGTTGATGGCAGGGGAGAACTCGTCTGGGTCCACGAGTACCTCATCCCTGTCGGGAAGCCCCGTCTGTCCGTCACCCGTGTTTCCCGAGATAGCTGCATGCTCCACAATAGCCTGCGAGCCGAAACCCTCGTCCCAAGCCTTGCGGACACGATCGCATACGTAGCCGACTTCCTTTGCCACGACACACGTCCCAGGAGGCAGGAATGAGAGGAACGACTGGCTGCCGCCCACTCCGCCCCTCAGCTCCGGCACGATGCTGACAACGTCCTTCCTGTCCCGGCTAAGCTGCGACTCTATCTCGAACGTCCTGATACTGTCTACCTCGTCCCCGAAGAAATCTATGCGGTAGGGGAGGTCGGACGAGAAGGAATAGACATCCACGATGCTGCCACGGACGGCGAACTGCCCAGGCTCGTAGACGTAGTCCACCCTGTGGAAGCCAAATGCAGACAAAGTCTCCTGCACGAAGGATATGCCGAGGTTTTCCCCCCTGTGCACCTGCAGGGTCTGGCCGGAGAGGACGCTGCGTGTCACCACCTTTTCCGCAAGGGCTTCAGGATGCGTCACGATCATAAGGGGGGCTGACATGCCGGAGACGGCGGTGAGCACCTCGGTACGCAGTACCTCGTTGGCAGGGTCGCGCTGTCCAAACCGGATGGCTCGCTTGTAACTGCTGGGGAAAAAGAATACCCTCTGCTCTCCCAAGAACTGGGTAAGGTCGTGGTAGAAATAGCCGGCCTCCTCCTCGTCGTCCAAAACGATGAGGTACACTGCCGAGGCACTACCCTTGCCGCCAACGGCCGATGATAGCACCGCGGCGGCTGCACTGGGTTGCAATCCCTGCAGATGTATGGCTTTCATCCTGTCCTTGCCAATAAGCTGGCGGAGGGCCCTTACCCCGGGATGATGGGAATATAGCCTTATGATTTCTCCTGCTTCCATTGTGAGTTAGGTGTTATGAGGAGCACTCCTTGAGGAACTCCTCGGCACTGTCCATACAGCCTATCTTGCCCACGTCCATCAGTTTCAGGCCTTCCTGCACGTAGCCGTGTATGGTCTCCTTGTCGCAAACGCTGAGGTAGAAGTCTATGACGGAGAAGCGGTCGCCCCATAGCGGGAAATACCGGAAAAGGGACGGATTCATGTAGTGGATGCCGGCAAAGGCAAGGCGGCGGTACTTGCCCGCATCGAGGTTGCCATACGGGCTCTTGACCTCACCGGTGTCGATGTTTGTCCAACCCACGAGCCGCATGTCGTCGTCAAACAGCAGATAGCGTGACGTCTGCCTCTCGGAGACAAGCAGGACGGCAGACTTCCCCTTGGCATAGTGTGACAAAGCCCTGAGGTCGGCATTGCTGATGATGTCCACGTTGTGAATGAGGAAACCGTCTACCGCATCGTGCAGCAGGGGTTCTGCATGACGGATGCCCCCTCCCGTATCGAGCAGGGCTTCCCTCTCGTCCGAGAACCAGATGTTCATCTCCTGCGGATGCTGCGAGCACCATTCCTCTATCATGTCGGCAAAGTGGTGTACGTTGATTACGATGTCCCTGAAGCCGGAAGCCTTGAGTTTGGAAAGCAGGTGCTGGAGGAGGGGCTTGCCTCCCACGGGGACGAGTGCCTTGGGCATGGTGAGCGTCAGCGGACGGAGCCTCGTCCCCAAGCCTGCAGCGAATATCATGCAACGCGCGGCGGGCATCACCTGCTCGATGCCCTGTTCCCTGTGGCATACGTGAACCTCGACGCCAAACAGCCTGTGTATGTGCTCGGCAAGGTGCTGGGCGCAGTATACGCTGCGATGCTGGCCTCCCGTGCAGCCAAAACTGAACATAAGGTTGGTAAAGCCCCTCTGCAGATACCTATGGATGTGAGCCTCTGCCAAGCGGTAGACACTGTCGAGGAAGGACAGTATCTCGCCATCGTCCTCCAGGAACCTTATGACCGGTTCGTCCAGCCCCGTCAACTGCTTATAGGGCTCGTAGCGACCGGGGTTGTGCGTGCTGCGGCAATCGAAGACATAGCCGCCGCCGTTGCCAGACGTGTCTTCGGGTATGCCCTTCCTGTATGAGAAACTGTACACCCTGACGACGAGCGGACCCTTTCCGTCGTAGCGGCTGAACGTGGCAGGACCGTCGGAAGGATGTGCCTTGTATGGATTCGACTCCGTAACCTTGTATCCGTCAGCCCTGGCAATGGGCTTGGTGTCCTGCGGGGCAAACCGTGGCATTTGCACCAAAGCCGTGAGAACCTCACGCAGGTATGGATATGGACATCCTCCGTCGGCGAGCAATTGCCTCAGGTTGTCCATGGCTCCGGGGATGCTCTCGACAAAATGCTGCTTCCTCTCGAAATAACCCCTGAATCCGTATGCCCCAAGGACTTGCAGGATGCGGAACAGGACGCATAGATTGAGGTCGTGCCTGAAAGCCTTGGCGTTTACCTCTACGTACTGGCTCAGGTTTTCGAGGTAGGTATCTATCAGTTGCTCGCGCAATTGGTCGGAGTAACGAGCAGAGGCTTGCCAGAGGAAACTGGCTACGTCATACTGTACAGGTCCCCTGCGTCCGCCCTGGAAGTCTATGAAGAAGGGGTTGCCCTCTGCATCCAGCATCACGTTGCGGGCCTGGAAGTCGCGGTACATGAATGCTTCGCCCGGTATGCCGACTATGTCGCGCGCCATCAGCTGGAACGACGCTTCAAGCTTCAGTTCGTGGAAATCAAGTCCCGTAGTCTTCAGGAAGCAATACTTGAAATAATTGAGGTCGAAGAGTACGTTGGTCTCGTCTAACGACTCCTGTGGATAGCATTGGCTGAAGTCGAGGTTGCGCGCTCCGAGAATCTGTATTCTTGGAAGCATGGCAATGGTGCGGTGCAGCAGGTCCTTCTCGCCCTTGGTATAGCGCCCTCCAGCGTCGCGCCCCCCCTTGATGGCAGCAAACAGCGACATGTCTCCAAGGTCGGTCTGCAAGTACCTGAGCCCATCCTGCGACGTACCCAGCACAGACGGTACGGGCAATCGCTGCATGGAGAAGTGGGAGGAGAGGTAGCAGAAGGCATGGTTTTCGTCACGGCTTGTACCTACGGCTCCAATCAGCGTAGAGCCGTCGCTGCCCTGTATGCGATAGTAGCGTCGGTTGCTGCCTGCACTGGGTAAGGCCGTGCACGACACTATGCCCAGTCCTGTGGTCTCTGTATAAAGTTTCTTCAGTTGTTCCATCTGTTTCCTAAATTCTTCATTTCATGCACTTTCGTCTTAGCAATGAGCAGTGAGAGACCCCCTCTGTCCCCCTGTTTAGGGGGAAGAGCCTTGAGCGGTGGGAGACCCCCTCAATCCCCCTGTTTAGTGGGAAGAGCCTTGAGTGGTGAGCAATGAGCTGTGAGCGGTGGGAGAGACCCTAAGTTGACTGGTTCTTGATTTGCATGATGTGAACGGCAGCAAGGGCAGCGGTCTCTGTCCTTAGCCTGCTATGTCCCAGCGACACGCTGCGAAAGCCATGCCTCATTGCAAGTTTCACCTCGTCGATGGAGAAATCTCCCTCGGGTCCTATCAGGACTGTTGTCTCCACGTCACGGCGCAATACGTCCCACAGGAGCGGCTTCTCCTCGTCGGGACCTAAGTCTGCAGGGTCGTAGCAGTGGCAGATGAACTTGTCGCCCGTCCTGTCATCGGCTACGAGCTCGTCAAACGGCGTCATGCCCTGCAGGGACGGCATCCAAGCCTTGCGGCTCTGTTTCATGGCAGCCACCACTATACGTCGTATCCTCTCCAATTTCATCGTGCGGCGTTCGCTACGTCGGCATTCAAGGAAGGTCAGTTCGTCCATTCCAATCTCCGTAGCCTTCTCTGCCATCCATTCCGTACGCTCCATCATCTTGGTAGGAGCCATGCAAATCCGGATTCGTCCCTGCCATCCACGTTCCTGAGGCAAAGAACGCAATATGCGATATAGGCATCGGTGGGAAGAAATGGCGGAAATCTCCGCTTCGTGGAAACAGCCTTTCCCGTCCATCAGCACCAGCTCGTCGCCAACGGCAAGGCGCAGTACGCGAATGGCATGGCGTGCCTCCTCCTCTGGCAGTTCGCCTGAAGCGGCAGCGTCGGGAACAAAGAAGTATCGGGTCTCTTTCATATTGGTCAGGATCTGAATCGAGTATTACCAAGGATGGGGGCAAAAGCCTGTGGTTACTTCCTTACATGCTTGTATCTGAAGAGGACAGAAAAGGCAATGGCTATTGCCAAGGCATAGGCGGCGAAGATATACCAGCATGTCTGCCATCCCTCCCACACCTGAATGGCATCGGCGGAAGGACCGAGGTCGTAGACATAGTGGTTTATTATTTGCTGAGCCGTAAGCGTGCCGATGGTTGCCCCGAAGCCGTTGGTCATCATCATGAAGAGTCCCTGCGCACTGTTGCGGATGCTGACATCCGTCTCCTTGTCCACGAATAGCGAACCGCTGATGTTGAAGAAGTCGAACGCCACCCCATATACTATCATGCTAAGCACAAATAGCCATACTCCATCGCCAGGGTCTCCCAAGGCAAAGAGCCCAAACCTCAGCACCCATGCCAACATAGCCATCAGCATGACGCGCTTTATGCCGAATGTCTTGAGGCAAAACGGGATGAGCATGATGCAGAGTGTCTCGCTAATCTGGCTAAGGGAGATGAGAATGTTGGCATGCTGCACTCCGAAGGTGGATTCAAATTCAGGAATGGCGGCAAAACTGGAGATGAAAGGGTTGGCAAATCCGTTGGTAACCTGCAGACAGACCCCGAGGAACATGCTGAAGACGAAGAAGAGAGCCATGCGGTAGTCCCTGAACAGAGAGAACGCCCTCAGTCCGAGAGCCTCCACAAGCCCGGTTTTACCCTGTGACTGGCTGGTGGGACACTGTGGCATACACAGCGAATAGAACGCCAGCACGATGCTCAGTACGCCGCTGCACCCGAACTGCAATGCGCTCTGCTGTATTCCGAGCAAGTCGACAGCACACATGCTGACGATGAATCCGACAGTGCCGAAGACACGTATCGGAGGGAAAGCCTTGACCGTGTCGAGTCCCTCTCGTTCGAGGGCATTGTAGGCTACGGAGTTGGTAAGGGCAATGGTTGGCATGTAGAAGGCTACACTACAGGCATAGAGTGCGAAGAGCGTGCCGAAATGGACGTCGTTTCCCATTGCATTGCCATACAGGCTGGCGGCAATCATCATGCATCCTGCTACGAGATGGCATAGGCTGAGCAGACGCTGCGCCTGAATCCAACGGTCTGCCACTATGCCGAATAAGGCTGGCAGGCAGAGTGACACAAATCCCTGCACGCTGTAGAACCACCCAATGTTGGATGCCATACCCACCTTGGCAAGGTATGAACCCATACTCGTGAGGTATGCGCCCCACACTGCGAACTCCAAGAAATTGAGTAACGTTAGTTTTATCTTCAATACCATAATTTATATATAAATATCTAAATTAATTGTTCATAGCTCATCGCTGATTACTGATTGCTGATGATTGATGATTGATTATTGATTGCCCATTGCTCTCTGCTCATTGCTGATTACTGATTGCTGATGATTGATTATTGATTGCCCATTGCTCTCTGCCCATCGCTGATTACTGATTGCTGATGATTGATTATTGATTGCCCATTGCTCTCTGCTCATCGCTGATTACTGATTGCTCATCGCTCTCTGCTCCCGGCTCACCTCTCATCCCCCTAAACAGGGGGATTGAGGGGGTCTTTGGGGGACTGGGGGGCTTCCATTGCTCGTTGCTCAATCAACATATAGCACCAGTCCCTTAAGGTACTCGCCCTCGGGATGGTAGATATCTACGGGATGGTCGGCAGGCTGGTGCAATTGGTGTAGTATGCGTACCTTGCGCCTTGCCTGTGCAGCAGCCGTGAACACGGCGGTACGGAACTGCTCCTTGCTGATAGCCTGCGAACAACTGAACGTAAAGAGGATTCCTCCTCGTTTTATCTTTGACATTGCCTTGGCGTTGAGCCTCGTATAGCCACGCAGGGCATTCTTCACGGCATCCCTGTGTTTGGCGAATGCAGGAGGGTCGAGCACTATGATGTCGTAGTCCTCCCTCATTTCTTCGAGATACTTGAACGCATCTTCGGCAAAGGCCTTGTGCCTTGGGTCGGCAGGGAAGTTAAGCTCCATATTGGCGTTCACCAGACTGACAGCCTTGGCACTGCTATCCACGCTGTGTACCAACCTTGCTCCGCCACGCATGGCATATACGCTGAATCCGCCTGTGTAGCAGAACATGTTCAGAACGACCTTTCCTGAGGAGAACTTTTCCAGCAGGGCACGGTTCTCCCTTTGGTCGACGAAGAAACCAGTCTTCTGTCCCTTCAACCAGTCTATATGGAACCTAAGGCCATTCTCGGTGGCTACGTCATCGTCACAATGTCCATATATGAACCCGTCGCTACTGTCGATGGGTGCCTTGTAGGGCAGCGTTGTTTCACTCTTGTAATAGATGCTCGTGAGCGAGTCGCCCAACACGGATTTCAAGGCCTCTGCCAATTGCAACCGGCATACGTGCATGCCTACGCTGTGAGCTTGCATTACGGCATGGCTGCCATACAAATCCACTATTAGCCCAGGGAGATGGTCACCTTCTCCGTGCACCAACCTATACATATCGGTATCAGTTCGTCCTGCTATCCCGGCTGCCCGTCTCAATCCAAGAGCCTTGCGAAAGCGTTCCTCCCAGAAATGCCGGTCAATGGGCTGGTTGCGGAAAGTCAGTACCCTGACGGCAATGCTGCCTATTTGCCAATGCCCCAGGGCGAGGAAGTCACCATGGTTGTCGAGTACCCTGACTACGTCTCCCTCTTCAAGTTCGCCCTCCGTATGGTGGATGGCTCCGCTGAATATCCATGGGTGAAAGCGCATCAGGCTCTCTTCCTTGCCTTTTCTCAGATATATTGTCTTATCCATTGTATTACGTCGCAATCGAATGTTAATTATTTCGTGTTCTTCCAGGCTTTGCCTTCTTTCGCCTGAATAGCTACCTATGCCTTCATGTTACGGGAAGCCTTGTGACGGTGTCCGGCATGTTGTCGGCATCGCTGTCTGCTACCTGCTTTATCTCATAGCCTTCCTCCCTTGCCTTGCACATCTCCTTATACAGCGCTACGCATGCCCATGCGTCCGTGGCGGCATAATCCCTCTGTGCATGTGTCAGCCTTTCAGCATCCCAATTGCTAAGTCGCTGCGACTTGTTGATCTTGCCTCCCAAGAAGTTGGCATACAATTTCTGAAGGCTCATGTCCTGCAATCCCATTTCCTTGGCAAGCGTCTGCAATTCTATGTAGCTACCCATTGTAAATGGAGTCCTCTGGTTCAACTGGCAATAATCGTCATGCCACGAGAGGGCAACCCTGACGATGGACTCGTCACACAGCAAGCGCAGCATGCAGACGGGAAGACCCATAATATTGAGGCGGAAGAGGAAGCATGTGTCGAGGGTGCTTGCTTGAAGCAACGACACGTAATGTTTCTCTCCGGCCTTGAAACAAGGGCGCGTCTCGGTGTCTAACCCCACTATGTCCTGCGACAGGAGATAATCTACAGCCTTCTCTGCCTCACTCTCACTCTCCACCAGGACAATTTTTCCCTTGAAACTGGCACGGGGCAACTGCGAAAGCATTTCCTTGGGAAACTTATTCAATATTGTCTTCATAATAGCATTCGTTCACACCTAATAATCCACACTTCACTCCTAATGCCTATTGCCTAATCGTATCGCAATCGGTGCAGATGACTGAGTGCATTTATCAGGTTCATTCCCCAATACATCTCGAAATTTTCCCTGACATTCCACAACTCGGCCTCCATCATGGGTTCCAACCTTAACTGATAGGCATGGACGAAATTGCGCAAAGGTTGGTAAATGTCGGCCAAATCCTCGCTGCAACTATGCCAGACCACCTCGTCAGTCTGTCCCGTTGGGTCGTTGCCAAGAGCCTCGTACGAATCCATCTCACCAAGCACGTCCATGACATTCCCCTGCACGTATGCATAGTCCCTGTCAGTGACTTGGTCGTTTGGTGCCATCCCGGCATCTGGTTCGACATGGGCAAGCAAGGTAACCTTAGTGTAAAGCAAGGGCAGCAACTTAAGCATCATGTCGATGAATTCCTGCCTTGAGGGCATCTTTTCCTGCTCGAGAACCGCACAATATTGGGCTGCCACGGCAACGAATTCGAGCGTGTCGTGGGCATATATATGATTGTCGTTTTTACTGTGGGTCATACCTCATAGTCATTTTTTGCGACGCAAAGTTACAAAAAAATCCTCTTAAAAGAGAATTATTCGGATATTTTACACTAATTTTGCACACGAAACATGCACATTACCGAAACTATGGCAGTGATTCCTGCACATTGCGACGGAATCACACCAAATAGATATAGTAAATTCACCATGCCCAACAAGAAGACAGATAAAAGCAAGAACAAGAAGAATCCAAGAACGCAAGGAAGGCTGGCAAGGGTCTTAGGCTGGATGAATCTCAACTTCCACAGTCAGGAGGAGGTGGACAACACCAAGCGCATTGAGCACAAGGACAACATGAGATTCGTCACCGGTGCCATACTTGGCGTCGTCTCATTGGCAATGCTGCTATCCCTGCTATCCCACATATTCACTGGAAAGGAAGACCAGAAACTGATGACATCCCATACCATGGAAGCCACCAATTGGCTTGGACGTACCGGTTACGAGACGGCTCACTGGTTGATGGACAACACGTTTGGCGTTTCTTCAATACTGATTCCTATCCTTATGCTCGCTACCAGTGCCCGCATCATGAACGTTGTAAGGCATATCCGTCTCCACAAGTGGTTCCTAAACTGCATGGTCGTCATGATATGGTGCTCGGCTTTTGCCGCATTGCTGACTAACATGATACCCGCTGCAAAGGATTCGTACATCAACTGGGGCGGTGTAGTGGGACAGCAGGAACTGGAAATGCTGCACCACTACGTGGGTCCTATAGGCATAATCCTGGTGCTCGCCATTTCGGCGCTGCTTTACACCTTCTATCTCAGCGACGAAGCCATCAGTTGGATTAGACGCATCGTGGTACCTCGCGAAAAAGCCAAGGAAGATCCTGCCTTGCATCCACAGGTAGAAGCAGATGGCGATACCGAGGAGCAGCAGGTCTCCTCAACCATACCCGAAGGGCAAGATGAGGAAGATTCCACGCAACAGGACCAACCTCCATTCGAGGATGAACCCTCGTCAACGGCTACCACAATAGACTTCAACAACTTGGAACTTGAAACAGAGCCTCCACTGCGACAGGGTGAACAACTGCTGCCATTGGAATGCAGCGAAGGGGTAGAAGACATGAAGGTAGTGGTTGGAAAGGAACCGGAAAAAGCAAGGCCAGAGGAAGACGGCGCATTGGAGCCATACGACCCAAAACTTGACTTGGAATACTATAAGTACCCAACGCTCGACTTGCTTAAGAAATACGAAAACAGGCAGAGCGTGGTGGACATGGAAGAACAAGAGCAGAACAAAAAGCGCATCCTGCAGATTCTGTCCAATTTCAACGTCCAGGTTTCCAGTATCAAGGCTACCATCGGACCTACCATAACCTTGTACGAACTGACTCCTGCCCCAGGCGTAAGAATCAACCGCATCAGAGGACTGGAAGACGACATTGCACTTAGCCTGAGTGCACTTGGAATACGCATCATCGCGCCAATCCCTGGCAAGGGTACCATTGGCATTGAGGTTCCCAATATCAGGCCACAGATGGTCAGCATGGAGAGCATACTGAACAGTAGGAAATTCCAAGAGACGGACTATGAGCTACCCATGGCTCTCGGCAAGACCATCACCAACGAGGTCTTCATGGTAGACCTCGCAAAGATGCCACACCTACTGGTGGCCGGAGCTACGGGACAGGGTAAGTCCGTTGGACTAAATGCCATTATCACGAGCCTCCTGTACAAGAAACATCCAGCCGAACTGAAACTCGTGATGGTCGACCCAAAGAAGGTGGAGTTCAGTGTGTACAATCCCATCGTAAACCATTTCCTTG
>SFXD01000064.1 GCA_004559785.1 bacterium | reverse complement strand
ATTTTGTGTTATTTTGATTGTAGTACACCTGATTTTGTGTTCGCCATGCCATGTTTTGGCTACAGAGTTGCGCCAAGGAGCGGCATCTCTTGCCATAGGCTAATGCCAATTGCCGTCTGGTCGGGTAGGGGCATGCTATGGAAAAGGCAAGAAAAAAGGGATTCCTGTAGTTGGGTCTTACTCCGGCGAATGTTCCGGAGGCAGGCGCAAATACAGGAATCGCGTGTAGGCTTAGGTGGAAGTCACCCTTTGCGTACGTACATTATTTACCAAGCAGGGCATCTACCTTGGCAGCAGCATCCCTGCCACTTGCCATGGCCCTTACTACGAGCGAGGCTCCATTGGCGGCATCCCCGCAGAAGAATACGTTGTCGGCCAGTTTGGGCTGCTCGGGCTTGAGGAATCCCATGGCCAGTAGCACCATCTCGCACTTTATCACCTCGGGCTTTCCCTTCTTCACCATTATCGGGCGGCCTCCTTCGGGGTTGGGCTTCCAGTCTATTTCCTGCACCCTGACGCCTGTGAGCCGTCCGTCCTTGCCAAGGAATTCGAGCGTGTTGATGTTCCATCTGCGTACGCATCCCTCTTCGTGGCTGGACGTGGTCTTTAGCGTGCGCGGCCAGTAGGGCCAAGGGTTCTGCGGGTCGTCGGGACCCTCCACGGGACGTGGCATGATTTCTATCTGCGTCACGCTCTTGCACCCCTGTCTGTGGGCCGTGCCGATGCAGTCGGAGCCTGTGTCGCCGCCCCCAATCACCAGGACGTCCTTGCCCTTGGCGTTGACCAGTTCTTCCTTCTTGAACTCTGCTCCAGCCAGTACGCGGTTCTGTTGCGCCAGCATTTCCAATGCGAGGTACACGCCCTTCAGTTCCCTGCCCGGGACGTTCAGGTCGCGTGCCTGCGGCGTGCCTGTGGCCACTACGTATGCATCGTATCCTTCTGGCAGATGTGTGACATCCACTTCCTGGTTGTACCTGAACTCCAAGCCCTCCTCCACGAGAAGCCTTATCCTGCGGTCGATGATGGCCTTGTTGAGCTTGAAGTTGGGGATGCCATACCTGAGCAACCCTCCTGCGGCCTCGTTCTTCTCAAGTACCGTTACGCTATATCCCATGTGGTTGAGCCTGTTGGCGGCGACGAGTCCGGCGGGTCCTGCCCCGATCACCGCCACCTTCCTGCCGTTGCGCTTTATGTTGCGTGGCTTGATGTAGTTTTCCTTCCATGCGGCTTCGGTAATGGCGGCTTCGTTTTCCCGGTTTGTCGTTGGCGCATGGTCGGTGAGGTTCAGCACGCAGGCTTTCTCGCAAAGTGCGGGGCAAATGCGTCCCGTAAACTCGGGGAAGTCGTTGGTGTCGTTCAGCAACCTGTATGCAAGTTCCCATTCCCCCTTGTACAGGGCATCGTTCCATTCCGGATTCTTGTTGCCCAGAGGGCAAGCCCAGTGGCAGAAGGGTACTCCGCAGTCCATGCACCTGCTTGCCTGCATCTTGCGGTCGCGGGTGTTTAGCGTCTGTTCGACTTCGCCGAAGTCGTTGATTCTATCGTGTACGGGTCGGTATCCTGCCTCTACCCGAGGCACTTCCATGAATGCTTTCAGTTTTCCCATTGTATATGTCGGTGTATGATGTAGTTAGTTGTTAATTATCTGCATGTTGGCAATCTTTTCCTGCAGTTCTCTCATCTTCTCCTCCTGCAATACCCTCTTGTATTCTATGGGCACTACCTGGATGAAGTCTTCGACGTAGTGGTTCCAGTTGTCGAGCATCCTCCTGGCGAGGGGCGAGCCTGTGTACAGGTAGTGGAGTCGTATCAGCTCGTGCAGTTCCTTGCGTGAGGAAGCCTCCTCGACGAGGTTGATTTCCACCTGATCCATGTTGCAGTAGTAGTCGAAGTTGTGGTTCTTGTCCCACACGTAAGCCACTCCGCCCGACATGCCTGCGGCAAAGTTCCTGCCAGTCTCCCCAAGCACCACCACTCGTCCGCCGGTCATGTATTCGCAGCAATGGTCTCCTGCTCCCTCTATGACGGCGATGGCTCCCGAGTTGCGTACTCCGAATCGTTCCCCCACGCGGCCGTTTACGAACAGTTCGCCGCCCGTGGCACCATAGAGTCCCGTGTTGCCGGCGATTATGTTGTCCTCCGCCACGAAGTCGGAGTTGATCCTCGAAGGAGGCAGGATGCTGATGCGTCCGCCCGACAGGCCCTTGCCGAAGTAGTCGTTGGTTTCACCCTCAAGCCTGATGTTCAGTCCCCTTACGGCGAAGGCACCGAAACTCTGTCCGGCCGAACCCTTGAAGCGGATGTTGATGGTAGAGTCGGGCAGTCCGTTCTCGCCATACCTCTTGGCTATGACCCCTGACAGCATCGTCGTCGTGGCGCGGTCGGTGTTGCGTATGGCATAGTCGAGGTTCACTTCCTCCTTCTGCTCGATGGCTGTGGCGGAGGCACGTATTATCTCCTCGTCCTTTACTCCAGATACCTTGCTGTACGAGCCTCTGTCCCAATGCCTTGGCAAGTGAGTTTCGGGCATGTGCAGGATGTTCGAGAAGTCGATGGTAGCCTGCTTGCTGCCTGGCGTGCGTTCCGCAACCTGTATGAGGTCGGTACGGCCTATGATTTCCTTTAGCGAGTGGACTCCAATCTGGGAAAGGTACTCGCGCGTCTGTTGTGCGAGGAACGTGAAGTAGTTCACGAGGTATTCGGCGCGTCCGCGGAACTTTGCCCTGAGCGTTTCGTCCTGCGTAGCTACGCCTACGGGGCATGTGTTTGTATTGCACTTGCGCATCATGACGCATCCGAGCACTATGAGTGGCAGGGTTCCGAACGAGAATTCGTCCGCTCCCAGCATCGCCATCACGATTACGTCCTTGGCGGTCTTGAGCTGTCCGTCCGTCTGTAGTCTCACCTGGTTGCGCAACCCGTTGATGACCAGCGTCTGCTGCGTCTCCGACAAGCCTATCTCCGGCGATATGCCTGCGAACCTCATGCTGCTGGCAGGACTTGCTCCCGTTCCTCCCTCCGCTCCGGAGATGACGATGAGGTCGGCCTTTGCCTTGGCGACGCCTGCCGCTATGGTGCCCACTCCGCTTTCGGCTACCAGTTTCACGCTCACGGCAGCCGTTGGGTTTATGTTCTTGAGGTCGAAGATGAGTTGTGCCAGGTCCTCGATGCTATAGATGTCGTGGTGAGGCGGGGGCGAGATGAGGGTGATGCCCGGTATGGAGTTGCGTGTTTTGGCTATTACCTTGTTGACCTTGAAGCCCGGCAACTGTCCGCCTTCGCCCGGCTTTGCACCCTGCGCCACCTTGATTTGTATCTCTTCGGCATTCACCAGATACTCGGCAGTCACGCCGAAGCGTCCGCTGGCTATCTGCTTGGTCTTGCTGCTGAGGCTCACTCCATCCACCATAGTGTGATATCGCATGTTGTCTTCGCCGCCCTCGCCTGTGTTGCTACGTGTGCCCAGACGGTTCATGGCAAGAGCAATAGCCTCGTGTGCCTCGATGCTGATGGCTCCGAACGACATGGCTCCCGTCACGAAGTGGCGCACGATGCTTTCCACCGGCTCCACCTCGTCGATGGGTGTAGGCGTGGCAGCCTTGCGGAAGGAAAGGAAGTCGCGCAGGAAGATGGGCTTTGCCTTGTTGTCGACGATGTCCGCCCATTCCCGGAACTTCTTGTACGAGCCCAGGCGCGTGGCAATCTGCAGGCAGGCTATCGTCTCGGGTGTCCAGGCGTGTTCGATGCCGTCCTTGCGATAAGCGAAGAGCCCGTTGTTAGGCAGCGGACCATCGCATTCGTCGGGGGTGTTCCCTAAAGACAGTGACTTGTTCAGCATGATGTATTCTCTGGCGATGTCCCTTAGTCCGATTCCTCCTATGGTGCTTGTCTCGGTGCCGAAGTATTTCTTGAGCAGTCCCTCGGACAATCCCACGGCCTCGAATATCTTAGCCCCGCGATACGAGCGGATGGTGCTGATGCCCATCTTCGACATTATCTTCTTGAGTCCCTTGTCCACGGCCTTGATGTAATTCTTCTCGGCAGTATGGTACTCCTCCTGTATCTTGTGCTTCCTGACCATGTCATCGAGGATGGCGAAGGTCATGTATGGGCAGATTGCGCTTGCTCCGTATCCCAGCAGTAGTGCGGCGTGCATCACCTCGCGAATCTCCCCGCTCTCCACGATGAGTGCGGTCTGGACGCGCTTGCCGACGCTGATAAGGTAGTGGTGTACCGCGCTCACCGCCAGCAGCGATGGTATGGCGGCATGGGTGGGGCTGATGTCGCGGTCGGATAGTATGATGTAGTTTACGCCGTCGTCCACGCTTTCCTCCGCCTTCTTGCACAGGGCCTCGATAGCCGAGCGGAGCCCGCTCTCGCCCTTTGCCACCTCGAACAGGATGGGCAGTTTGGTCGTCTTGAATCCCTTGTACCTGATGTTGCACAGGATGTCGAGGTCGGCGTTCGTCAGTACGGGCTGTGGCAGTCGTACCATCTTACAGTTGGACTCGTCGGGTGTCAGTATTCCGCTGCCCACTCGGCCGATGTACTCGGTAAGCGACATGACCAGTTCCTCGCGTATGGGGTCGATGGCGGGGTTGGTTACCTGTGCGAACTGCTGCCTGAAATAGTTGAACAGCACTTGGGGGCGGTCGCTCACTACGGCCAACGGCGTATCGTTGCCCATGGCTGCCACAGGCTCCTGTCCCGTGGTGCACATGGGTATCAGGGTCTTGTCTATGTCTTCCTGCCCGAACCCGAAGGCGCGCAGCTTCAGCTCGAAGTCTGGCACGGCGTTGTCCACCTTGCGCCCGCTCTTCAGTTTCTCGAGTTGGATGCAGTTCGTGCTCAGCCATTGGCGGTAGGGATGTTCCCTTGCCAATTGTTCCTTGATTTCCCCGTCATAGTAAATCTTGCCTTCCTGCGTATCTATCAGCAGTATCTTGCCCGGCTGGAGCCTGCCCTTGCTGACTACGTCCCCTGGCTCGAAGTCCATTACGCCGACCTCGGATGCCACTACCATCATGCCCTGCTTGGTGATGGTGTAGCGTGAGGGGCGCAACCCGTTTCGGTCGAGCATTCCGCCGGCATATCGTCCGTCGCTGAACATTAGGGCGGCAGGGCCGTCCCATGGTTCCATCAGGATGGAGTAGTATTCGTAGAAGGCCTTGAGGTCTTCGGATATGGGGTTCTTGTCGTTGAAACTCTCGGGCACCAGGATTGCCATCGCCTGTGGCAGGGACATTCCGCTCATGACGAGGAACTCGAACACGTTGTCGAGGCTTGCCGAATCGCTCATCCCGTCCTCCACGATGGGACGTATGTCGCGTATGTCTCCCAGG
Organism: bacterium; assembly: GCA_004559785.1. GTDB lineage: Bacteria > Bacteroidota > Bacteroidia > Bacteroidales > Bacteroidaceae > Physcousia. The sequence continues at coordinate 7,425 of SFXD01000064.1, read as the reverse complement.
GCCTCGCTGCTCAGGACGCTTTCCCTTGCCTTCATCCAGCCACGGTTGCCGCGCACCGTGTTGATTTCCCCGTTGTGGCAAAGTAGGCGGAAAGGTTGTGCCAACTTCCATTTCGGGAAGGTGTTGGTACTGAACCTACTGTGTACCAGGGCAAGCCCCGACGTGAAATAGTTGTTGCTAAGGTCGGGAAAGAATCGCCTGAGCTGTCCGCTGGTGAGCATTCCCTTGTACACTATGTCCCGGCTGGACAGGGAGCAGATGTAGAAATCCTCGTCCTTGACGCGATTCTCGATCTTCTTCCTTACCTTATATAATATACGTTCCAGGTATGGGACGTTCTCCTCCGACACACCCGTCACGAACAGTTGCTTTATGTCTGGCTGTACCTCTCTGGCTCCCACGCCAGGGACTTCGGGGTTGACGGGGACGTTGCGCAGGTGCATCAGTTGCAGTCCCTCGCGTTCCGTCTCTTCTATTATGACTTCCAGTATGGCACTTTGCCTTTCCTTGTCGCGTGGCAGGAACACCAATCCGGTACCGTAACGCCCTTTCTCCGGTACGGGAATGCCCTGAAGCAAGATGAATTCGTGAGGTATCTGTACCAGTATTCCTGCACCATCTCCTGTCTTGTCGCGTGTCTCGGCACCTCGGTGCTCCATGTTTTCCAGCACCTTCAGGGCATTGTCGACCAGTTCATGGCTCTTGCCGCCATGTATGTTCACCACCATGCCTACTCCGCAAGCATCGTGTTCGTTGGCTTCATTGTATAAACCGACATTTTTCTGTTTGTTGTTCATGATTTTCTGACAAAATGATGTTTCTTTGTGCAAATTTATTTCAATTTTTTATTGTATACAAGAATTATGAGTAAAAATGTCATTTGTTGAATTAAAAAATGTCATATTGCTTGCAAAATCGTGTAAGATGGTGTACATTTGTGTCCGATAATTCGTATTTGGCAACATATTTTTGTTAAAATCGACATGACACATTACATTTTTGTTACTGGCGGAGTCGTATCGTCTCTCGGTAAGGGCATCATCTCTTCCAGCATCGGCAAATTGCTACAGGCACGGGGGTACAACATTACCATCCAGAAGTTTGACCCTTACATCAACATCGACCCTGGCACGCTCAACCCCTACGAGCACGGGGAGTGCTACGTTACGGTCGACGGTATGGAGACTGACCTCGACCTGGGGCATTACGAGAGATTCACGGGCATACGTACCACGCGCGACAACTCCGTCACTACAGGGCGCATATACAAGACGGTAATCGACCGCGAGCGGCATGGGGACTACCTTGGCAAGACCATACAGGTGGTGCCGCACATCACGGACGAGATAAAGCGAAGGATGCTGCGTGAATACGACCATACGGAGTACGACTTCGTCATTACCGAGGTGGGCGGCACGATAGGAGACATAGAGAGTGCCCCCTTCATGGAAGCCATAAGGCAGTTGAGGTGGGAACTGGGGCGCAGGGCCGTATGTGTACACCTGACGTACGTCCCATACCTCAAGGCGGCGGGGGAACTGAAGACAAAACCCACTCAGCATAGCGTGAAGGAATTGCAGGGGATGGGCATACAGCCCGACGTGCTGATACTGCGTACCGAACGCCATTTGTCCGACTCCCTTAGGCAGAAGGTGGCAGGGTTTTGCAATGTCGACCTTGAGTGCGTGGTGCAGAGCGAGGACATGCCCAGCATATACGAGGTGCCGCTAAACATGCAGCGGCAGGGGCTTGACGCTGCCATCCTGCGCAAGATGGACATCCCCGTCGGGGAGACACCCCAGATGGCACCTTGGCGTCGCTTCCTCGACTTGCAGAAGTCTGTGTCGGGGGAAGTGGCGATAGGGCTGGTAGGCAAGTACGACTTGCAGGATGCCTACAAGAGCATACGCGAGAGCCTGTCGCTTGCAGGCATATATAATAATGTAAGTGTAAGGATTCACTTTGTCAACAGCGAGACTATTACCGAAGGCAACGTGGCGGAGAAGCTGGGCGGACTGCAAGGAGTGATGATATGTCCGGGCTTTGGATTGCGTGGCATAGAAGGCAAGGTAGTGGCTGCCCACTATACACGCACGCACGACATTCCTACCTTTGGCATTTGCCTTGGCATGCAGATGATGGTAATAGAGTTCGCACGAAACGTGCTTGGGCTTGCCGATGCCAATTCGCGCGAGATGGACGAGCAGACTCCTCACAACGTCATAGACATCATGGAGAGCCAGAAGACAATCACGGAGATGGGAGGCACCATGCGTCTCGGTGCTTACGATTGCCAGTTGCGCAGGGGCAGCCGGACGGCATCCATATATGGAGAGGAAACCATAAGCGAACGTCATCGCCACCGCTACGAGTTCAATGGCGAATACAAGGACAGGTATGAGGATGCCGGCATGCAATGTGTAGGTACAAATCCCGAGAGTGGCTTGGTTGAGATTGTGGAAATACCCACCCATCGGTGGTACGTGGGGACGCAGTTCCACCCGGAATACAGCAGTACCGTACTCCATCCGCATCCTCTCTTCCTCGACTTTGTCAAGGTTGCCAAGGGGTAGGGTGCATACCGATTCGTAGTCACTAACGTCTCTAAAGCCATTATGGTCATTAGTCATTAACGTTTCTGCAAATCTTGCGATTCCTGTTTTATTAATGACAAATGACCATAATGACAGATTGTTCCCCAGGAGAAAGTTGAATGAATTTCACCTTGACCCTGATATTGGATGGATGGGTCATTTCGCCCGTACTCGATTAGGAGACAATTAGGACTCATATAAGAGGATGGCAATGCTTGGTCGTCCAAACTCCTATGCCATTTTGGAAAGAGCCTTATTTTGCCGTGAAACTGGTAACGGTGGTTGTGCCCACCGTGCTTCCACCCAGGAAGACGCCGTGGAAGGAAGTCGTGGCGTCGGTTGGCTGTGAGGTGCCGGATTTCAGCGTGTAGATACTGCCTTTCTGCATTGCCCCGGCGGTGAAGAACGAATTCTTGCTGCTTACGTTTCCTTCCAGGCAGAATGTCACGAGATTGTCTCCTGCGCCATTGACCAGCGAATAGTAGTAGCCCGTCTGATAGTTGATGGAGGATGTCACGAAGGCATATCCTTGGGATGCCGTGGCAAGCGTCGAACTGCTTGCGCCGCCCTGGCTGCCACCTGCGCTCACCGCTATGCCATTGCCCGTGATCTGGATGTAAGAATTGTTGTCGCAGTCGAAGCCCATCTCGGCACCTCCCTTTGTGCTGTAGGCCAGCACCACACCATTGCCAATGACGATGGCTCCTGCCTTGCCGTAGTTGGAGTCTATGGCATCGTTGCCTGTAGAGCAACATACCGTTATGCCTCCGTCAAACACAATCTGTCCGCTGCTGTTGATGGCATCGTCGTTGCAATTCAGGTAATGCTGCCCTCCGGCAATGCGTATGCTCGTCTTCGACTCTATGCCCTCCGCACCGCTGTTCAGTGTAGATATGGTCAGGTCGCCACCATATATGTTGATGGTTCCAATTGCCTTGATGGCTTTGGCAGACGAGCCGGAGCCGGTAGTGCCGCCACCAGGGAATCCGCCGCCGCCAGTACCTCCTCCGGGCTTTCCTCCCCAGCCGGCAAGTGTCGTAGTAGCCCCCGGGGATGTAGTCCCTCCCGTAGTAGAGGCTGTGAGCACAGGCCCTTCTTTTGTCTCGGAATCACCTATTACGAGCGAACCGTCGCTTTTGATGCACTTGCCTCCGTTCCCCGAAGCAGAGAGGCTGATGTTGCCGGAATGGATGTTTACGGCAGTGTCCGAGCTGATGCATTTCGCAGATTGCGTATCCGTGCCGTCGGCAAGGACGTCTCCCGAGTTGGATATGGTTATGTCTCCAGACTCGATGTTCGCATTGCCGTCGGCCTTCAAGCCCTTGCTCCCTTTGCCTGTCATGGTGACATGGACGATGGGAGTACTCTTCGACTCGTTTATGTTGATGTCTGCGTCTGCCTTCAGCCCCGACGCGTTGTCTCCTGTGCAGGCGATGTTGAACCTACCTCCCTGGATCCATATCGAACCGTCGGGGTAGTCCTCCTCGTATGAGTCATCGCCACTCAGTTCGGCCTGTATGCCGTCGCCTTCCACGCCTTGGACATTTACCGTAAATCCGTTGGCAAGGAAATATTGCTCACAATGTAGTCCGTCCGCCTTGGCAGCGAGGACGTTGATGGTGCCTTCCGACTTCTTCAGCTGGAGGTATTCGCCCGTGCTGACGGCGTGCTTCGTGTTGCCGGTCACGCTGAGCGTACCGGCCTTGTCAATCTCCAGGTGCCCCTTGCAGTAGAGGGCAGCCTTCCAGTCGCCGCCATGTCCATCCACGAGGTTGTTGGCAGTGCCTTTCACCAGCTCCATGGCAATGCGTTTCCCGCACTCGATGTCTATGGCAGGTCCGTCAGGATTGGTTATGTCAACGCCATTCAGCACGATGGTGCTCTTGTAGGATGCCGTATATAGGAACGAGCCGCAACTTGTCTCGCCCGTCAGCTCGAAGGTCTTCTCCTCGTCTATGTTGCTGTTGGCAACTGCCACGTGGGCACCATCCACTTCTGCCGTCACGCCATCGAGTAGGTAAGGGTTGTCCACCGTGGCAGAGTCGCCTCCGTAGGTGACGAGCAGCGATTGGGGAGTCTCGGCATATCCCATCTCCGACACCTCGTAGCGGTCTATGGCAATCGTTGTCGCACCCGACACAATGACGAGCTGTTTCATATCCTCGCTGAACGTGATTTCCTCAATCTTGGTAACGGGTACGTAGTCGTTTACGCCGTCCGTGCGCCGTATCTTCAGGGCACGCTGTGCCATTGCCATCCCGGTCGCGACGGCAAAAAGCAAGCAAATCGTCAGGGTCCTTTTCATTTCGCTACCTTGCGTGTCTCCTTTTCCACCTTGATGATATATATCCCTTTCTTGTTGGCGTTTGCCGTGCGGATGCCATCCACGGTATATATGGCTTCCTTGCCGTTCATGCCTGCCGCAGTGGTGCCTATCGCCGATGCGTCAGCCGACGTGAATCTCATGCTGACAATGTCGTCCATAGCGAACGACCTTGTGCTGCCATCCTTCATGACAACCACCATGTCCGTCTCCGTGTAAGTTACTTTGCCAATGTCGGTCAGGCTTACTTCCAGTTCTGTTGCCGAGGTCTTGACCAACAAGGCAGGGACCTCTTCGGCAAAGCATGGCATCATCAGTGCCGATGCAAAGAATGCAATGACTTTCCTTTTCATGTATGCTTTAGAATTAATTTACTTCGAGTGGAGTGTTTCCTGGCTTTACAGTCGTCTCTGCCAAGACGGGATGATGTGTTGATTCCTAAGGTGGGACGGCAGAAAACTCAAAAGGTTTAATGTCGAATCGCAAAAACTCACCGTGTAGCCCGGCTTGGGTTCGCATCCCGGGATGGGCGATGGGCGTGGATATGTACATCAGCAGTGGCAAGCCAATTGTACGCTTGTAGCATAGGTCTTGTGGGGACTTGGATGAAAAATATTTACATGCCGTGGATGCTTGGATTTCCTCTCACGACGGAATGTTTTTTTCCCTCGGGAGGGAAGTTTTTTTTTCCTCGGGAGGGAAAACTTTTTCCCACGGGAGGGAAGTCTTCGTCCCTCGCTTCTTGTCCCGTAATGTGACTTTCGGCCTTGTAAGATATCTTTACATTCCGTGTCAAGCCTGCCATATATTTTTGGTAATGCAATGCCATGAAATGCGCGTTGGCTCTTTGGCGGAAGAGTTGGGGCTGTCGGTGAGAGATGCCATTGTATGGTGGACTTGAAAGATGTCGGAGTACATGAAAATAGGAGGCAAACACCTGTGGTTGGCGTTTACCTCCTACTACTCGAAGAAGTTCTGCTGTAACTTTTAGTGACGAGGCGGACTCGTCCTTGGTCGGGGCATTACCTTATGAACAACATTTCCCTGTACTTTGGCAATGGCCAGAGTTCGTCGTCCACGATGAGTTCCAGCTTGTCCACGTGGTAGCGTATGTCCTCGAGCAGCGGAGCCACCGTGTCGTGGTAGGCAATGGCCTTCTCCCTCTCGTCGGCGATCCTGTTTGCCACACGGCGTGCGTCAACAAGCCGCTCGACATTCTCGGCTATGTAGCTGGTGTGTGCGCTTATCTGTTCGATAAGCGAGATGTTGTTTGCGCTCAGCCTGTCCGCAGTCTCCCCGGGGAAGATTTCCTTCACCTTGTGCACGTTGTCTATGAGCTGGCTCTGGTACTTGGTGGCGACGGGTATGATGTGGTTGAGGCAAATGTCGCCGAAGATGCGCGCCTCTATCTGTATCTTCTTCGTGTACGTCTCCTGCTTTATCTCGAGCCTTGCCTTCAGTTCCGCCTCGGAGAGCACGTTCATGTCCGTGAACATCCTGACGGTCTCGGGGGTAGTGTAGTTGTCCAGCATGAGCGGCGCGCTGCTCTCAGTGTCGAGCCCCCTCGCGGCTGCCTCGGCCTTCCACTCCTCGCTGTAGCCGTTGCCGTCGAAGTGGATGGGGCGGCAGGTCCTGATGTCCTCGCGTACGGTTTTGAGTATGGCCTTCATCGTGTCCATGCCTCCCTCAACAAGAGAGTCGACCCTTCTGCGGAAGTCCGTCAAGGCTTCTGCCACGGCCGTATTGAGAACTATCATGGCAGCAGCGCAGTTTGCCTGCGAGCCCACGGCGCGGAACTCGAACCTGTTGCCCGTGAAGGCGAAGGGCGAGGTGCGGTTGCGGTCGGTGTTGTCCAGCATCAGCTCGGGTATCTGTGGTATGTCGAGGCTTAGCGACTGCTTGCCCTGCAGGCTGATGAGCTCGTCGTCGGGAGCGTTCTCCAGGTGCTCCAGCAGGTCGGAGAGCTGCTTGCCTAGGAAGCTCGATATGATGGCCGGCGGTGCCTCGTTGGCACCCAGACGGTGGGCGTTGGTGGCGGAGATGATGCTCGCCTTGAGCAGTCCGTCGTGGCGGTACACGCCCATGAGCGTCTCCACCAAGAAGGTGACGAAGCGCAGGTTGTCCACCGGCGTCTTGCCGGGACCGTGGAGCAGGATGCCCGTGTCCGTGGACAGCGACCAGTTGTTGTGCTTGCCGCTGCCGTTGATGCCGGCGAAGGGCTTCTCGTGGAGCAGGCAGCGGAAGCCGTGCTTGCGTGCCACCCTCTTCATTAGCGACATGAGGAGCATGTTGTGGTCCACGGCGAGGTTTGTCTCCTCGAAGATGGGAGCCAGCTCGAACTGGTTGGGCGCTACCTCGTTGTGGCGCGTCTTGCACGGGATGCCCAGTTCCAGGGCCTGTATCTCCAGGTCCTTCATGAAGGCTGCCACGCGAAGGGGGATGGAACCGAAGTAGTGGTCGTCCATCTGCTGGTTCTTCGCGCTGTCATGCCCCATGAGGGTACGCCCT
>SFXD01000063.1 GCA_004559785.1 bacterium | reverse complement strand
TTACCTTGACTGTTGTTCCGCAGATGTCATTTGTCATTGTTTTGTTTTTCGGTAACGCCTCAAGTGACATCCAGGATTGCATAACCAACTTGGGCAATCCAGGGCGAAAGACCAAATTCCATCCAATTGGTTTCCTAACGGAAAAGGAGTGCGCACCCATTGCTCACAGCTTATGGCTCACTTGCTTTCCTTCCCCTAAACAGGGGGATTGAGGGGGCTTCTCACCGCTCACTTGAGCAGGACAGGGTATTCTCCCTCAGTAATAGACCATACTTTGTCGATGTCCCATTGCAGTTGCTTCACGTAGAAATCCTTTGTGCGTAAAGCCTCGACAGGCAAAGAAAGATATTTGTACCAGCTACATGGAGCCAACCCATGGTCTGGAAGCCACGTTCCGTCCTTGACGTACAGATTCCCTGAATGCCCGGCCTGGCAAGTGTACGGGTCAATTGCGGGACATGGGATGCAGAAATATTGAGGCGACTGTGCGGATATGCTGTCTGCCAGGACAAGTACGTCCGTGAGGCGTATGTCTGTCGTGCCAGTGGAATGGCATAATATGCCTGCCGCACATCCCTTGCCCGAGCTTGCCTGCCGTGAGGCGACCTTGCCTGAGAAATAGGCATGGTCTATGCTTAGCCTTGCCACCATGCCGTCTCTGTCGGAGTGGATGAACCCAACCATGCCACCAGCGCATGGCGTGGACGAAGGGGCGACGTTGCCAACGCCGGCAGAAACGATGGCATTTACGTAGCAGTTGCGTATCACGTTGTAATCCGTGTGCCTTGAGTCGCGTGCAACCCTTCCTGCCAGACCTCCAGCCTCGGTGTCGCTACGGACGATACCAGTGATGGAGACTTGCTCGATGGTGCTTGAGCCTATCATGGCTCCCGTGACGCCTCCTGTAGGTGCCTTGCCGGATATGTCCACGCCATGCAGATTCAGATTCCTGATGGTTGCATGGTCTATCCTTCCGAAGAGTCCCTTGAAAGGGCAAGCTTCCTTGACGGTGAGTCCGCTGATGGTATGTCCCCTGCCATCGAGAATGCCAGAGAATCTCTGTGGGTCGGCATCGGAAGGTCCGGATGCACCTATGGGAATCCATTCAACACCTTCGGGTATCTCAATGTCTGAGCTTAGGTAATAGTTGCCATTGAGGTCGCCCCAGCGGAGCAGGTTGTCCAGTTCGCTGTAGGTGCCGATGGGGATTGGGGTCTTGAAAAGGGGATTCTCTGGAGTGTCCGTATCCATCATTATGCCTCTGTCACCCTGTCGGCGCATCCATTCGTGCAGTTCGTCGGACATCATCGAGATGCGCTTGGCGTGGGATGGGTCGGATGCCAGGTTGTGCAGTTCCCAAGGGTCTGCCTGCAGGTCGTACAATTCCACGGCCGGACGGTTGGTGAATCTCTCCACCAGCCATCTGTCCCTATCGTTGGCAGATGCGTTTTTTACCCATGACTGCCACATGTTGTCTCCCTGGCACATCATGTGCTTTTCGTAGTATGGAGTCTCGGGAGTAAGGTTCTCGATGAGTTTGTATCTCTTGTCCTGAATGCTGCGTATGGGGTAGGGCGAGCCCTCGGGAATGTTGTTGTGCATACCGTATGCCCATTGCCTCACCTCCTTTTGCTTACCCGTGAGCACTGCAAGCTGGCTGATGCCATCGAGGTCTTTCGAGGGCACTCCGCCGGCAGCCTCTATCATGGTTGGCAGCAAGTCCTCGTATTGTACGAGGGCATCGCTCACCGTACCTGCCCGAACCTTGCCCGGGTACCTGACTATCATGGCACTGGACTGTCCGTAACGGTAGCATGTCCATTTGCCGAAAGGCATCTGTGGTCCTTGCTCGGACAATACTATTACCATCGTGTTGTCCTCTTCGCCAGATTCCCTCAGGGCATCCATCACCATGCCAACTTCGTTGTCGAAGAGGCGAATTTCTGCCAGATACCTGCAGAATGCCGACCGGGTCTTCTGGTTGTCGACGGCATTGGGAGGCAGGACTACCTTCGAAGGGTCGAACTCCGACTCGTCACCGGCATCCCATGGCATGTGCGAATGTATGCTGCATACGAAGAGGCAGAAGGGTTGCCCAGGGTCACGCTTCATGAACTGGAGAATGCCGTCGGCGGATGACAAGGGAGGTCTTGAAGCCACGCAGTTTACGGTGAATCCGGGAATGCGCTCGAAGCCGTATACGTTGGGCTGGTTGGCGGGATGGTCCTTGCCTGCACGTCCCACACGGTAGCCAAGGTCCTTCATGTAGTGGGTGACGCTCCTGACATTGCCGTACGTAGCCTTGTGGTTCTGGTAGGAGCCGTGCCGTGCCGGGTAGAGCCCTGTATACAGGGATGCACGGATGGGTACGCTCATCGCCATGGAACCGAAGTTGTTGAGCATGCGCATACCCTCGTCAGCCACCTTGTCGATGTGCGGAGTCCTGAGGTTCTGTCCACCGTAGCAACTAAGTTCGCACCTTGCGAGGTCGTCTGCCAGAATGACCAGGATGTTTGGCCTTTCACAGCCTTGCCCGGCAAGTCCTACACTGGCGCATAGGGGGCTCAATAGTGTGCCGACGAATAGTTCCCTTTTCATGTATGGAGGTTATCTAATGGTATATAGACCAGTGTCTTACTTCTCCTGCCTGGGCCGTAGGACTGATGTCATCAGGTTCCTCAATTGGTGTAGAGGAATCTCTTGATGCTCTTCTTGGGAGTCTTCTCGAACTCTTCCTTCATGATTCGTATGCTGGCAATCTGGGCATAGCTTGGCAGGTGCGGATTTACTTCCTTGCGGTTCTTCTCCATCAACTGCTCTATTTCCTCCTGCGTCATTTCCTTGGTCTGCTCAGGGTCTGGATAGATGAGGGCTTCGAGCTTTTCTCCCTTCTGTACTACGAGGCATTCGGCGACGAAGGGCAGGTTGTATATCTTGTCCTCTATCTCCTCTGGGTAGATGTTCTGCCCGTTGGCTCCAAGCAGCATGTTCTTGCTTCTGCCCTTGATGAAGACGTGGCCTTGGCGGTCCATCACGCCAAGGTCGCCCGTGTGGTACCATCCGTCGGCATCTATCGTGGCGCGCGTAGCTTCCTCGTTCTTGTAGTAGCCGAGCATCACGTTGAGTCCCCGGGTAAGTATCTCGCCCGGTATGTTGGCAGGGTCCGGGCTGTCAATGCGCAGTTCCTGGTTTACCACGTTCTTGCCGCACGAGCCCAAGGCCTGTTCCTTCCAGTCGTTGTACGTAATGATTGGGGCGCATTCGGTTGCCCCGTAACCTACAGTATAGCGGAATCCTATCTCCTTCAGCAGTTGCTCTATCTCGTGGTTGAGTGCCGCTCCTCCTATGATGACTTCGTAGAAGTTACCTCCCAGAGCCTGCGTCAGTCCCTGGCACACCTTTCGCCTGATGATGTGCTTAATGATGGGTGTCTTCATCAGGATGCGCATCGTGGGAGTCTGTATCTTGGGCAGCACCGCCTTGCGGACAACCTTCTCTATAATGAGCGGCACCACTATCAGTATGCAGGGCTTCACCTCGGCAAGGGCCTTCATGAGTATGGTGGGCGATGCCACCTTGGTGAGGAAGTTGATGTGGACTCCTGCCGTGAACTCGTAGATGAATTCGAATGACATACCGTACATGTGCGCCATGGGCAGCATGGAAAGAATCTTCTGGCCGGGTCTGAGGACATGGTTGAGGGCCTTGGCTGCAAAGTCGCAGTTGCTCCAGATGGCACGGTATGGTATCATCACGCCCTTGCTGTTGCTCGTTGTGCCGCTGGTATAGTTGATGATGGCAAGTTCCTCTGCTTCGTCCTTGTGGTAGCATAGGTTCTCCTTGTCAAGTCCGTCGGGGTGACGGGATGCAAACAGCGAGTCGAGGTTGGCGTAGCTGTCGGACATGGCTTCGTCGTTGGAGACGAGCAGCCCGTAGTCGGCAAGGGATATTATCCCCTTCAGTTCAGGCATCTCGGAAGCCTGTAGCGTGGGCCATACACGGTCGCCTACGAACAGGAGCCTGGCCGAACTGTGGTTGACTATGTCGTGTACCTGCGAGGGGTGGAACTCGTGCAGGATGGGTACTGCAACCGCTCCGTATGTCAGGATACTGAAGAATGCGATGCCCCAACGGCTGGAATTCCTGCCGCAGAGTGCTATCTTGTCGCCTTTCTGTATGCCGGCCTTCTCAAAGAGGATGTGCATCCTCTCGATATTCTCGGCAACGTCTTTGTATTTGAAGGTGGATTGTCCAAGGTCGGACATAGAATCCATATCCCAGTATTGTACGATGCAGTCCTGCAACTGCTGGAGAAATGAGGGAACTTGTCTTGAATCCATATTATAATTGCACAAATTTGTTATTTGTGTGCAAATTTATAACATTTATTAATAATACACAATATGTAGGGAAAGTTTTTTGCACATTATTGTTCAAAATGTGTAATTGCTGGCTAAATCTCCGTCATTCTTTCAAGGGCAATGGCCGTTTCCTGCATGATTCTCGTGAGGTATGGCAATACGATGTTGCACGACTGCCTGTCGTGTACAAGTCTCCAGAACTCTTCGAATTCGTAGCTTAGCCGGTGCCTGCCTGAGTCAGAGCGGAAGACGGCAGGTTCCTCTCCTGTGACGTGTACGGTGAATTCCTGCATGATGCTTACGCTGCCCTTAACCTCAATCCACCCTTTCTCTCCTTGGATGACTGCATTGCTGAGTCCGTTCGAGTCCTTGGCAGCCGATGCCGATGCCACGGCAGTGGGGTAGTGCATGACGAGCGTGCCGCTGGTGTCCACGCCATTGAATCCCTTGTTGGCAGCGAGGTGTATGGTGCGTGGTGGTCCGAATATGCCTATCAGGAAGCAGAGGTTGTAGATGTTGATGTCCCGCAGGCAACCTCCCGACATCGATGGGTCGAAGACTGGCGTCACCACACCCTGCAGGTATCTGTCGTAGCGGCTGCTATACTGTGCGTAGTTGAGCTGCATCATGCGTACCGTGCCTATCTTGGGCAGTTCCGAGATTAGCTTGCGGTACAGTGGCATGTATAGCATGCTGAAGGCAGGCAGGCAGTAGACACAGCGTTGTATGGCTGTGTCTATCAGCTGTTCGGTTTGCACGCGGTCGACGGCTATGGGTTTCTCTATGATGACGTTCTTCCCAGCCTGCATGGCCTGCATGGCATACTCGTAGTGGACATGGTTGGCATTGGCTATGTATACGAAATCCGCCTCTGTCTCGCCAAGCATGCGCTGTAGGTCGGTGTATACAAAGGCATCCCTGGCATATTCCTCGCAAAGGTCTATGGCGTGTTCCGTGCTGTGTTCGCGAGCGAGGATGCCCGTTACCATTATCCGGTCCTTGAAGTCGGAGTGGAGCATCTTCAGCACCTCTCCCACAATCATCCCTGTGCCTACTATATTGATTTTCATTTCGCATCCTCCCTTACAAGCCTGAAGTCGAGTTGCTTCTTGAAGAGGTCAGCACGCACTACCTGCACGTTGACGCTGTCTCCCAGGTTGTAGCAATATCCCTTGCTCCTACCCCTGAGCCTATAGTTGCGCTCGTCGAAGTAATAGTAGTCGCCCACCAGGTCGCGCAGGGGTACGAAGCCTTCGCACTTGTTCTCGTCAATCTCGACATAGAGCCCGAACTCGGTGACTCCGCTGATGGTGCCACGGAAGGTCTCGCCCAGTCTCTCGGACATGAACTCCACCTGTTTGTACTTGATGCTTGACCTCTCGGCCGAGGCTGCCGTCTGTTCCATCTCGCTGCAGTGCTCGCATAGTTCCTCGTATTTCTCCTTGCTGACGCTCCTGCCACCGTCTGCATACTTGGTGAGCAGGCGGTGTACCATCAGGTCGGGGTAACGGCGGATGGGACTCGTGAAGTGTGTGTAGTAGTCGAAGGCAAGTCCATAGTGTCCTACGTTTGTAGTGCTGTACTTGGCTTTCATCATGGCTCTGAGGGTAACCTGCTCCACGACGTTCTGTTCCTTCTTGCCCTTGACCTGTCCGAGCAGGCGGTTGAGGTTCTTGGAGATATCGTCCTTCGAGCCGCCTGTCCTGAGCTTGTAACCGAACTTGACGACAAAGTCGGACAGTTGCATGAGCTTCTTGGGGTCGGGAGACTCGTGTATTCGGTATGGCAGCACCTTTGCCTTGGTTCCCTTGGCAACCTTGCCTATGCTTTCTGCCACGGTCCTGTTGGCAAGCAGCATGAATTCCTCCACGAGCTTGTTGGCGTCCTTGGCAACCTTGAAGTACACGCTTTCGGGATGCCCCTTCTCGTCTATTTCGAACCTCACCTCTTGGCGGTCGAAGTCGACAGCTCCACCGGCAAAGCGTCTCTTGCGTAGTTCCTTTGCCATCCTGTTGAGCACGATGAGGGCGTTGGCGGTTTCCTCGTCGATGTCGGGAGTGGCTGAGCCTGAGTTGCTTGGGTATTTGTAGTCCTCCTCGCTGGCTTCGCCCCTCGACTCCAGCAGCGACTGCACTTCCTCGTATGCAAAGCGGTGGTTGCTGCGGATTACGGTATGTGCCAGGTGCCAACCCTTGATGTCGCCCCGTGCGTTCATTAGGAAGATGACGCTGTAGGTGAGTTTCTCCTCATCGGGCCGGAGCGAGCATACGAAGTTGCACAGGTGTTCAGGCAGCATGGGTACGGTACGGTCCACGAGGTATACGCTGGTGGCTCGCTTCAGGGCTTCCCTGTCGATGGCAGACCCCTCGGTGACGTAGTGCGACACATCGGCAATGTGTACTCCAACCTCCCACATGCCGTTCCCGGCAGGGCGCAGGCTTAGGGCATCGTCGAAGTCCTTGGCGTCGCGAGGGTCGATGGTGAAGGTCAGTACGTCGCGCATGTCCTCACGCCGTGCTATCTCTTCGGGGGTAATGCCCGGCTCTATCTTGTCTGCTATCTTCTCCACGGTCTTGGGGTATGTGTATGGCAATCCGTACTCGGCAAGTATGGCGTGCATCTCTGCATTGTTCTCGCCAGCCACCCCGAGTATGTCTACCACCTTTCCAACGGGGTTCTTCTCGCCGTCTTCCCATTCTATGACTTTCACCACGGCCTTGTCCCCGTTCTTGCCTTTCCGCATGTATTCCTTCGGTATGATGATGTCGGTGGCGAGGGTTCGGTCTTCGGTAAGCAGGTAGGCATAGTTCTTCCTCACCTGCAGCGTGCCGACGAAGCATTTGTCGCTACGCTTGATGATATCTGTCACGGCAGCCTCGCGTAGGTGTCCTTTTCTCCTTGCAAGCATGGTGACCCTTACCCTGTCGCCATCCATGGCGTGCATGCTGTTGCGTTCGGCTACGAGGATTGGTATTTCCGAATTGTCGGGCGAGAATGTGTTCTTGCCGTTTGCCTTGCGGTGGAAAGTCCCTTCCATCACTTGCATTGGCGTATTCAGGGTGTACGAGAATCTGGGGCTTTCCCTTATGTAGTCGTCCATGAGGAGCGAGTCGAGTATGTCCATGAGAAGCATCTTCCCCGGGTGTGTGTTCAGACCGAGTTCCCTGTAGATGGTCTTGAGGTCGAAGGTGGTGTCGGGGTTGTTGTCGAACAGGTTCATTACCATTGGTTCGATATCCTTCTTGCGAAGGCGTCCATTCTTTTTATTTCCCATATCTGTGTATGTTTTGGTTTTTGATTCTCGGTTTTGGTTCTTTGTGCTTGGTTACTTCCCCTCTTGCATTAACCATGCCTTGGGCGTAATGCCAGGGAGGGGGGACGTGGGGTTTACAATATGTCGCAGATATCCATCAGGCGTAGTACCCTGTAGTCAGGCTCGATGTCGGATGGCTCGTCCCACTGCCTGTCGAAGTATATTGTGCGCAGTCCGTATTGCATTGCGCCTGCAATGTCCGTCTGGATGTTGTCGCCAACCATTACGGTTCGTTCCTTCGCCGCTCCCGTCTTGCTCATGGCATAGTCGAAGAAGACCGGGCTGGGTTTGTTGGCTCCTGCATCTTCGCTGAGTATGATATGGGAGAAGTATGGGTACAGTCCGCATGCCTTGAGCTTGCTATACTGTACTTCATGGAACCCGTTGCTGCATATAGTCAGAGAATACCCCTTGCCCTTGAGGTAGTCGAGCAACTGGCGTGCGCCGTCCACTATTCCTGTCTTGGTGGAACAGCGTTCGAGGAAGTAGTCGCTAAGCCGGAGGCAGAACTCAGGAGTTGGGGTAATGCCCTTGCCGCATGACAGGGGCTTGCGAAATCTCTCCAGGATGAGGTAGTCTCTCTTGATGTGTCCGGCAGCATACTCCTTCCACAGGGCGACGTTTGTCTCCCAATATGGAATGCGGAAATCTTGGAAACTGTCGAAATGCTTGCTGAGGTGGAAATGGTCGAACAGTTCTCTCAGGGCTATGTCGGCATTGCCTCTCGTATCGTAGAGGGTGTCGTCGAAGTCCAAGAATATGTGGCTTACATCCTTTATCATATATATATTATAATGTATTCGTTAATCAAGTAGCATAGGGCATATACCCTGCCATCAGATTTTGCCGAGTATGCGGTCCATCACCCAGTTGACTCCTGTTGCGCTGATGCTGTCGGCAGTACATACTCCCTGTTGTTGCAAATGGCCTACCACCTGTTGGATTAGTGGCATTTGTACGTGCTCTGGATTGTCGACGACAATTTCCGTGCGACCATTGCTGTTGTGTATGGCAATCGGCTCGTAGGTGAAAACGGAGAAACATATCTGTCCGCGGTCGCCTATGAGTTCTATGCGGTCGGTCTTTGCACTCTCGTGACTGACAAAGCACCACGAGCCGCTGCCTGGCAAGCCATCGTGGAACTGGAATGCCGCACTCACGGAGTCCTCCGTCTGATATAGTCCTCCGCGGTTTGTGCTGAACCCGTTTGCCTTTACGATGGGGCCGAACAGTTCCTGTAGCAAGTCTATCTGGTGTGGAGCAAGGTCATAGAAATATCCTCCCCCGGCTATGTCCCTCTGCACTCTCCAAGGCAGGTTGGTGCTGTTGTAGTCGAGGTCACGTGGAGGGCAGGCGAACCTTACCTGGACGTTTATGACGTTGCCTATTGCTCCCTCCGATACGAGTTGCCTTACCTTCTGGAAGTAAGGCAGGCATCGCCTGTAGTATGCCACGAAGCATGGCACGTGTGTCTGTTCGCTGACCCTGTTGATACGCTGGCAGTCGGCATAGCTGCTTGCCAGAGGCTTTTCCACATATACAGGCTTACCGCTTTTCATCGACATTATTGCGTATGTGGCATGTGATGAGGGTGGAGTGGCAATGTACACGGCGTTTACCATAGGGTCGTCTATCAGTTGCTGCGCATCCGTATACCATCTCTCTATGTGATGCCTTTCGGCATACGACTGTGCCTTGTCCTTGCTGCGGCTCATCACGGCTTGGACTTTCGAACCAGGGATAAGGGCAAAGGCGGGTCCGCTTTTTTTCTCCGTGACCTCCCCACATCCAATGAAGCCCCACCTGATTTCCCTATATATTGCCATAAGACTGATAATTTTTTGCGTTCCTTTTGCAAAGATACGCTTTTTATCCGTATCTTTGTATTGCAAAAACAAAAAAATATTATGGAACAGGTAAAAGAGAATTCAATCGAGATATGTCAGTATAGGTCGTATGCAAGGAATTTTTCCTTGGGCGTATCCACTGCCTTGAAGGGGATGGGTGCGTCAATGCGCTATATGTGGCCTTCTATGTTGCTTGCGGTTCTGTTGCCCATACCTTTTATATTGATGTTCATAGGGCAGTCCGACACATTGATGCGGAAGTGGACAGAAACTGGTTCGCTGCCACGCCTGACTCTTCAGTCAACAAGGCATGAGGTGTGGAAAAATTCGCTTCGCAGCGTGCCTGGCTTCTTCTTTTACCTTATCGTGGTGCTACTTGTTGTTGGTGCTGTCCTCGCATGGCTGCTATATTCCGTCAGCGCATGGTGGATAGTGGGCGTGGTGGTAGTGTCGGCCATGCTGTCAGTCCCTCTTGATGCGGTATTCATGGAAATGAGTTATACCGACCGTCCGCTTTCCGAGTGCATGGGATGCCTTCGTAAGGGAATCGACCATTATGCCATGTATTTCTCCTTCTCGCTGCTGCGTGCCATGTCAATACTGAGCATCTCCCTCATTGGCTTCCTTCCTTTTGCCGTGGTATGTACGGCAGGTTATGAGGCATACGTGTCGTATCAGAGTGGGGATGCCCTAAGTCTGCCAGTAGCATATCCACTCGTTGTCTTTGTCGCATGGGTGCTGGGGCTTTCTGTATATCTGGTGGCTGTTCACATATCGCGCCATTCCCGTTGCCTACTTTGGGGAAGCTTAGTTGAAAAAGTTCCAGCTGACTCCGAAGTGGATGGTGAAGGGGTTTAGGGGATAGTGCGGACTCTGGTACGAGCGTCCCGTGCCTGCATTGACATGGTTGACAGCCACGTAGAGGCGGCAATGCTTGATGTGCAGGTTTGCATAGACGTTTATCACGGGATAGTTGCCAATCTTCAACTTCTCGCTTGAGTCATCCTGTACTGCGAACTGCTGTATGCACGGAGTCCATTCAGGCGCATAGTACGAGGTGAAGTAGCGCATGTCGCCTCCAAGCTGAACCCTTAGGACCTTTGCCACCCTGAAGAGTAGGTAGAGGTTGGTGTAGACGTTGAGTGCTGGCAGTGGCAGGACACTCTCGGACGAGGACTTCTGGTATGTCACCTCGTTCTCCCAATGCACGGGTCCAAGCTTGAAGTCCTGAGCTATGGCTGCGCTGAATACCTGTACGCTACCAGCCGTCTGCCTTACCTCTACGGCGTTTGAGAAGTCCGTGGGGAGGTTGGATGCAGCATTCTCCGTATTAACCCTTGTCTTCACCATGGCGAAGTGCGTGTAGTGGGACACATTCTCGAAACCTACCTTCAGCCTTGTTCCAAGATGCTTCAGCCTTACTGAGCCTTCTGCCCTGGTGCGCATCTCCTTGCTGAGGTCGCCATTGTCCCACCATGCAAACTGAGAGTGGTAGTGCCTGAAGAAGAAGTCAGGCTTCTCGGTAGCTATGTTGGCATGTGCCTCAAGTACCATGCTGTCGCGTTTGCCGAGAGGAAAGTCGAACTGAGCCTTGCCGTCAATGCGGAAGTCTCCCAGCTTGGGTCCTGCAAGCCACAGTTCTCCGTCTACGTTGAAGTGGAACAACTTGCCCTGTGTGCGCGAGATTACTCCACCCACGGATATGTCGTGCTCGTTGTACCTGTGGCTCAGCGAATCGTCTTGCAGCAGGTCGTAAGTCCTTAGCCTGTGTGTGGCAAATAGGGAAATGCCCATCTGTGCCCATTTATTGAATCCCTCCCTAAGCGAGAGCCCCAGGGTGTTGCGTATGCTCATGGCTCTTGTCCTGTCGTACACGTTTGCCTTGTCCCCGAAATAGTGGTTGGTGTAGTACGTTCCGGGGTCGGAGCGTCCGATGTATGCATGGACCAGGTTCTGCAACTGGAACGTATGGCTGATGCCTGCTACAGGTATGAACTCCATAGGCGTCACCTGCTGAGCCTTCCATTGTTCCATGAGCGAGTCGATGGCGAGAGCCCTTGCCGTGGAATCCGCTCGCAGAGCCTGGCGTATGGAGTCGGAGAGAGCCTCCAGCAGTTCGTTATGCGATGGTGGCTGGGGCTTGAGCGAGTCTGGCAGCACTATTTCCTTGTGATACCCGATGTTGTACCTATGCGTGAGGTAGAGGTTCTGTTCGTTGTTCCTGTTCCACGTTTCGGAAAGCATCACGGGAATCTCCGTCGAGCTGTAGCTCTGTGGGAATGTTTCAGGATGCTCTATGTAGTAGTCGTTCTCTATACCTCCGTTCTCGTACATCTTGGCGTGGTTGGTATTGAGGTATGCGTGGAGGTCGTATTTCTCTCCCCTGTAGTAACCGTATCCAGTGATGCCGAAGATACTGTTGGCTGAATTCGTATAGTAACCTCTGCCATATAGGTAGTCGCATTTCAATCCAATGCCTGAGACGTGGTTGATGTTGGTGGCGAAATAAGCCCTTATCCTATCCTCACCGTTCTGCTTGTTGCCGCAGGAATGGTAGGCGAGGTTGGTGATGGGGCTTAGCGTATTTGTAAACCTGAAGTCGCTCAGTCCGCCCCTGAAGTAGCTGAATGGTTCAAGTAGCAGGAAGTCGTCCGTACGTTCTCTCTCCATGTACAGCCTGTTGAATCGCGGCGAGCCTATGTTGCCCAGGTAGCTGTAGTTGCCCCTGTATCCGTCGGTATTGTTCCAATTCTGGAAATTGTGTACGACGGTATCGTTGTTTTCTGCGTCAATTACGGTTCCAAGCCTTGGTTCTAACACCCATTGGAATTGTCCGATGGGTATTGGCTTGCTCTTCTTGTGCTTGGTGCTGTCCCTTCCCCATGTGGTACCGTCCCCGTCCTGTATGTAACCGTTGTCTCGTTCAGTTGCACTCCCGTCGAAGTCCTCGCCGACTTGTCTGTCTTGCGTCCGTCTTACCTGTGCCTGCGCTGTAAGTGCCAGCAGTGTACATGCAGCCATGGCACACAAGGTTCGCATCATCATTTCTCTCATTGTCAGTCTGGTGGTGGGTTAGTAGAGTACTCTCAGTACGAAGTCCGTTATCTTGAACAGCATGGCGAAGGCAATGACGTATATGCCGTCGAAATCGCGCGGAGTGGTGTGGAAATAGACAGCCAGTCCTATTGCCGACAGTATGAGGAATGCTGCATTCAGCAAAGTGCGCAACTTCCCTCCGTACTGGAATCTTTCTCTCTTCTTTCTTGCCCTTGCAAGCCTCTCCTCTATGGGCAGTTCTTCTTCCGTGTTGCTCATTAATATGCGTTTGTCTCTGTGTCATTAAACATCAATGGCAGGTCATCAGACGGTGACCTGCCTCATACCTGTCA
>SFXD01000062.1 GCA_004559785.1 bacterium | reverse complement strand
ATGTTTATTTTTCATGATGGAGCGATGCGGGCATCGTGACTGAGTGAAAAAGAGACAGATGCAAGTGAGAGAGCATAAGCGTCCAAGGATAACATAGACTCCCCGGGGAAGAACTTAAAACTAATTTATAGAACACCCCGTACGATAATTCGGGAAGCAAACAACTGCGAATGGATATGAAGAGAATAGCTTCTACATTATTTGCCGCAAGCGTATGCCTGGGTATCCTTGCTGTGCCTGCAAGGCCTGTGAAGAAGATGCTCACCCTTGCAGACGGCTCTCACGTCGAAGCTCAGTTTAGGGGGGACGAATACGCGCACTATTATACGGACGGCATAGGTCGTGCCTACGTAACGGACTCGCTTGGCATTTCCCACGAGGTGATGCTCGCCGACATCCAGGCAAGGAGGTCTGCAAGGCTCGCACAGAGGAACTCCCTCCGCATGGCAAGGAAGGTCGGGCGCAAGTCCAGGTGGGGAGCGGAAGAGAATCCCATCTCAGGTTCCAGGAAGGGCATCGTGATACTTGCATCGTATAGCGACAAGAGCATGGTATATACCAACGAGGACTATCAGGGATTCTTCAACGAGGTAGGCTTCAATCGGTTTGGCATGCACGGGTCGGTACACGACTACTTCCTGGACTCCAGCTACGGGCTGTTCGACCTGACCTTCGACGTCGTAGGTCCCGTAGTGCTCAGCAAGTCAATTAAATATTATGGTGCCAACGATTCAAACGGAAACGACAAATATGCCGCAGAGATGGTGGCAGAGGCTGTCAGGCTTGCCGACCCGTACGTGGACTTTGCCGATTACGACTGGGACGACGATGGCTACGTAGACCAGGTATTCGTCATATATGCAGGCTATGGCGAGTCGCAGTCAGACATCTCGTATACGATATGGCCACACGAATACCAGCTTTCCTATGCCAAGTACGACGGAGACGGCCCAGGGGCACTCACCCTCGATGGCGTAAAGGTGGACACCTACGCCTGCTCGTGTGAGCTTTCCGGGTATAGAGGCACGAACATCGACGGCATAGGCACGGCTTGCCACGAGTTCAGCCATTGCCTCAGCATCCCCGACATGTACGACACAACAGGGTATAACTTCGGCATGGACTTCTGGGACCTTATGGACTTGGGGTGCTATCTCGGACCTAATTACGACAGCACTTGCCCATCCCCATATACCAGTTACGAGCGCATGTACTGTGGATGGCTCAAGCCCATCGAACTGACAGACCCCGTAACCATTGCCGACATGCCGCCACTCTCCAGCGAACCTGTTGCCTATATGGTACGCAACAGTGGCAAGCCAAGCGAGTACTACTTGCTCGAGAACAGGCAGAACGAGGGGTGGTGGACCTATTCGCCCGGCCATGGCCTGCTCGTGATCCACGTAGATTTCGATGCCTCTGCCTGGACAAACAATACCGTCAACAATGTTTCCACGCACCAGCGAATGACCATCATCCCAGCCGATGGTAAGTTGTCCTCCCAAAACCTTTCAGGCGACACGTGGCCCGGGCCGAATGGGAATGACGAGCTGACCGACACGTCTTCCCCTGCTGCCAAGCTATACAACAAGAATGCAAATGGCACCTATTTCATGGGGCATCCCATTACGCAGATCTCCGAATCGGCAGATGGCTTGATTTCTTTCCTTTTCGATGGAGGAGCCTTCGTGGGAGTGCCGGAGGGACTTGCCGCCGAGGACATCACCCCTCAGGGATTCACAGCCACATGGAATGCCGTCGCAGGTGCCGACTCGTATGAGGTAGAGGTCAGGGAGAGTAGCGACCTGGCACCATCGGATGCCGTTACCGAGGAGGCGGATTCCTCCGACGATGCTGCAGCCTATTCCGACCCCATACCCACTCCCGTGCTGGTGGTGTACCAGACGGAGGGCACGCGCCTCTATATACCGGTATCGACATCCTCACGCAACTGTGTCTTCCGTGTGCGTGCCATGGTGGGGGACATAGCCGGGGAGTGGAGTGCAGGATGCAACGTCTCTTTGGGCGACGACGTCAGGGGAGTCCTTGCAGACCAGCCTTTGTCTACGGAACCTGCATACGACCTCTCGGGCCGTCCTGCCTCGCAGGGCAAGGGCATCTTCATTTCCCGTGGCAGGAAATATGTGTCCAATCCTTGACTTTTGGGTGGCTGCTTTCGTAGGCGAGCCGTCATTGGGCGGACTTGCCAAGATACATTTTGATTCGCCCCCCTTTAGTTTCCGTTACCCTGCCTAAGGGGAGCCTAACGGGATGGTAAGGGGAAAACCAGGGGAAAACCGAGTTTGGCAGCCCTTATGTCACTTACACACCACCTTCCCTTACGAAAAACAATATTCCCCGCCAGAACGAAATCTGACGGGGAATATGTATGCTTCTCCTTTTCGGAATGTGCTTCTGACGGATGGAACTACTTCTGGCGGTAGCTGTCCAGTTGCTCCACGCTCATGCTGCCAATCCATCCTGCATGCTTGGCAATCTCTGCCTCTGCATGGTTGACGTACACCTGGAGGCTGCGTCCGAAGAGCTCGGGAGCCTGGCTGGCGTTCTGTAGCAATAGGTGGCACATGATGACGTCGGCTGCCATCTCGTAGAGGTGGCGTGCGCAGATGTCATGGAAGTCCTGGTCGGCAGTCTCCCTGACGGCAGCGGTATACTCGTTGAACTTCCCGGCCATCGCCTTGATGCGTGCCATGAACGCCTCGTACTGTGGTGCGCATGGGACAGACTCGTAGTCGGCGATGACCGAGGCGTAGAAGCCGTTGGTCACGTAGCGGATGGCTGCCACGGTCTGCAGCTGGGTAGTACCCTCGTAGATGGATGTGATGCGTGCGTCGCGGTAGATGCGCTGGCAGGCGTATTCCAGCATGAATCCGGAACCTCCGTGTACCTGTATGCAGTCGTAGCCGTTCTGGTTGGCATACTCGCTGTTCATTCCCTTTGCAAGGGGGGTGAAGGCATCTGCCAGCTTCGAGTACTTCTTCAGTTCCTGCCTTTCCTCAGGTGTCAGCTTGCGCTCGCGTGCAATGTCCTCCAAAGCCTTGTAGATGTCCACGTAGCGTGCCGTCTGGTAGAGTAGTGCGCGACCAGCATCGAGCTTTGCCTTGATGTTGGCTATCATCTCTGCCACGGCGGGGAACTCGATAATCGCCTTGCCAAACTGCTTGCGGTCCCTGGCGTATGCCAGAGCCTCGTTGTATGCAGCCTGCGACAGGCCGACGCTCTGTGCGGCGATGCCGAGACGTGCACCGTTCATGAGCGACATCACGTACTTGATGAGACCCAGCTTGCGGTCGCCACAGAGCTCGCACTTTGCGTTCTTGTATACCAGTTCGCAGGTTGGGCTGCCATGTATGCCGAGCTTGTTCTCTATGCGGCGTACGTCGACTCCTCCGTCTCGCTTGTCGTAGATGAACATCGAGAGCCCGCGTCCGTCGCGCGTGCCGGCCTCCGAGCGTGCCAGCACGAGGTGGATGTCAGAGTCTCCGTTTGTTATAAAGCGTTTGCTTCCGTTCAGCCTCCAGCAGGAGTTCTCCTCGTCATAGGTGGCCTTCAGCATTACGCTCTGGAGGTCGGAACCAGCGTCGGGCTCCGTCAAGTCCATAGACATTGTCTCACCTGCGCATACGCGTGGGATGTATTTGCGTCTCTGTTCCTCGTTTCCGAAGCAGAAGAGGGTCTCGATGCAGTCTTGGAGCGACCATATGTTCTCGAATCCGGCATCTCCCGAGCTCACGATTTCGTTGGCTGCGGTATATACCGTGACTGGCAGGTTGAGTCCGCCGTAGCGGCGTGGCATCGTCATGCCGTTGAGTCCTGCCTTGGTCATGGCGTCGAGGTTCTCGTATGTCTTGCTCGCATAGCGTACGCGTCCACCCTCGCAGTGTGGGCCTTCTGCATCCACGTCTTCTGCGTTGGGGGCTACGATGTTGGCTGTGATGTCTCCCACCACGTCGAGTACCCTGTCGTAGCTGTCCATGGCATCGGGGTAGTCCTGCGGAGCCTCGTCGTATGTGTCCTTGTCCTCGTAGCCGCGCTCTTTCAGTTCCACGATGCGTTGCATGAGTGGATTGTTCTCCAGTTCGAACTTAATCTCTGGAACGTCAGTATAAAAATTTGCCATTTTGCTTACTTGCTATTCTGTTTGTAATACTTTATCAGTTTCGGCACGACTTCCTCCACGGTGCCGTTGATGACATAGTCGGCAATCTGGTTGATGGGTGCGTTCTCGTCGCTGTTGATGCTGATGATGATGCCGCTCTCCTTCATGCCTGCCACATGCTGTATGGCTCCGCTGATGCCGCATGCTATGTACACCTTAGGGCGTACCGTCACGCCGGTCTGGCCAATCTGAAGGTCGTGCTCGCAGAATCCTGCGTCAACGGCGGCACGGCTTGCGCCGACCTCGGCATGTAGTACACGTGCCAGTTCGCGGAGTTGGTCGAAACCTTCCCTTGAGCCTACGCCGTAGCCGCCTGCCACGATGATGGGTGCGCCCTTCAGGTTGTTCTTGGCAGCCTCCACGTGGCGGTCGAGGACACGTGTCACGTACTCTGTGTCGGGTACGAATTGTGCTACGTCCTCCACTACTACTTCGCCTGGGTATGCTGGGTCGAGTATCTCGGCCTTCATCACACCGCTTCGTACGGTAGCCATCTGTGGGCGGTTTTCGGGGTTTACGATGGTAGCCACGATGTTTCCACCGAATGCGGGGCGAATCTGGTAGAGCAGGTTATCGTAGTGCTTGCCCAGTTTCTTGTCGTCGTGTGGTCCTATCTCCAAGGCTGTGCAGTCGGCTGTGAGTCCGCTGTGCAGGGCAGAGGACACGCGTGGACCCAGGTCGCGTCCTACGACGTCGGCACCCATGAGGCAGATCTGAGGCTTTTCCCTGCGGAACAGTTCCACCAGTACAGCCGTATGGGGCTTGCTTGTATAGGGAGCCAGTCCCTCTGCGTCGAAGATGTGCAGCCTGTCTACGCCGTAGGGTAGAATCTGGCTCTCGACATTTCCCGTGATGCCGTAGCCTGCAGCTACAGCTTCCAGCCTTACGCCCAGCGTGTTGGCCAACTTCCTGCCCTTGGTGAGCAGTTCCTGGCTTACCTCGGCTACCTTGGTGCCTTCAAGCTCGCAATATACATATACAGAACCCATGTCTTTATCCTATTGTATGGCTGGCGAGGAGTTCCTTCACAAGCGAGTCTATGTCCTCGTCGCTGCCTGTTAATACTTTGCTTTCCTTAGCCTTGAAGACTATGTTCTCTACGTTCTTTACCTTTGTCGGGCTACCTGCCAGTCCGCATTGGCTGAGGTCGGCGTTGACGTCGGCACAGGTTAGCTGGCCAAGCTTCAGGTAAGGCTTCTTCTCGTACTGCCCGGAATATGGCAGGTCGCCGAATCCCTGTCCCTGTGGGAGTTCCATAGGAGCCAGGGCGCGCTTGTACTTCATTACGTACTTCACGTTCCTTGGGCGGCAAGGTGCTGCGCTGCCGTTGACGGTAAGCACGCAGGGCAATGGGCTCTCCACGGTCTCCACGCCCCCGTCTATGTGCCTCTTGACGGTAATCTTGCCGTCCTTGCAAGACAAGATTTCCTCTGTGTAGGTAATCTGGTTCAGTCCCAGTTTCTCTGCCACCTGTGGGCCTACCTGTGCGGTGTCTCCGTCTATGGCTTGGCGGCCTCCTATTATTAGGTCAACGTCTGGCTGTACGTGCTTGATAGCTGTGGACAGGGCATAGCTCGTGGCGAGCGTGTCAGCTCCTGCAAAGGCACGGTCGGTAAGCAGGTAGCCACCGTCTGCCCCTCGGTACATGGCTTCGCGAATTACTTCGGCAGCTCTGCCTGGACCCATCGTGATGATGGTTACTGTGGTGCCTGGATTCTCGTCTTTCAGACGCAAGGCCTGCTCCAGGGCATTCAAGTCCTCGGGATTGAATATGGCAGGCAGGGCGCTACGGTTTACGGTTCCCTCGGGTGTCATTGCGTCGGGACCTACGTTGCGTGTGTCGGGTACTTGCTTGGCAAGCACAACAATCTTCAAACTCATATATATTGCTTTAATTATATATAATAATGTATATCTCTCGTTTATTCTCTAAAATCGGGTGCAAAGATACACATTTTTGTCGAAAGTGTGCAATTTTTGAGCGAAAAAGATTGTTTTCCCTGCTCCTTTTTATACCTACGCTTTGTTGTATCAGGGGCTTGCAGCGTCTGTTGTGGGAACGTGGGTTCAGAGCCAGGCTTGTACTCTTCACCCGTTGGCGAGCAACTCGTTTGCCTTACTTAGGGCTATGTCGATGTGCGGGCAGATGTGGTCGGGATTCATCTTTTCGTAGAATCCTGCCTTCTCCAGTTGGCTGTGTACCTTGGGCGTAACGCCGGAGAGAATGACGTGGATGTCCTTCTCGTGGTTCATCTCGATTAGGTTGGCAAGGTTGTGTATGCCCGTGGAGTCTATGAAAGGCACCTTGCGCATGCGTATTATCTGTACCCTGGGGCGTTGCATTGTGTCCATGGATGCCATCAGGTCGTCGAACTTGTTGGCTATGCCGAAGAAGTATGGACCGTTAATCTCGTAGACTGCGCATCCCTGTGGTATGGAGAGATGCTCATCGCCTACGTTCATGTCTGCCTCGTCGCTTGGGTCAATCTCGTCCTTGATGACGGATATTTCCGTCGTCTCCATTACGCGCTTGATGAACAGGGCGCATGCTATGATGAGTCCTATCTCTATGGCTATGGTGAGGTCGAAGATTACGGTCAGGAAGAAGGTGATGAGCAGTACCGTTACGTCGCTCTTTGGATTCTTGAGCAGTCCGCGGAAGGTGCGCCATCCACTCATGTTGTAGCTTACTATGACCAGTACGGCAGCCAGGGTAGCCATGGGAATGTACTTTGCCAAAGGCATGAGTACCAGTAGGATGAGGAGCAATACGACGGCATGTATGATGCCAGCTACGGGTGTGCGTCCGCCGTTGTTGATGTTAGTCATGGTACGTGCTATGGCACCTGTGGCGGGAATGCCGCCGAAGAGCGGAGCCACCATGTTGGCTACACCCTGAGCCACAAGTTCCATGTTAGAGTCGTGCCTGTCGCTGATAACTCCATCGGCCACGGCAGCCGAGAGCAGGCTCTCGATGGCACCCAGTATTGCTATGGTGAAAGCCACCGGCATCAGTTTCTGGATAAGCTCGAAAGTTATGGTTGGGACTACCATCTCAGGCAGTTGCGCCTGTATTTGGAAACGGTCTCCTATGGTATCTATGCCTTCCGCCCCAAGGTAGTTCTTCAGCAGGGCTACTGCCACGGTACCAAGGATTATACCGTAAAGAGAACCTGGTATCTTGTTGAGTCCCTTTACCTTGGAGAGCACTTTGGGCGAGAAGATGATGACGAGCAGGCTACCCATGGCAACCACGAAGTTCCAGGGGTTGAAGGTGCCTATGTTGCGGAAATAGCAAATCCACTTGCCTATGAAGTCGCCTGGAGTCTTGAGCGGAACCCTTATCGTCTCTCCGGCTGCCGAGACGGTCTCCTGCGTCAGACCAAGTATGTCGCCTATCTGCGTGGTGAAGATGGTAACGGCAATACCTGCTGTGAATCCTATGATGATGGGGTAGGGTATGAACTTGATTACGGCTCCAAGGCGGAATGCCCCAAGGGCTACCAGTATGACTCCTGCAAGCATGGTGGCTATCAGCAAGCCCTGCAGCCCGTACTCGGGATTGGTGACTATGCCGTAGATGATGACGATGAATGCCCCCGTGGGACCACCAATCTGAACCTTGGTGCCGCCGAGCAGGGATATTATGAAACCTGCCACTATGGCTGTGATGATGCCCTTCTCGGGCGTTACTCCCGACGCTATGCCGAAGGCGATGGCGAGTGGTAGTGCCACGATGCCGACTATTATGCCTGCCATCAGGTCCTTGGCGAATGTCTCTTTGTCGTAACCCTTGATGCAACTTACGATTCTGGGTGTCAGTCCTTTCATGTTCCTTCTCTTGTCTTTGTGTGAATGTCTTGTTCGTTGAATCGTGCATTTCCCCTTAAATTTCTCTCTTGTATGGGGAGTGTCACTATTTTGTGGTACAAAGGTACTAAAAGTTCGCCTTTTAGTTTCGGGTTTCGTTAAAATTCCTTATCTTTGTGCCAAATTACTTAATATAAATCAATTTGCAATTATGTTTGAAATGCTTTCAACGCCCATCATCGTTGGGTTGTTCGTAGTCTGGTTCTGGTTCCTGTTGCTATCTTACAAGGGGCAGCCAAAGGGACTGTGGACCCTTGCGCTTGCCAATACCGGCGAGCGTTTCGGTTATTACACCATGCTTGCCGTTTTCGTATTGTTCCTTGGAGACAACTTTGGCTTTGATGCCGCCTGGGCCTCTGAGACTTTCTCCACGTTCCTTAGCGTAGTATACCTGCTGCCTCTCTTCGGTGGCATGCTTGCCGACAGGTTCGGGTACAGCAAGATGGTGGTCATCGGCATCTTTATCATGTTTGCCGGCTACCTCATCCTGTCCATACCTTTGGGCGGTGCCAATCCTGCGCTCGTGGCAATGTGCGTAGGTCTGTTGCTTGTTTCCCTCGGTACGGGACTCTTCAAGGGCAACCTTCAGGTCATGGTGGGTGACTTGTACAATACTCCCGAGCTACAGGACAAGCGCGACAGCGGATTCTCGCTCTTCTACATGGCCATCAACCTCGGAGCCCTCTTTGCCCCCACGGCAGCCATAGCCGTAATGGACTGGGCTCAGCAGTCGCTGGGCTACAACAAGGCTGACTCGTACCACTTTGCCTTTGCCGTGGCATGCGTCAGCGTGATAGCTTCCATAATAATATATTATGTAGGCAAGGGTACCTTTGCACACGTCACGGGAAATATACGCAAGGCTAAGGATGGCGTACAGAAGACCGCAGGGAATGCCTTGCCCGTAGAGAGCGATTCAAAGGAGCGCATCGTATGCCTATGCCTGGTATTCGCCGTGGTGATATTCTTCTGGATGGCTTTCCACCAGAACGGCCTGACCCTCACGTGGTTTGCCGACGAATATACTGCCACCAAGTCTACTGGCGTGGAGAGCATGATGTTCGACGTCCGCAACCTCCTGGCATGCATCTTCATTGTCTATGGCGTACTGGGATTGGCACAGGCGAAGGAGATGATGGCAAAGGTCCTGGCTGCCGTTATGGTTGTGGCAGGTGGTTTCTTCCTGTACAACATGGTGCCCGCTCCAGACGTGGTGACAGAGGTCAGCGCACCCATATTCCAACAGTTCAATGCCTGCTTCGTCGTGATGCTCACTCCCGTCAGCATAGCTCTGTTCGGATGGCTTGCAAGCAAGGGAAAGGAACCTAAGGCTCCCGTGAAGATAGGGCTGGGAATGCTCGTTGCAGCAGCTGCCTACCTTATGCTTACGCTCAGCTCGATTGGCCTGCCGGCTGCCGACCCCAAGTTGCACACGCACAATGCGGATGTAGGTCCGATGCTTTTGGTCAACACCTACCTCATCCTTACCTTTGCCGAGTTGCTCCTTAGCCCAATTGGCATATCGTTCGTCACCAAGGTGGCACCGGCACGATACAAGGGTATGATGATGGGAGGATGGTTCGTGGCAACGGCCGTCGGCAACAAGCTCGTCAGCATACCCGGACACATGTGGGGTATGGACCTTACCATAGTGTGGGGAACCCTGATGTGCATCTGCCTCGTAGCGGCCATCTTCATATTCTCAATCATCAAGAAACTCAACAAGGTTGCGTAAGCCCGTCAGTCTTGGCATAGCCTTCATCCCGCTGCTCGTCCTTGTCGCTCTCATTGCGGCTGTGGTTAGCGTCTTCGGGGACGAGACGCTGGCAGGGGCATCGCAGATAGCCCTCATCGTGGCTGCTGCTGTCGCTGTCGGCATCGGTCTCCTACGCAGGGACATCGTGTGGGACGACTTCGAGCGCGAGATAGGCAGGAAGATGGGAGACCTTTCAGTCACCATCTTCATCCTGCTACTGATAGGAGCACTGGGTGGCTCGTGGATGGTGAGTGGGGTAGTGCCTACGCTCATATATTATGGAGTCCAGATGATGTCTCCCTCGTGGTTCCTGCTTTCCGCATGCTTGATATGCGCCCTCGTCAGCGTCATGACGGGCAGTTCGTGGACTACCATAGCCACAATAGGCGTTGCCCTTATTGGCATTGGCGGGGCGATGGGGATAGAGCAGGGCTGGGTGGCTGGAGCCATTGTCTCTGGAGCATACTTCGGCGACAAGATTTCGCCCCTCTCAGACACTACCGTGCTGGCATCCAGTACGGTGGGCACGCCTCTCTTCACCCATATACGATATATGCTGTGGACTACCGTGCCTACCTTCGCCATCACCCTCCTCATCCTTGCTGCCAAGGGTATTGGAACAGGTGGAGTTGACATGCACCAGGTGGACCTCGTGCAGAAAGGTCTGTCCTCTACCTTCGTACTTTCCCCATGGCTGTTGGTGGTGCCTGTAATCACAGGCGTGATGATTTACATGAGGCTTCCATCCGTCGTGGTGCTTTTCATGGCAACCCTGATTGCCACTGTCACGGCTTCAGCGGTACAGGGCGAACTGCTCGACCAGATAGCAGGTGCCGACCACGAGGGATGGATGCAGCGTTTCCGAGGTGCGATGATTGTTGTCAGCGGAAGTACGTCGCTTGATACGGGCGTGCCGGAATTGAACCGTCTCGTAGCTACACATGGCATGAGTGGCATGATGGGTACTATATGGCTCATATTGTGTGCGGCCTTGTTCGGGTCTGCTATGTCCGTGGCAGGAATGATAGAGAGCATCATGCGTTCCGTCGTGCGTCTTGCGCGCGGGCTGGTCAGCACCGTGGCATGTACCGCGGCAACGGGTTTCTTCTTCAACGTAGCCATAGCCGACCAGTACCTCTCCATCATCCTTACGAGCAACATATTCTCCGACCTCTATAGGAAACGTGGATATGAGTCACGTCTGCTGAGCCGTACCGTGGAGGACGGTACCACCGTAACGTCCGTACTCATTCCTTGGAATACGTGCGGTATGACCCAGTCGTCGGTTCTTGGCGTTTCCACCCTGGCATACGCACCTTATGCCTTCTTCTGCTACCTCAGCCCTTTCATGACTGTGCTGGCTGCTGCAGTAATGCGAAGAAGACGTGACTGCAAGACTCCTTTCATTGTATAATAGATATATTCACTAACTCTAAAATTTCGTCTTATGAAAAAGTTTACATTTCTCATTTCGTCCTTCCTGTTGGCGATTTCACAAGCTTCCGTAGCACAGGAATTGGTTTTCAAGTCCTCCGACGCTGAATGTGGCATCGTGCCAGGCAAGTTCACTTATTCCCAGAGTCCATTCATTACCGTCCTCTCCGAACCTGAGTCTGCCGAGGGAGGGCAGCCAAACGGAAAACTAACTATAATGGACTCGCAGACGAACGTGGTCAAGACCTTGGATATTCCCTTTGAGAATCGTAATAGTACGTCCCACACAGAGCGTGCCGTGGTAAAACCAACAGGTGCTGAGAAGCTTTATAGTTATGACAATTACTGGGGAGAAATCTCAGAGGACGTTACCATCAAGTCGTCCATAGACTTTGCCAATTACATGAACAACTACTTCCAGACCCGTTCAGATGCATACGTGCCATACTTCGTGCCGGGAGAGAATGGCGTGATAGCATGTTGCAGAAGCAACGAGTCTAATTTTTACCTGCCCACTTTCCTTGGCTTGACTTACCCGGAAGAGTACTTCGTCCTGAGAGGGAATTTCATATATAGAATCGACGTAGATTACAAACCTTTGTACGACGAGGCAGATGCCGTCTGGACAAACATGGGTGACGAACAGGATTGGGGAGGAAATTTCAAGCCACTTAGTTTTGAATTTGCCTGTTTTGGTACAGGCACGGAAGGAAACTACCTGGACGTGGACATCTATGCAACCCAGACTCTCTTTAACGACGATGAGGCTTGGGAATATCTTGTTCCCGTACAGGAGGAGAATTCCACAATAGACGGTGTTCGTGTAGATGAGGTGACGACTGAAGGCATCGTATTGTACAGAACCGTCCGCAAGGGCATGAAGACTACTGCCATCAATGTGGTTTCTGAAAACGGAACGGTACTCGCCTCTATTCCTGTTGTTGGAGAATTGTTAAAAGACTACCTTCAAGTCTTTTTGTTGGAAGGAACCATTTTCTTCCAGCTTGGATTATATGGTAACAATTCTTCTGAGTATTACGACTACCTCTACCGCTACGACAAGCAGGGGGGAGACCTCGACAAGGTTGCCGCCGTTCGCAGGAGCAACCGCTTTGCCACACTCGACGGGGATAGGATTGACGTGAACCTGGACGATGCTGATGCCAACGGCAACCTGCTCCTCACAAATTCCCTTGGCAAGGTGCTCCACAGCGAAAAGGTTCAGAGGGGCAAGGGCTCTGCCTCCATCAATACAACCTCCCTTCCCGAAGGTATCTACAACCTTACCCTGATGCAGAGGGGAAAGGTCAGGAAAAACCAGAAGATGCTCATCAAATAGCGTCGGCAACTTTAGCGGCATTAATCCTCCCTCCAGTAGGGAGGATTTCTTTTTCTGCCATCACATAGTCCCATTGTTTTGCCATTACTATCCATGACTGCTTCTTGTGAACCTCCTCATTCGGTTTAGGTCGTTCTCTCAAT
Source organism: bacterium (assembly GCA_004559785.1). Taxonomy (GTDB): domain Bacteria; phylum Bacteroidota; class Bacteroidia; order Bacteroidales; family Bacteroidaceae; genus Physcousia. The sequence goes on along the minus strand of SFXD01000062.1, from coordinate 497 downwards.
TCGTCCGATACAGAGTTGCCAATAGGTTCAAAACCGTACCCAACGTACTACGCTTTAGTATGAGCAAAGAACTGGATTGTGTTGTATTTGACGTGAGCACGATGGATTTGATCTTGCTTGAAAGAAGCAAGGAAATATGTCCCTGACAATAATTCAAGTTTCGCAAGTACCATATAGAACAGGTAATGAGCGTATTGAGCACGCCCTGAAGGGGCAACAGCCCACTCATTGAACGCTTATTACCAAACATGATTAACTTGAGAAAGTTGAGTCTTATACTGAAAATCCTTACTAAAGCCTTGCACAACAAGCCCTTCGGGCTATGTGCAGTACCACAGAGGTTGATTTAACATTTTAACATTTAACATTCGTGAGCCATGAGCCGTGAGCTGGTAAGGCTCGGTACCCTTGTCGCCGTTCTCCGTAGAGGGTCGGTTGGCGCGGAGCCATGCAGCAGCCATCCTCTGCTGGTTGCCGAAGCGCTGCATCTGGTCGAG
>SFXD01000061.1 GCA_004559785.1 bacterium | reverse complement strand
TCACTCAGTCACGATGCCCGCATCGCTCCATCATGAAAAATAAACATCTGTGGCGTGATAGGTCCATAATCGTCTCAAGCTAATTTATAGAACACCCCTATAGCATTTCCGGCAGACGGTACAGGCGAGTGCCATTGCTCCCCTTGACGAGTATGGTACGTCCGCAAACCGGAGACTCGCGCAACAGAGCTTCTGCCTCCTCTACGGTGGAGAAAGCCCTTACCGACTGCAACGGGACTTCCGCCAAGGCCTTGATGAACTCCTCTCCCACGAGCCAAACGCTCTCCAGGTCGGCCTGACTTGCCAACTGCTCCAGCACCTTGCGATGTTCCGTCCTGCTCTCACCGCCCAATTCCCGCATGTCGCCCAGTATCACCATCTTGTGGCTTCCCTTGACAAAAGCGAAGTTAGCCAGTGCAGCTGCCATGCTCGAAGGGTTGGCATTGTATGCATCCACAATGAGATGGTTGTTGCCTGTGTCCCTGAACTCGCTGCGGCTGTTGGTGGGCAGATACGAGGAAATGGCTTCGTTTATGGAAGAAGGCGACACTCCGTAGTGCAGTCCTACGGTTATGGCAGCCCTTATGTTGGATATATTGTATGCACCTATAAGGTGAGTCTTCACGTGGAACCAAGGGTCGTCGTCCGACGTCCTCCACATCACTGTCAGGAATGGGTCACAGTCCTCCACCCTGCCCTCGACATATTGTATGGCATCTTGTCCGATAACGAATCCCCTTTCCGCTGCCATGCCAAGCAAGTCGTCGTCAAAAGCATTGAGGAATACTTTGCAATGGCGTTTATGCAAGTCGTCGTACAGTTCTCCCTTGGTGCGCTTCACGCCCTCGAAACCGCCGAAGCCTTCGAGATGCGCCCGTCCCACGTTGGTGATGAGTCCTGCGTCTGCTTTCACCATCCTGCATAGGCTGGCTATCTCACCCGGATGGTTGGCACCTGTCTCCACTACGGCAAACTCATGTTGCCGAGAAATCCTCAACAAGGTGAGAGGAACGCCGATATGGTTGTTCAGGTTGCCTTGCGTATACAAGGTTTCGTACTTGGCGGAGAGCACGGCACTGACCAGTTCCTTGGTGGTTGTCTTGCCGTTGGTGCCGGTTATCTGCAGGACAGGTATGCTGAGATGCCTGCGGTGGCAGGCGGCCAGTTGCTGAAGGGTATCAAGTACATCGCCGACAAGGATGTACCTGCCATCGACAGCATAGCGTGGATTGTCCACCACTGCATGCGAGCAACCCTTTTCGAGGGCGGAAGCGGCGTAGGCGTTGCCGTCGAAGGATGTTCCCTTCAGGGCGAAGAACAATGAACCTGCAGGACAATTCCTACTGTCCGTAGTCACGACGGGATGTTGCAGGTATAGCCCGTATAATCTGTCAATATCCATATACCAAAACGAGTCCGTTTGAATTAATACACCGCAAAGTTATGGTATTTTCCCGATATATTTTGCCCGTATTGCAAAAATAATTTGTAACTTTGTATCAAGAATACATCATCCCGATGAAAGGACTCGTACAATACACCATCAATGTGGGCGGAAAACTGCTTGATTTAGGCGAACCACAGGTAATGGGAATCCTCAATGTCACGCCAGACTCCTTCTATGGCAAGAGCCGCAAACAGAGTGACGAGGAGATTGCCGCCCGAGTAAGGTCTGTATTGCAAGAAGGAGGCAGCATGATAGACATAGGGGCCTACAGCACCCGCCCGGGAGCGGCGGACGTGCCCGTGGAGACTGAGATGTCGAGACTGAGGCACGGACTGGGAATCCTGAGGCGTGAGGCACCGGATGCCATCGTCAGCGTCGACACGTTCAGGGCAGACGTGGCAAGGATGTGCGTGGAGGAGTATGGCGTACAAATAGTGAACGACATTAGCGGCGGGGAACTGGACGACAGGATGTTTGACACAGTCGCAAGACTCGGAGTCCCATACATACTGATGCACATCAAGGGTAACCCGCAGAACATGCAGGACAATCCGCAGTACGACGACCTGATGTGCGAGATGCTCGTCTACTTCGGCTCGAAGGTACAACGTCTGCACGAGATGGGAGTGAAGGACATCATACTCGACCCTGGCTTTGGGTTTGCCAAGACCCTCGACCACAACTACGAGTTGATGAACCGTATGGAAGACCTCAAGGTGCTGGGGTTGCCATTGCTGGTGGGTGTCAGCCGGAAGTCGATGATATACAGGCTGCTGGGGACAAGCCCGGACGAAGCCCTGAACGGCACTACCGCATTGCATGCCATGAGCCTGCTGAAGGGAGCCTCGATACTGAGGGTTCACGATGTAAGAGAGGCAGTGGAAACGGTGGAAATAGTTAAAAAGATTCTTTCATGCTGACGCTGGGACTGAAGGACATAATAGACATATTCCTCGTAGCGGTAATCCTGTTCTATAGCTACAAGGTGATGAAGCAGTCCCGTTCCGTGAACATCTTCTACGGAATACTAATCTTCATCAGTTCATGGATTATCATCAGCAAGATATTGGAAATGAAGCTGCTGGGCAACATCCTCGACCAGTTGGTGAGCATGGGAGGACTTGCCATCATCGTTTTGTTCCAGGAGGAGATAAGGCACTTCTTCTACAAGATAGGGGCACGCGAACAGGCAAAGCGCATCATTGGCTTCTTCAAGTCGGAGAAACGTAACGGGGAAGAGGAATTCGTCCACGACAGGAGCACCGTATTCCCCATCGTGATGGCGTGCATGAGCTTGAGCAAGCACAAGGTGGGAGCCCTCATCGTACTGCAAGGCAACCTGCCCCTAACCGACTTCGTGAGGACAGGCGAATTGGTGGAGGCCAGGATCAGCCAAAGGCTGATAGAGAACATATTCTTCAAGAACAGCCCCCTTCACGACGGTGCAATGATTGTGTCAGGCGGCAAGATTACGGCGGCTGCATGCATACTGCCCATCAGCCACGACCTGGACATTCCCAAGGAGTTCGGACTGAGGCACAGGGCAGCAAAGGGGATAAGCAAGGAGACAGATGCCCTGGCAGTAGTGGTGAGCGAAGAGACAGGCGGAATCAGCGTGGCATACAACGACAGCCTGCGGGCAAACCTGTCTGCCGAGGACTTGGAACGAATCCTGATGAAGGGTAGGTTCTGACAACGACATGGCACATACTGCTGCAAGAAGCCGCAAACCATAAAAGGGAGAAAACATTTATTTTAAATATACAGAATATATATGACACTAATGGAATCCATCATCGCTCGTGCCAAGGCCAACAAGCAGCGCATCGTACTGCCCGAGAGCCTGGAGGAGCGTACCCTGACAGCAGCCGACAAGGCACTGGCAGACGAACTGGCAGAAATCATCCTCATCGGTAATCCTGACGAAATCAATGCCCTTGGGGCAAGGCTTGGACTCACCCATCTCAGCAAGGCCGTCATCATCGACCCTGCCACAAGCGAGAAGACAGAGGACTATGCACAGTTGCTCTACGAACTTCGCAAGAAGAAGGGCATGACCATCGAGGAGGCTCGCAAGAAGGTCACGGACCCGCTGTATTTCGGTTGCCTTATCATCAAGAACGGAGATGCAGACGGACAGATATCGGGAGCATTGTCCACCACGGGAGATACGCTTCGCCCTGCCTTGCAGATTATCAAATGCGCTCCCGGCATAAACTGTGTGAGCGGTGCCATGCTGATGATAACGGACAAGCCGGAATACGGAGAAGACGGAGTACTGGTAATAGGCGACGTGGCCGTAACGCCCATGCCCGACGCCTCTCAGCTGGCACAGATTGCCGTGTGCACGGCTCAGACGGCAAGGAGCGTGGCGGGCTTTGCCGAGCCTCGCGTGGCAATGCTGAGTTTCTCCACAAAGGGAAGTGCAAAGCACGAGGTGGTGGACAAGGTTGTGGAGGCAACGCGCCTGGCCCATGAACTTGACCCCAACCTTCAGATTGACGGCGAACTGCAGGCCGATGCAGCTCTCGTACCCTCGGTGGGAGAGAAGAAGTGCCCGGGCAGCAAGATAGCTGGACATGCCAACGTCCTGGTGGCACCATGCCTGGAGGTGGGCAACATAGGCTACAAGCTGGTGCAGAGGCTGGGCGGAGCAGATGCCATCGGTCCCATCCTGCAGGGAATAGCACGCCCCGTAAACGACCTAAGCCGCGGTTGCTCGGTGGACGACATCTACAAGATGGTTGCCATCACAGCCTGTCAGGCAATGGACGCAAAGCGAGCATCGGAATAAACATTATTAATATATATATGGTGTTATTTCCTTGAATCGGGGACATGGCTACTGCCATATACTGATTTCAGGGGGAATACGTTACATAAATAAAAAAACATTATCCAAGTAATGAAGATACTTGTTCTCAACTGCGGAAGCAGCAGTATAAAGTATGCCCTGTACGACATGGGCGACCACAGTGTCATCACGAGTGGCGGAATAGAGAAGATAGGCTTGCCAGACAGTTTCATCACGGTAAAGCTAAATGGCGAGAAGCACCGCATGGAGCGTGCCGTAGAGGAGCACACGGCAGGAGTGCAATGGATATTCGAGGTGCTGACCACAGGTGACTATGCAGTATTGAGCGACCTCAAGGAACTGGATGCAGTAGGCCACCGCATGGTACACGGAGGAGAGAAGTTCAACAAGAGCGTAGTGCTCACCCCCGAGGTGATGGAGGCTTTCGCCGCATGCAACGACCTTGCCCCACTCCACAACCCAGCCAACATCAAGGGTGTGGAGGCCGTGAAGGCCCTGCTGCCCGAGATACCACAGGTGGGCGTATTCGACACGGCGTTTCACCAGACCATGCCCGACTATGCCTATATGTATGCCCTGCCACATGAGCTGTACGTCAAGTATGGCGTGCGCCGCTATGGTTTCCATGGCACCAGCCACCGCTACGTCAGCCAGCGCGTGTGCCAGTTCCTTGGCATAAAGCCCGACGGCACGCGCATCATCACCTGCCACATAGGCAACGGCGCAAGCATCGCAGCCGTAAAGGACGGCAAGTGCGTAGACACGTCCATGGGACTGACCCCACTCGAAGGTCTCATCATGGGCACCCGATGCGGTGACATCGATGCAGGTGCAGTTACATTCCTCATGGACAAGCTCGGACTGGACACCAAGGGCATCAGCAACCTGCTTAACAAGCAAAGCGGACTGGCTGGCGTGAGCGAACTGAGCAGCGACTTCCGCGACATCCTGGCAGGCATAGCCAATGGCAACGACAAGGCACGCCTTGCCAAGGAGATGTACACCTACCGCATCAAGAAGTACATCGGTGAATACGCTGCAGCAATGGGTGGCGTTGACATCATCCTGTTTACCGGAGGTGCCGGCGAGAACCAATGGGAAGTACGCGAAGGTGCTACCAGCGGTCTGGAGTTCATGGGCGTAAAGATGGACGAAGCCAAGAACCGTGCCTGCCGTGCAACGGAAGCCATCCTGTCGGCAGACGACTCGAAGGTTACCGTTTGCTGCATACCTACCGACGAGGAACTGATGATTGCCCTCGACACCGAGGAACTGACAAAGGGCAGGTAAGCATGCAGATACTGCTCGCCAACGCTAAGATAATGTACGATAGGGCTAACAGGGAACCGCTCTCTACCCCGCTCTTCCAGTCCGTGGCTGACCGTCTGGCTGCAGAGATGGCCCAGATGGATGTCGACGAGCTGGCACGTCAGCTGGATTGCAGCCGTAAACTGGCGGCAGAGAATTGGAAACGCTATCAGGAGTTTTCGTGCGCAGATACCATGCCTGCCATGCTTGCCTACAACGGGCAGGCGTACAAGCACCTGAAAGCCAATACACTTTCGAGTGATGCCATGGAATTTGCACAGGAGCATGTGTGGATTACATGTTTTCTGTATGGATTACTTCGACCAATGGACGCTATAGTTCCTTATAGAATGGAGCATTGTGTCACACTCGAAGCCACTCACGACAAACCCGTCAGCCAGTTCTGGAAAGACAAGCTGACCGACGTCCTCATTGAAAGCGTCAAGGCTGATGACGGCATCCTCGTCCACCTCTCCACGGAGGAATACGAGCACCTCTTCGACTGGAGACGAGTGACGGAGGAGGTCAATGTCGTCCATCCACTCTTCTATGTACGTCAGGCAGACGGTTCTCTAAGGATGCAGGCGGTGTGGGCAAAAGCGTGCCGTGGCGCAATGGTGAGGTTCTTTCTCCGGAACCGGATTGCCACGCCCGGGGAACTGAAGGCATTCTCGCATGAGGGATTTGAGTATTCACCGCACCATGGCGAGGAGGCTTACCCTCATTTCATTAGATGCTGATTGCGGCTGTCCACGGCACATGCAAAGAGAGCTACTTGCATTCATGCGAGAGCACAGGAATCGAGGAGGGGGGAAGCACTTATGGTTAGCGCTTCCCCCCTCCTCTATTCCCAGTCCTTGGGACAATCCCAAGCCGGTGTCGTATTTTACACGTCGGCGGCTCTTTACGAGGGCTACCCCTGCTGTTTCGACTTGGCGAGCAGTTGCCTCTTGTAGTCCACCATCTTTATGGCGGTTACGGCACACTCGTCTCCCTTGTTGCCAAGGATTCCGCCGCTGCGGTCTTCTGCCTGCTCCATCGTGTTGCAGGTGAGCAGCCCGTATATGACGGGTATGTCTCCCTTGCGGTTCAGGTCTGCCAGCCCCTGTGTCGTGCCCTGGCAGATGTAGTCGAAGTGCGGCGTGTCTCCCTTGATGACGCATCCTATGGCTATGACGGCATCTACGAGTCCGCTCTTCACCATCTGGGCAGAACCGAAAACCAGTTCGAAGCTTCCCGGTACGGTCTGTACCAGGATGTCGTCGTCCTCGACGCCGTGCCTGAGCAAAGTATCACAGGCTCCCTGCAATAGGGAGCCTGTTATCTTGCCGTTCCATTCGCTGACTACGATTCCCACCTTCAGCCCCTTGGCACAGGGAACCGACTTGAGGTCGTAGTCGGACAGATTATGTAATCTTGATGCCATTAATTACGTTACTTTTATATGGCCATTACTTGCCGGAGAGCCTTTCGATGTACTTGTCAGCCTCTGCGTATTGCATGCTGTTCTGGTACTTCTCCTTTATCTGCCTGTAGCATCCGAGGGCGTCGTCGTTCTTGCCGAGAGCCTCATATATCTGCCCTGCCTGTATCAGGTAGGAAGGGCTGAGCGTGTTGTTGTCGGCCTTCTTGGCTGCTTGCACGAGCAGGGAGACCGCCTTCTCGTTGTCGCCAAGCTCTGCATAGAGGTTGCCCTGCATTGCTATGGTGGCCGGACTTACCATGGCATCGCCACAGGTGCTGAACTTCTTCAGCTCGTCGAGGGCTTCCTGATATTTCTCCGTCTCGGCATAGCACTTTGCTGCATACAGGTGTGCAAGATTACCGGCCTTGGTGGAACTGTACCTGTCTGCCACGGCAAGGAACCCGAGGGTGTCGCCCTGTCCGTTGAGAGCCTTGTCGTAGTCTCCAGAGACGAACAGCTGCTGAGCCATAAAGATGCTCTCGTCCGCACGGTTGTTGCGTGGCGTGACGTAGAACTGATGGACCAGAAGAGAGGCTATGACTATAGCCAGTACTGCACCACCTCCATAGAGAATGGCATTCTTGTGCTTCTCGTAAAAACTCACTGAGGCGGCCAGAGTCTCGTCGAACTCGTTGTGCTCTGCCTTTACCTTTTTCTTGCTCATTTCGTTTTGGTATGTTTTATTGTTATATCCTATGCTTGTTTTTTACGTTACGGACTGCAAAATTAGGCATTTTTTCTCACAAGATGAAATGTTTGGCACATATTTTTTCTGAAAGTAGGAGGAATTACAAGATAAAGCAGTAAATTTGCATGCAAATGAAACTGAATCACCTCTCGATACTAAATTACAGGAACATCAGGCAGGCCGAACTGGACTTCTCCGGCAAGCTAAACTGCTTAGTAGGGATGAACGGCGAAGGCAAGACCAACCTGCTGGATGCCATCCATTACCTAAGCCTTTGCCGCAGCTGCTCGGGCTGTCCGGACGCCATGGCAATGACGCACGGCGAGGACATCATGGCTCTACAGGGCAAGTACGAACGCGAGGACGGTACGCCCGAGGACATACACATAGGGATGAAACGCGGGCAGAAGAAGGTTGTGAGGCGAGGCTGCAAGCCTTACAAGAGGCTGTCGGGACACATAGGGCTGATACCCGTGGTGATGGTCTCGCCGGACGACCAGGCTCTGATCACGGGCGGCAGTGAGGAGAGACGCAGGTTCATGGACCTTGCCATTGCACAATACGACGGTGCCTATATCGAAAGCCTCGCCCGGTACAACAAGGCACTGCAGCAACGCAACGCCCTGCTCAAGGCTGAGGAAGAACCCGACCACGACCTGATGCTGATGTGGGAGGAGCAGATGAGTGCCGAGGCGGACTACGTGTTCGGCAGGCGCAGGGAGTACGTGGAACGGTTCACGCCCGTCTTCCGGCACTTCCATGAGACTATCTCATGCGGAAGGGAGGCGGTAGGGCTCGAATACGTGTCGCACCTGCAAAGGGGAAGCCTGCTGCCACAGCTGAAGGAATGGAGAGGCAGGGAGCATGCCGTGGGCTACACGCTGCACGGCATACACAGGGACGACATGGAGATGACGCTGCAGGGACATCCCATCAGGCGCGAGGGTTCGCAGGGACAGGGCAAGACCTACCTCACGGCCATGAAGCTGGCGCAATACGACTTCTTGCACCACTCGGGCAGCAAGACCTCGCCGATACTGCTGCTGGACGACATCTTCGACAAACTCGACTCCACGAGGGTACAGCAGATAGTAGAACTCGTGGGAGGAGAGGACTTCGGACAGATTTTCATCACCGACACAAACCGCAAGCACCTCGACCGAATCCTTGAGACATGCACGGGGGACTACAGGCTGCTGCAAGTGCAGGGAGGGCACATAGAACCATGCTGAGGAAGAAACCGCTTACACTTGGCGATGCCCTAATGCGTTTCCTCAGGAGCGAGGGACTGGAGACTCCGCTGATGGAATACCGCATCGTGCAGGCTTGGGAGGCTGTAATGGGCAAGGCCGTCTCCAAGTACACCTCCGAACTGTACGTAAGGAACGGCATACTGCACGTCAGGCTGAAAAGCCCTGCCCTGAGGCAGAACCTGCTGATGATGCACAGGGAGATGGCACGCAAGCTGAACGAACATGTGGGAAGTCAGGTGATAACGGACGTCAGCCTCACCTGACACCATGGATAGGGATTAAATGTTAGGGGTTAGTGATTAGGGATTAAGTATATATGGACAAGAAACTTACGAAATCAGACAACAGAATGATAGCCGGAGTATGCGGGGGCATAGCCGAATATTTCGTGCTCGACCCCACACTCGTCAGGATAGGCTACTGCCTGCTCTCACTTTGCTCGGCAGGATTCCCGGGACTATTGCTGTACATCCTGATGTGCTTCATAATGCCGAAGAAGGACTCGTGAACCGACACACTACAATGGAACAGACAGGCAACACCCTACACAGACAGACGGGATGCAGGTTCGTGGAACCTCCCCTTTACGACGTAGTAATGCACAACGACGACGTTACCACGATGGACTTCGTGGTCGGCATACTGAAGGGTATCTTCCGCAAGGGCGAGGCAGAGGCCGAGGCAATCATGCTGAAGGTACACCATGAGGGGTCGGCCGTATGCGGCACCTACTACAAGGACATAGCCCGCAGCAAGGCCGACCTTGCCACGGAGACGGCACGCGCAAACGGATTCCCACTGAAACTAAGCATACAGAAGACGACATGAAGAATAACATATACAACATAGAACCCGACAAGTGTTCGAAACGACTCAACGAGGCCCTCGTCGACACCCTGCAGATAGCCAGGGTGCAAAGATACGAATTCGTCACTCCGGAGCAACTGATGTACGTCATAGCGGCGCAGAAGGAGTTTGTAAGTTTCTGCAAGGAACATGGCTTCAACGCAGAAGGCATCTCCCTTTCCCTCAGCAACTACAACGACGGCATGGACAGGATAGACGGCAAGGAAGAATACAGGCTGGTGGCTTCACACGAGCTGAGGCGGCTGACGGACCTTGCCAACACCAACTGGGAGGTACTCAACCAGGGAAGCAAAGCCAAAGCCGAGCAACTGGGCATACCCGACATACTGAGGCTGTGCTATGAGATGGACGAAACCGTACTAAGGCACATACTGGACACTCACCTTGGCGACGACCCGGACATCTGGCTCGACTCGCTTACCGAGATTTACATGGACAACGACTCGCCTGGCTCGGAGGAAGACTGGGTGGAGGAATGGGACGACGACAAGGACAAGGATGACAGCCGGGACGACAAGGACGAAAGCGACGACCTGGACGACGACAAGGAGGAAGAAGGGGCTGAGAGGGACGTCGAGGAGGAACTGGAAGGTGGCATCGCCATCAAGCCCATCAGGGCCCTGCACGCCGAAGCCATCATCAACGGCAAGAGAATCAACATGAGCGCGATATCCGGCGACGACCTGCTGAGCAGCATGATGGCACATGCAGGCCAGCTGATGGGTGCCCTGGGAGGCATCAGCCAACAGCAGGGCGAAAAGGACGAGAGGGAGGCAAGGAAGGAGGAACGCACCAAGCGCGAACCATGGGAAAGCCTCGTGACGTGCATCTCGGACACCTACGGGACACACCACCGCATCATAGGCAGGTCAGGCGAAATGGACCGCGCCATAAGGGTGCTGTGCCGCAAGGAGAAGAACAACCCCCTCTTCGTCGGCGAACCGGGCGTGGGCAAGACAGAACTAATCTACGGACTGACGGAGAAGATCGAGAGGGGCGAGGTTCCCGCATGGCTGCAAGGGAAGAAGGTGTATGCCCTCGACATGAGCAACATAGTGGCAGGAGCCAGCTTCCACGGCGAGTTCGAGAAGAGGATGAAGGCCGTGCTCGAGGGCGTTAACCGCAGGCACGGCATACTCTACATCGACGAGATTCACAACATCGCCGACACAGGAGGAGGCAACAACACCATCAATGCCGGCGAGCTACTGAAGCCCTACCTCGACACGGGCAGCATAATAATAATAGGTTCCACCACGTACCAGGACTACAACAAGACCATAGCACGCCGCAAGGCCCTGGACAGGAGGTTTACCAGGATTGACGTCAAGGAACCTACGGCGGAAGAGGCGATAGCCATCATCACGGGTCTCATCGGGCACTACGAGGAGCACCACAACGTGAAGTACGAACCCGAAGCCATACGCTATGCCGTGGAACAGTCAAAGAGGCTCATCAATGACAGGTTCCTGCCAGACAAGGCAATAGACATCATCGACGAGGCCGGAGCCATACTGCACCAAAGCCCTTTACTGAACAGGCAGGGCAAGCCCAAGGCACGGAGGTTCCAGAAGGTAGGCGTCGAGGCCATAAGGCAGGTGCTGGCAGAGACGTGCCACATCGACGCAAAGATGCTCACGGAAGCGAGCAACGAGAACCTAAGGCAACTGGCTGCCGACATATCTGCCGAAATATATGGGCAGGACGAGGCCGTAAGGCAGGTGGCGAACGCCGTATTGATGTCGAAGGCTGGCCTGTCCGCACCCGACAAGCCCATGGCATCGCTGCTCTTCGTGGGACCCACGGGAGTAGGAAAGACGGAGGTGTGCAAGGTGCTTGCCGCCAAGCTTAGCATCCCCCTCGTCCGTTTCGACATGAGCGAGTACACGGAAAAGCACACCGTATCCAAGCTCATCGGCTCGCCTGCCGGATACGTGGGCTACGAGGAGGGCGGACTGCTTACCGATGCCATACGCAACACCCCAAGCTGCGTCCTGCTGCTGGACGAGATAGAGAAGGCGCACTCCGACATCTACAACATCCTGCTCCAGGTAATGGACTATGCGAGCCTCACCGACAACAGGGGCAGCAAGGCCGACTTCCGCAACGTGATTCTCATCATGACCTCAAACGCCGGAGCGCAATACGCTTCGCAGGCGGCCATAGGCTTTGCAGGAGGGCAGACACAGGGAGAAGCCATGCTCTCGACGGTGAAGAAGACCTTCAAGCCCGAGTTTCTCAACCGCCTCTCTGGCACGGTCGTCTTCAACTCCATGGACATGACCATGGCCGGGCTCATCCTCGACAAGAAACTGTGTGAGCTATCTAAGCGACTTTCCGCCAAGGGCATCACGCTCCAGCTGGAAGGTGAGGCAAGGGCATTCCTCCTCGAAAAGGGTTTCACCCAGCAGTTCGGGGCAAGGGAAATGGACAGGGCCATCAGCAGGCACCTGACGCCCCTGCTAATGGAAAGCATCCTGTTCGGAGGACTTGGCAAGGGCGGCATCGCCATCGTAACAAGGAAGGGAGACGCACTTGCCGTCAGATTAAGTAATAAGTAATTATTGCTGTCCAGTAAAACTAATAATGTGGTCAAAGACGGGCTGAAAGCCAATTTAGTAAATATTGCAATAAAACACTGAACAACAAAGCAATATAAAGATGACTAATTGTTTGTCGGACAGCAATATTAAGTAATAGTGATTAGTGATTAGTGATTAGGTGTTAGGTGTTAGTGATTGAGTGATAGGAGGCTACACCCACATGGACCTCGGCATGGCGAAGTGCCACTTCGAGGTCGCCGTGGGGAAGGCCCGACTCCACCACAGTCACGCACGAGGAGTTCTGTCGTGACGTCCGCCTCAGCTATGCCCAGCTTGCCCCCTTCGGCATCGACATGCAGAACGCACCAGTCTTCATGCCACCATACGAGCACTATAACGACACCATCTCGCTATGGGCCAGGCAGATGGGCTGCAGGTTAAGCCTTAGGGGACATGCCTGCCCGAGCAGCATCTACCTACATAAGGAAGCCGATAAGGGATTACAAGCCATGAAAATATTTTTACACATCCTGACCTCCCTCTTTCCTCACCCAACAAATTGATTTTCCTATAATTTCATGATTTATATTTCCCACGTGAGGAAAAACATTTTTCCACGGGAGGGAAAAATAATTCCCTCGGGAGAAACATAAATTTTCCTCGTATGACAGTTGCGGC
>SFXD01000060.1 GCA_004559785.1 bacterium | reverse complement strand
TTACACTACAAGAAAATATGATGAGACAAATTCTACTTACTATGATTCTGGCATTCGCCTCCCATTCGTATGTCTATTCGCAGATACCGTCGGCAGTATTGAAGGACATCAACGGCAAGTCGGTGAAGACTGATACCCTGAACAATGGCGGTAAGCCCATGATAGTAGACTTCTTCGCAAGCTGGTGCAAGCCATGCATACGCGAGCTCAATGCCATAGCCGATGTCTACGAGGACTGGCAGGAGGAGACGGGTGTCAAACTGGTGGCCATATCCATCGACCAGGCACAGAACATGAACAAGGTGAAGCCCCTGGTTGACAACCACGGATGGGAGTACGAGGTGCTGCTTGACCCCAACGGGGACATGAAGCGTGCATTCGGCATACAGACGATACCCTATACCTTGATAGTGGACGGAAAGGGCAAGATAGTATACAGGCACAACGGATATGTAGATGGTGCGGAGGAAGAACTTATCGAGAAGGTGAGGGAACTGACCGCCAAGCCAAGCAAGGGTAAGTCCGGCAAGGCTGTTTCAACAAAATAACGGATGACTATTTCAAAAACACGAAGGCTGTTTGCCGCAATGCCGGCGCTCCTTATGGCCATATCGGCATGGTGTGCCGGCGAGGGCGACGATAAGCTGCGCGTAAACGGAACCATACAGAGCGACATCCTCTTCCCTCAGAACGACAAGTCGATAGGTGCCTCCACGGACGGAGACTGGGCAAAGACCAACACCTATGCCGACCTCAGTGCAACGTACAGGCATCTTGAGGCTGGTGTCAGGGTAGAGTACATGCTTCCACCCTTGCCAGGCTTCGAGCGTCAGATGAAGGGGTGGGGCACGAGGCACTACTATGCGCGGTTGCAGTATGACAAGTTCGACCTTACGGCGGGTTCCTACTACGAACAGTTTGGCTCGGGCTTCATCCTGCGCACGTACGAGGAGAGAAGCCTCGGAGTGGACAATTCCCTGATGGGTGGCAGGCTCATCCTGCACCCCGTGAAGGGCGTGGCACTGAAACTCGTCACGGGCAAGCAACGCAGGTATTGGCACTTCAACGACAGTTGGATAAACGGGGCAGACCTTGAGCTGAACGTCGACCGATGGTGGAGGCAGGCATCGCGTCCCGTGTACCTCACTCTTGGTGGCTCGTGGGTCAACAAGTATGAGAAGGACAAGGGGGACATCTCCAAGCTTAGCACCATGGACGACGGCATGGTCCACAAGATGCGGCTCAACGTCCCCGAGTGCGTCAACGCCTTCGACGTAAGGGCAAATCTTTCCGTTCAGGACTTCAACGTTCTTGCCGAGTACGCATGGAAGACGGACGACCCTGCCTTCGACAAGAATTACCCCTACATCTACCGTAAGGGAACGGTGGCTATGCTGTCCACCTCCTACTCGCACAGCGGCATGAGCGTGCTGCTGCAAGCCAAGCGAAGCGACAACATGTCGTTCCGCAGCGACAGGAACGTCTCTGGCACGTCCTCGTTCATCAACCACCTGCCAGCCTTCACCCTCGACCATACCTACGCCCTTCCGGCATTGTACCCCTATGCCACCCAGCCGAACGGAGAATGGGCATTCCAGGCTGAACTGGGCTACAAGTTCAAGCGAGGCACGGCACTGGGCGGGCAATATGGCACGGACCTCAAGTTCAACTTCTCGCACGTCCGCGGCTTGGAGCGCAACGCCCACGAGAGGGTGGACAATACCACCATGGGAACAGACGGCTACGGGGCTGCCTTCTGGAAGATGGGCGAAAGGTACTACCAGGACATCAACGTCCAGTTGTCAAAGAGATTCTCGAAGGCCTTCACCCTCAACTTCATGTACATGAACCAGCACTACAACAAGACCATAGTGGAAGGAGAGGGAGGCATGATACACAGCAACATACTCGTGGCTGACGGCAAGTATCGCTTCAACAGGCGGTTCACGCTGCGTGGCGAACTGCAGTACCTGCATACCAAGCAGGATGACGGCGACTGGCTATACGGCCTGCTCGAACTGTCGATGCTGCCGCATTTCATGTTCACCATTGCCGACATGTACAACAGCGGTCAGACCGACGTCCACTACTACCAGGGCTACGTCACCTACAGCCAGGGGGCGCACAGGCTTCAGGTAGGCTATGGACGTACGCGTGCGGGTTACAACTGTGCCGGCGGTGTCTGCCGCTATGTTCCTGCCAGCAAGGGGGCTACCATATCTTACAATTTCAACTTCTGACACAGGACACAAGGATGATGACAAGGACACGTAACATAATAACATGCACGATGGCATTGCTTGCCGCCATGTCGTGTAGCGACGTCGGCGAGGAAGAGCGTTTCGTCGACGAAGGGATAATGCAGGCGCAGAGGAGCATCCTGCTTGAAGACTTCACGGGGCAGGAATGCTCCAACTGTCCCACTGCCATGAGGGAGATAGAGAAACTGCAAGTCCTGTATGGCGACTCTCTCGTGGCCGTGGGAATATACGGAGGTCCCTTCGCAAAGACCCCAGGAGGTAAACGCCGCCCACTGACCAACGACATTGGCGAGCACTATGCCGACCAGCGCAAGATAGAAGAACAGCCATTCGGCTACATCAACAGGGTAAGGTCCACATCCAACTGCAACCTCTGGGCACAGATGGTGAGCGAGCAGATTACCCAGAAGACTCCCATTGCCATTACCCTGTCCAACGACTACGACGAGGCTGGCCGCCAACTCACGATAGGCGTGAAGGCATACTCGTCGCAGGACATAGCGGATGCCCGCCTACAGGTGTGGATAATAGAGGACGGCATAACCAGCAGTCAGAAGACGGAAACAGGGTATGACAAAAACTTCGTGCACAACCATGTTTTGCGAGCCTCCGTCACCGACTGGGATGGCGACCCCGTGGAGTTGGGCGAGGGCAAGAGGCTCGACAAGCAATATACCATCACGCTGGACGAAGGATGGAATGCTGGAAACCTTGATGTGGTTGCATTCATCTTTACGCCAGCCGGAGTGCAGCAGGCAAAGAAAGCAGATGCCTTGCCCACACACGCCAATGGCAAGCCCTCGGAGTGAGTCAAGGACGATGTGGGTAAAGTCCCTATATAATATTTAATAAGGTATAAGAAGATAACTAAGGTAAAAGGACGAAGGAACAGACATGAGGAGACTCATATTCACCATACTAATCCTTACAGTCGGCATTGCGCCGTCCTACGCCGTACCAGCCAAGCCCGGCATGGTCAGGACGCTGACCTTGGCGGACGGCACGCAGGTAGAGGCAGAATTGCGGGGGGACGAGTACTGCCACTACTGGCTGGCAAGCGATGGCAAGGCGTATGTGCCCGATGGGCAGAACCGCCATTACATTCCCGTAGACCGCAACAAGGCTGAGGACGCAGGCGCCATGCGTCGTGCCAAGGCAAATGCCGCACGGCAGGGTAGGGCTCCACAGTATGTGGGCAAGAAGCGTGGACTCATCATCCTGGTGGAGTTCCCCAAGCGTACGTCCACCAACACGCCGGCCGTGACGTTCACGGTAGGTGAACCGCAGGCATACTATGACCGCGTTGCCAACGAGCCCGGGTTTACCGACGAAGAGGTGGGGTTTGACGGAAGTGTCTACGACTATTTCCTGGCACAGAGCGACGGGCAGTTTGAGTTCAACTTCGATGTTGTCGGTCCCTACAAGTTGGGCAATCCCTACAACTACTACGGGCAGGACGACTCGGGGATGCTGGACACGCATCTCGGCAAGTTCGTCTACGATGCCTGCAGGAAGGCAGATGCAGATGTCGACTTCTCGCAGTACGACTGGGACGGCGATGGTACCGTCGACCAGCTTTTCGTCCTCTACGCCGGGCAGGGGCAGAACGTCAACGGGGAGGACGCGGGCCTGATATGGCCGCAGGAGGGAACGCTCAATGCGGTAGGTTCAGACCAGAAGCCCTTCGACATGGACGGAGTCACCATCGACAGGTTTGCCTGTAGTTGCGAGTTGGGCGAGAACAGCCAGCTGGACGGCATAGGCACCATCTGCCACGAGTTCTCGCATTGCTTCGGTTTGCCGGACATGTACGACAAGGGTACGTCCTTCGGCGCAACGTCGTTGCACTATGGTACCTACGTATGGGACCTGATGAACATGGGCAACTACCTTGGGGGCGGATTCCTCCCGGCAGGCTATACGGCATACGAACGTATGTTCTGCGGATGGAAGACCCTGACGGAACTGACCGAGACGACGCAGGTAGAAGCCATGCGTCCGCTGTCCGATGGAGGTGAGGCATACATAGTACGCAACGATGACTACCCCGACGAATACTACATCCTCGAGAACCGGCAGCGCGTGGGATGCGACAGAGGGCTGTATGCCTCCGGGCTGCTCGTCTGCCATGTGGATTATAGTGCCGAGGCATGGAATGCCAACGATGTCAACACCACCAAGGAACGTTTCTCCATATTTGCCGCCGACAATTCGTGGCAGCGCACGGAGGCAGACGTACGTGGCGACCTCTATCCCTATGGAGGCAACGATGCCCTGACATCCACGTCCACGCCGGCAGCCACGCTGATTCATCCCGGAGCCGATGGGACGATGTACATGCGCAAGGACATAACGGGCATTACGCAGAATGCCGACGGCACCATCTCCTTCTCCTTCACGTGTGCCGAGCCGGACGGCATCGCCACGCTGCAAGGTCGCAATGGGGAGAAAGCACCTTCATACGGGCTGGACGGCAGGCCTATCCCCGACGGCAAGCCATACCGCTATCCCTACATACAGGGTGGCAGGATAGTGTCGGGCAATAGATGAGACAATATATAATATAATAAGGTATAAGCAAAACGAATATCAACATGAAGAAAATCTACACACTTACAGTCATGATGCTTCTGTGCTTCACGAGGCTCATGGCACAGTCGGCAGAGGACATCCAGTTCGTATACCTCGACGAGAATGGCGAGGAGACCGGAGTCGTGGCAGATGGCGCAGTCATCACGGTCACCACCGTACATGGAGACCCAACGGACGAGTTCGACGAGCCGTACATATCCAGCGGCATCGGGGTCAAGAACGTATGCGCCAATGGTCGTCGCGTCCAGTTGGCGTACGACATCAAGGCCTTGCCCAGCGGGCAGCACAGCATCTGTTTCTTCGGCTCGTGCCTCATGGACAGCAAGACCGGGGCCACCACCTATCCCCGCCTGAGCAGCAAGGGTAGCATCATCAATGTCAATGCCCTCAAGGCAGGTTCCGTCACATCGCTCAAGGCAGAGTGGTTCTTCCAGGAACAAGGTACTGCCACCGTTACCTATACGGCAAACATCTGCACAGCCACAGGCCAGCAGGAGGACATGAACCCCACGTACAAGGTGGCAGTCACGGGTCCTACGGTGACGGTAAACTATGTCTACGACCCATCGGGGATAGAGGGCATATCTGCCGAGGATGCCTCGTCCGTGTCCTACTATACGTTGGCAGGAACGAGGACAGAGTCCCCCGTAGGCGGCATCTTCCTGAAGAGGGTAGTGCTGCGTGACGGCAGGGTACTTACCACCAAGGTAATCAAGTGACGGGAATTGGCAAAGGACAAACTTGTAAATATACAGAAAGGAAATCAGATGAAGCTAAGGTTTACTTTTATAGCCCTATGTCTGTTCAGCATCGTGGTGTCCGCCCAGACGGACAAGCCCACCTTCGTGATGCAGAACTACGACGACATGTCCATAGTACATACTATCTCGGACAACGGAAAGTGGGCAATCGTGAATGGCGCACTCACGGAGCAGCGCAAGAATGGTGTGGTACGCATCCTCGACACCGAGACAAAGCAGGAGACCGTCGTCAAGACGGCGTCGGAGACAATGGCTCAGGCCAAGGGCAAGTACGTGGTGAACGACATAACCGACGACGGAACAATGGCAGTGGGAGCCTTCGATGGCAGGTTCACGGACGATGGTTCTTTCTTCGGTACGCCCGGCATATACGATGTAGCCACCCAGACATGGAAGGCGTTGCCCATGCCTACGGGCATGAACTCGGCCTACGTCAACAGCGTCACGCCAGACGGACGCTATGCAGTGGGCTTCTGCGAGGACAACGTGCTCAATGTGTTTGCCTCCAACTCGTCGGGTGTGATGTGGGACGTACAGAACGGCAAAGTCATGCTTCTGCCAGGACTGCCCACCATGCCCCAGGACTATTCCTCCAAGCAGGAAACGTATACCCAGGTGTCGGCAGACGGACGATACATCGTCATCTTCGGCAACCAGAGCATCTTCCCCACGGCGTTCGTGTACGACCGCACGGAGGCTTCGTACATCAAGTTCGGCAAGGGAGGCAACAATGCGCCATCTGACTTCCTCATGGTAGAGGGTGCTCCCGTCATGAGCCCCAGCGGAAGGTACGTTGCTGCCACGGTGAGGGACATCAACGACAACCTCTATGTCTCCATCTATGATACGAGCACCAAGACATACGTCAACTACAACTCGCCCGAGGACTACGACCAGAGGGCAGGCTTCGTGGACGACAACGGGGTGGTATATGCCTCTTCCCCCTCTAACACTCCATTGCGCGAATGGAAGGTGCTGTGTGAGGGAATCTGGTATCCCTTCTCCATGGTCTTGAGCCAGAGGTACGGAATAGACTTCAACAAGTCGACCGGCTTCGACAATACCGGTACGCTTTGGGCAGGTTCTGCCGACGGACGCGTACTTGGGTCTATGGTATCGCCACAGGGAGAGAGCTTCGTGATGAGGATGCCCGAGGACATGGGATCTGCATGTAAGTCCATCGACCTCTTGCAGGATTTCTCGACTTCCCCCATGGCAGGTTCAGCCTTCCACTGGCTCAGCAAGGTCACTCTAAGGTTCAACCATGTGGTACGCGTGTTGGGCACGTCCACCTGTGCCGTCCTGCAAAAGTCGGACGGCAGCGTAGTGCGCAACTCCATGTCTGTTTCCCGCATGGCTACTGACGACCATGCGGTGGTTGTCACCTTCCGCGAGACGGAACTGGCAGAGGGGGAGCAGTATACCGTGGTTATTCCAGAAGGCTCGATCTGCCTGGATGCCAACGACACGAAGGTCAATGGCACGATTTCCATATCCTACCAGGGCAGGGACAACAAGCCAGTGTCCGTCGTTTCTTGCTTCCCCGAGCAGAATTCCGAACTGGCAAGGATGGACAACACCAGCCTCTTCCCTGTACTCACTTTTGACACCAACGTGCAAGCCACCTCAAGTGCGTCGGCAAGGCTCGTAGAGGTAACGACTGACGGCGACCATACCGTGGCACGTCTCAGCGTGCTCGTGGGTACCAGCAACAATAAGACGGTAGCCCTCATGCCTTCTGCCACCCAGTATCTGTATGCCGGCGCAAGTTACAAGGTGGTGCTTGAAGCAGGTTCGCTGACGGACCTTTCGGGCTCCTCTGCCACAGCCAATGCAGAAGTCGTGCTCGACTACGTAGGCACCTACGAGAGGTCCATCAACACCGACGACGCGACCATCTTCAGCGAGGATTTCTCCAACCCGACACAGTCGTATGCCAACTTCATGCTGTATGAGGGAGACCACAACACGCCCAACGAGGAAATGCAGGGGATGAACTATGACGAGGACAATACGCCATGGAACCTCATGGTGCGCGAGTATGAAGAATCCACGGACCTCTGTGCCGCATCCCACTCCATGTACGATCCAGCCGGCAGGAGCGACGACTGGATGGTGGTTCCACAGATTCTGGTCCCAGACGAGTACTGCACCCTGACCTTCGACGTACAGAAGTACCATGATGACAAGGACGACGAACTCAAGGTTGTGATATGGGAGAACGACGAGAACCTCAACTTCCTCACCTCCTCCGTCATCGAGAAGATAAAGGCAGAGGGTGATGTCTATTCCTTCATGCCTACCATAGGAGAGACAGAGGAAGGCCTTGAAGGGGAATGGGAGTCACAGGCCATAGACCTTGCCAAGTACAAGGGCAAGAAGGTGTACATCTGTTTCTGGAACAACAACGAGAACCAGAGCATGATCTTCGTGGACAATGTCCGCGTGATTCGCAACCTGAAGTACCTTCTCTCGCTGTCGAGCGCGCAGAAGGTGGTCGGCAAGGAGAGCATTGCCATAGCCGGCAAGCTGACCATAAATTCCGACGTAGACACATACACCGAGGTGGAGCTCATGCTGAAGGATGCCGAAGGCAATACGATAGGCACGTTTGCCAAGGACGGACTCTCGCTCAGGAAAAACGACGAGGTGCCCTTTGCCTTCGACAAGCCTTTGCCACTCCAGGTGGGAGAGGTCAATTCCTATACCATTTCCGTAAGGCTCGACACCTATCAGGATGTGGTGAAGGGCAGCATCCAGGACCTTGCCTTCGAGCCTGTCAAGCGTGTAGTGCTCGAGGAATGCACCGGCACAACTTGCCCCAACTGCCCACAGGGCATACTTGCGATAGAGAATCTTGAGAAGATTCACGGCGACAGGATAATTCCCATCTCGTTGCACACCTACGACGGCGACCCATACAGCAATACCGCACTCGAGTCCTATTCGCTTTCGCTCGGGCTGACGGCTGCTCCTTCCGCTATGATACAGAGGAATGGATGGATATTGTCGCCCATGGGCACCAACGACGATGGAGACGTAGTCTTCTCCAATGGCTACAACCTGTGGCAGGATGCCGTGTCAAGGGAGATGGACGTGCCGACTTATATCGGGCTCAGCGTGCCCGAGGCTACGTATGACGAGAACACAGGCAAGATCGACCTGAGCATCCGCATCGAGTCTGCACTGAATATGAAGAACCAGTACATCAACATCTTCCCCGTTGCCCTGGAGGACAGTTTAGTCAACGTTCAGGTCAACACATTCTACATGGCTACCGACCCAGCCTTCGGAGACTGGGGCAAGGGTGGCAAGTACGGACAGCCCACGGCGTACGACGTCGTCCACAATGACGTGGCACGCACGTACTGGGGTGAGATAACAGGTTCCAACATAGGCTTCCCACAGACTCTGGAGGCTGGCAAGTCGTACACGCAGCCTCTGACGCTCTCATATCCCGACATCGTCTCCAGTTTCAACCATGGCAAGCTGGTGCTCATGGCGATAGATGGTAATGTAGGTACGTTCCTCAACGCCATCGTAGTGCCGTTCGCCAACCTTCTGCCTACTGGCATCGACCTCATATCCGCAGACTCTGACGTCAGGCTGACGGTGGTCGACGGAACGGTTACTGCCGAGGGTGACGGAGCCATTAGCCTCGCCCTTTACCAGATGGACGGAACGATGCTGTCGTCGGGCAATGGCCAGGGCAAGGTAGTGCTTTCTGCAGAGGGCTACAATGGGGTAGTGCTCGTAAGGGCGAATACCGCCCGTGGTACGCTCACCCGCAAGGTGGTGTTCTGACGCAAGCCGGCAAGCATATAGGGTAGGGGACACCCAATGCCTCGCGGCGTGAGTGTCCTCTGCCCAATATACATTATTAAATATACAAATAACAGAGAGAGACAAACAACAATTATCATTTAACAAAACAAATTCAAGGTATGAAAAGAAAAGTACTTACTTTGACGGCAGGTCTCATGGCTCGTGTTTCCATGACGCTTGCAATGGTGCTTACCCTTGGCACTGCCATGGCACAGGAAGGCTGGCAGACGCTGGAGCTCGGCAAGCACACCCCCGAGGCAAACATCTTTGGTGTCAATGCCGACTACGTGTTTACGCCCACCGAGAGCGGAGTCCTCACGGTGTGGTCGCAGGATCAGATAATGCATGTCTACTCGGCTCTCAATGCCGAGGGTACAGACGTGGATTACGCTACCCAGATTTCCCAGTTTGCTTATGCCAGCTACACCGACAATGGCGTGACCTTCTCCAAGAAGACTACTTCCGACGTCGAGGCAGGCAAGACCTATTACCTGTGCAGCGGCAAGGGATTCAGTAAGGACAGGGTGTTCCTTGCCCTGATGGAGACAGGCATCAGCGAGCTTACCCTTCTGAACAGCTCGCAGCCCGTTGGCGAGATTTATAACATCACCGACTCACGTGACGGACAGGTGGAGCTGGAGTTCAACCTTCCTGCCACGGCCGACAATTGGGCTACGCTCACCATTGGCACACATACCACCGACAGCATCGAGACACGTGCCGACGTCAACACGGGCAAGCTCATCTTCGAACTCAAGGACTCCCTCTACAGCTGGCTGCAGCAGGGATTCTATCAGGGCGGAGAGGAGATGACCCTTACCGTGACAGGTGTACGTGCAAAGACGAATGCCGACATCGTGTATGGCACGGACGGCAAGCTCGTCCTTACCTGGAAGGCTCCCTCCGCACCACACTATCACCTGTCTACGACGGGTGCCGACCCATTCCTCTCCTACTGGGTGCCAGGTGACGAAAAGGGCATCGTGACACTCGAATTCGACTACGACCTCATGACTATCGAGAACGGGCAGACCGCAGCCGTTGTCATGCAGATAGGCAGCGCTGACATGGGCGACGCATATTCGGAGAGGCTCGACCCAAGCAATATCTCCGTAGACGGCAAAAAGCTCTACGTGGACTTCACGGGCAAGCGTCGCGCATACGAGGATATGGGACTCACTATGAAGTGGGGCTCCATCAGCATCAAGGTATATGACATCCTCATGGCCGACGGTACTATGTCGTTCAACGAGAACAGCGGCAACTACGGTTCCGTTTCCTTCGGACGTACGTTCGAGGAGTACAAGAGCGACATCGCAGCCGAGTTTACTCCTGCCGATGGCAGCACCCTCACCGAGGCTCAGTTCAAGGTCTACTTCTCCGACAAGAAGGCTTACACCTTCAAGGGCGTCGTGTTCGACTATCAGACTCTCGACGACATCAGGTACCAGGCTGAGGTATATGACGGCATAGTATCAGAGGAGATTGGCGAGTCTGGCATAGAGTACACAATCCCCGTACCCGAGGATGTGAAGGCTGGCAAGAACATCCGCGTCTCATTCGCAGATGCCGTTTCGGCCGACGGCTTCCCACACGACTTCAATGTCAAGTACAACCCAGGCCCTGAGTTGGTTGGCGATCTACAGCCTGCCAGTGTTTCCGTCAAGGACAACTCCGTAGTTCCATCCCTCGACAAGCTTGTCCTCACGTTTGCCGAGCCCGTAACCCTGGCTTCTACCGATGGCTTCTTGCCAGTCATGGTAACAGACCTTACTACAAACCAGACCGTCGATGCCGGCATCGCTCTCGACGAGGCAGACAGCAAGAAGGTCGTAATCACGCCCGCCGAGCCTCTGAAGGACACTCACAAGTACGAGATATATGTCAACTACTACGTAGTGGTCAACTCCGAGTATGTTTCCACTAAAGGCAAGTACGGGCGTTACATGCCTGGCTTCAGCCTCTACGTTACCATCAGCAGCCTCTACGACCAGTACGACTTTGCTACCGACCCAATCGTAGGCTCTACCGTAAGCCAGCTCGACGTCGTGACATGTACCACAAAGCCCGGAACGGATTCTTACAGCAATGCCATCTCGCCCACGCGCCGCGAGGACAGGCAAGTTTACGTGGTAGATGCACAAGGCGAGACCGTCACCAACTGCACAGTAGGCGACGACATCATGGACGGCTTCACCATCACTCTCGACCAGCCCATCACCACGAGCGGCCAGTATACCATAGTTATCCCAGACAGCGTTTACAACAAGGGAGAGGGCTACGGCGTAGAGACACAGAGCACTACCGTACGCCTGGCATACAACGTACTCAGTGCTCCCAAGCCGGTTATCTACGTTGCTGCATCCGACCCAGTCAGCGAGTCGAAGGTAGAGTCTCTCAGCACCATATCGGTGGTATTCAGCGAGTGGGTCTATGGAGAAGAATGTAGCGTAATGGTCATGAACAAGGCTACCTACGCTACATATAATGCGACCATGTCCATCAACCCCAAGAATCGTTCGATGGCAGTGATTACTCTTGAGGAGGAGATTACGGACGAAGGCACATACACCATTGTCATCCCCGAGGGTAGTGTTGGCGACCAGACCTGGTACGAGAGCGGAGCCTTGACTGGCAATATGAACGAGACGAGCATCCTCTACTTCACAATCGGCGGCAATGCAGGCGGCGACGAGTTCTTCACCACCGACCCTGCCAACAACAGCACGGTTGAGTCTCTCAGTCACATAAAGATTACCTTCGATAGCGAGACAGGACTTGGCAACGGCATGATTACCGTCAAGAAGGATGGCGAACAGATAGCACGCGTGGATGCTCAGTATGACGATGACTGGGATAACGTTACCGACTTCCACATCTACTTTGATGCCACTGAAGAAGGCGTATATACCTTCGAGGTACCCGAGGGCTATTTCCTCGATGCTTCGGGCAGCGCACGTCCTGCCTTCACCCTGACATACACCATTGGCAATGGTCAGCAGGAAAGTTCCGACTGGACAACCGATCCCGAAGATGGCAGCAACGTAGAGTCCCTGCATGAGATACATGTATGGAACACCACTGTCAGCGAGATGGCTTGTGGTTCAGGCAAGGTTGTCGTCAAGCGTGATGGCGTAGAACTGGAGACCATTGCAGATGCAAGTTGGGGCAACGACATGAACGAACTTATCATCACTACCTCCACCACTTATACCGAGAATGGCACATATACCTTCGAGGTACCCGAGGGCTTCTTCACTGACGAGAATGGCAATGCACTTCCAGCCGTTACCTTCACATACTACATAGGTGGTACCGGCATCAACGGATTTGCAGCTACTGAAGGCAAGGTGACAGTGTACAGTGCAGATGGCAAGTGCCTGTTGAAGAATGCCGATGCCGGAATGCTCAAGACCTTGCGCGGACTCTACATTGTCAATGGCAAGAAGTCAGTGCTGAAGTAAGTTCCCATCATACTGGGTGACGGATTGTCACTTGGAAATATTTACCGACTTGAGGGCGTATCGCAATGCGATGCGCCCTCTGCCGTTGTTTACGTTCAATACAAGATGCCATGAAACCTCTGTCGTGACCGTAGATGAATATTGTGGGACTGGTTGCGATTCTCGAATTTATAGAATATTCCTGAATTGCGAAGCTCGCTCCTTCTTCCTATCATTCGTCATCAAGGTAAATTTATTCCAACAGGTTAGTTGGAGTAGTGATGAAAAAGATTTTACACTCCGCAATGTCGGGTTTCCCTACATCCTGTAAGGCTAATTTTTCTCTCGGGAGGGAAAAGATTTTTCCTCGGGAGGCAAAAATCCATCTCACGCGTGGCATCTTTTCCGACCTTTTGATGCCCGTTGTCGACGTGGTAAGCAATCTTTACAAGTGATGTCTTATAAAATAGTCAGAATACGGCAGTAACTGCCGAATATCCGCGCCGTATTAGGCAAAGCTCATGCCGAGCGTATAAAATAACGTGAGTTTGATGATTCTTGCATGAGGCAGG
>SFXD01000141.1 GCA_004559785.1 bacterium | reverse complement strand
CCAATAACTCTAAGACGGCCTAATCAATCTGAGTTAGTATCAAAATGTCAGCAAGATTTTTGCCGTTTAGACTTATGACACACCCTCCTGTAGTAGTAATTTTCCAAATGAGATATACTTCTCGGGCAAAACAGCCCGGGAAATTCGTGCTCTATGCGTCGATGTCGGCAAACGTAGCGTTCTGCTCGATGAACTCCCTTCTGGGTCCCACGTCTTCGCCCATCAGCATGGAGAATACGTAGTCGGCTCCTGCCGCGTCCTCGATGGTGACCTGTTTGAGGAGTCGTGAATCGGGATTCATGGTGGTCTCCCACAGCTGCTCGGCATTCATCTCGCCAAGACCTTTGTAGCGTTGCGTGAACACGCCTTCCTCCCTTCCGTTGTTGTATTTCTGCAGGAAGCGCAGCCTGTCGTTTTCCGTGTAGCAGTACTCCTCGTTCTTGCCGATCCGGCATCGGTACAAGGGAGGCGTTGCGATGTAGAGGTGTCCGTTCTGTATCAGTTCGGGCATGTATCTGTAGAAGAGGGTCATGAGCAAGGTGTCGATGTGCGAGCCGTCGACGTCGGCATCGGTCATGATGATGGTCTTGTAGTAGCGTAGCTTGTCGTAGTTAGCTTCCTTGCTGTCCTCTCCAAGCCCGAAGCGTACCCCGAGGGCCTGTATGATGTTGTTCACCTCTTCGTGTTCGAAGGCCTTGTGCCACATAACGCGTTCCACGTTGAATATCTTTCCGCGGATGGGCAGTATGGCCTGGAATTCGCGCTTGCGCCCCTGCTTGGCGCTTCCTCCTGCTGAGTCTCCCTCAACGATGAAGAGTTCGCACTCGGCTGCATCCTTCGAAGAGCAGTCGGCAAGCTTGCCTGGGAGTCCTCCTCCCGACATGGGGCTCTTGCGCTGTACGCTCTCGCGTGCCTTGCGTGCGGCTACCCTGGCAGTGGCTGCCAGTATTACCTTGTCCACTATGAGCTTTGCCTCCTGCGGATGCTCCTCAAGGTATGTGGCGAGGGCTTCTCCCACGGCCTGCTGTACGGCTCCAGCCACTTCGCTGTTGCCCAGCTTGGTCTTGGTCTGTCCCTCGAACTGTGGCTCGGCCACCTTGATGGAGATGACGGCAGTGAGACCCTCGCGGAAGTCCTCGCCGCTGATTTCCACGTGATTCTTGGTGAGCTTCTCCAGTTCCTTGGCACATTGTTGCTCGGCGTACGCCTTTAGCGTGCGGGTAAGTGCCGTGCGGAATCCCTGGAGGTGCGTGCCTCCCTCTATGGTGTTGATGTTGTTGACGTATGAGTGCAGGTTCTCGGTGTATGCCGTGTTGTACATCACCGCTACCTCGATGGGCACTCCCTGTTTCTCGGTATTGAGGTAGATGACGTCGTTGAAGAGGTGCGTGCGGCTGCTGTCGATGTAGCGTACGAAGTCCCTCAGTCCGCCCTCGCTGTAGAATTTCTCCGAGCGTGTCTCGCCTGCCTCGTTGGGACGGAGGTCGGTGAGCGTTATGGTGATGCCGGCGTTCAGGTATGCCAGCTCGCGCATTCGGTTGGCGAGGATGTCGTATTCGTATACGGTTGTGGTGAAGATGTCCGGGTCGGGCCAGAATTGCTGCCTCGTACCCCTCAGTTTTGTCTCTCCCACGATGGCTACCGGTGCGAGCGGCTTGCCCGTATGGTATTCCTGCATGTATATCTTGCCGTCGCGGAACACCTGCGACACCATCTTGGTGGAGAGGGCGTTGACGCAACTGACTCCTACTCCGTGCAGTCCGCCGCTGACCTTGTAGCTGCCCTTGTCGAACTTGCCTCCCGCATGCAGTACGGTCATGACGACCTCGAGGGCGCTTTTGCCTTCCTTCTCGTGGATGTCCACGGGGATGCCTCGCCCGTTGTCCTGTACGGTGATGCTGTTGTCTTCGTTGATGGTGACCTCGATGTGCGTGCAGTAGCCTGCGAGGGCTTCGTCTATGGAGTTGTCGACGGTTTCGTAGACGAGGTGGTGTAGTCCCTTCTTGCTTATGTCTCCAATATACATGGCGGGACGCTTGCGTACGGCTTCAAGACCCTCAAGCACCTGTATGTTGGAGGCACTGTATCCGGAACTGTTGTTCTTTATATCTTCCATGATTAGGTAGTATTGTCCTTTTTATCCGTGCAAATTTACGATAAAAAATCCGAATGGGCAAGTTTTTTGGGCACAAAAAAAGCAGCTTTCCTTTAGGAAACTGCTTATCTTGTCCGCTATGACAATGGCTGTGGTCTTATTAGGCCAGTTTGTTGACGTACAGTGCCAGTTTTGACTTGAGGTTCGAAGCCTTGTTCTGGTGGATGACGTTGGTCTTTGCCAACTTGTCCAAAGCCTTCTGGACACTGGGTAACAGCTCAATGGCTGCAGCCTTGTCGGTTGTTGCACGCAGCTTGCGTACGGCATTACGCATAGTCTTGGCGTAATATCTGTTGTGGAGTCTTCTCTTCTCC
>SFXD01000003.1 GCA_004559785.1 bacterium | reverse complement strand
AGCCGTAACGGTGCCATGCAAGGCTGCCAATGTGATGAATGGCGGTGCATACCTGTATTCTTCTGCCAAGATATATAATAGTATCATCTACGACAATACTACGGAAGGTGGTAGGACAGATGCAAACAACCAGGGACTGACAAAGGATGAGGAAGGACGTAATGAACAAGTCCTGAGTTTGAATTGTGTCGGTACAGCATCGGGGGACGAATGTGTTGGTGGTGCAGCTGGAAAAAATACAGCAGATAGCAAGACTAATAAGTCATTTGAGGCAGCAAAGAATAACATAAATATCTTCCATTGTAATGTAGGTTGGACAAAGGATAATCAGCCGCACTCTTGTTCCTACATGGTGAACGACACCTATACCACTTACGAAAGCCGTAACAATACCTACGTGCTGCCAAACTTCGTGTCAGCAACCGATTACCATTTGACGGGCTCTTCCCCGGCAGTTAATTCGGGAACGTTATACGAATATGGGAGAGATACATCGTTGGGCATTCCCGATTACGATGCAGAATACAACGACCGTATACAGGACTGTGCCATCGACATGGGTGCATACGAGTACAACGGTGCGTATAGCATCACGCCCGACGTGGAGAGCAAGAGCGGCACGGCATACTACTACGTAACGCAGAACGGCTTCGGCACGTCGTCGGCAACGAACCCTGCCAATGCAGCCTGCTGGCAGAAGTTGCAGAAGGTGCTGGATGCGGCAGGAAGGTACAAGTACCTGAACCCTAACGTGCAGGTGGTGGTGAAGCTTGCAGCATTCCCCGGTGCTACGCAGTTCGGAGACGTCACGGGGTATACCCCTCTGCGCTCTACCGAGCCGTCCGACCAGGATGCACGTCTCTACTCCATAATGGTGCCAAGGGGCGTGGAGGTATGGGGAGGCTACCCCAACTACACCTCTGCCGACGACCCCACCGCATTCACCGAGGAGGTAAGGAACATCACGGGCAACAAGACATACTTCATAGGCGAGTATAACACCGAGGGAACCCTCGCCACGGCATACCACGTGGTGAAGTTCACGGACTATATCTTCGACGGCGAGGGCAATCCCTATACCAAGGCTGACGCTGCCAAGATAGCCGCCAACGGAAACTCCACATACGACGGCAACTCGACGTACGGCGACTCGAACCTGCTCACCATGGAAGGCGGCGGCGTAAAGGACCGAGGCGTGGTGGAAGGCATATTCATCACGGGCGGTAGGGCAGACGCAGCAGGAAACACGGGTGCCGGCATCAACTACAACCAGTATGGCGGCGCAGCCATAGTCCCCGAGTACGGCAGCATACGCAACTGCATCCTGCTGGGCAACGAAGCCTCGCAAGGCGGAGGTGCCGTCTACCTGCAGGCCAACGCCATGTTGTCGGGAACCCTGCTCAAGCAGAACTCCGCCGACTACGGAGGCGCGATATACATCGAGAGGGTAAGCGACGAGGTGGCATCGGAGCAATATCCCGAGGAGATGGCTCACATCACCACATGTACTGTGGTGGAGAACACTGCCAACGTGGCTGGCGGCGGCATCTGGTTCTACAACAACACACGTGTCAGCAGTAGCGTCTTCTGGCACAACACCTGCGCCGACCAGGCCAACGTGTCGGGACAGACCAGTGCCAGGTATGGAGGCTCGACGCAGACCTTCCGCCAGTACCCCTTCGCCTACAGTGCCGTGGAGCGAGTACGTCTGCCAGGCACGAACAACATCAGCGTGGCATCCGCAAACAACGACGGCGTACGATTCACTGAGACGGATTTCTATACCTTGGACGACTACTCGGTGCTCTGTAACGTGGGTATGCCCAACGTGCTCTTCGAGGACATCTTCGTCAAGGAATACGGAGCGGCAACGGAGGACTACACCTTCGAGCCTCGCGTGTCGGAGGAGAGCTCCAGCTACATCGACATCGGCGCGCGTGCCAACAATGCGATAAGCATCACCGTGCCCACCAAGCCCGAGCAACTATTGCTGCGCCTCTACGTAGCCTCCCCCGAGGACGTAGACTTCGACATGGTGCAGAAGATGCGCCAGTGCGGCGATGCGGTATACAGCAAGATAGGCAGCAGCTTCGCCTACCCCATGCAGCACCTTGAGGATGCCCTCAACTACATCCGCGAGGCACGCAAGAGCACAAACCCCGTGATAGGCAGCGACAAGCCCCTGAAGTACTTTGCCGCCAACCTCCACTTCGAGATTGTAATGTCCAAGGGTACGTTCTATCCCCTGACCGACATCTACGGCAACCACGGCTACACCATTGCCAACACCTTCCTCATACCCGAGGGAGTCACCATCATCGGCGGAGAGAGCTGTACGGGCTTGTCCGACGCGATGAAGGCAGTGCTGGTTGCCAACAAGGATAATAGGGAAATAGTGGCAGATGGCTACGAGGACGATGGCAGGAAGCAATTCTTCGGTCAGGACCGCAGGGCAAAGTCCTTCTACGAGGAGTACACCTACGAGATTGACAAGAACGATACGATACTGGGACATGCCACGGTGCTGAGTGGCAAGGACGAGTCGGATGGCGGTGGTTCGCAGCTGGTAAAGCCCCACCGCGTACCCATCTACGACGAGGGTTCGGGCATGACGGGCGTAACCATGGTATCTGCCCCTCTCGGCTTGCTGCGTTCTCGCCGCCTGATGTCGGACAACAACGCCAACGGCATCTACGAGCCATGGGAGTTCCTCAACCAGACCATACTGTCGGGTCGCGTAATCAACGCCACGGACAACACGGACAGCCGTGTATACCACCTCGTCACCGCCATTGCCGACGAGACGTATGTGGGCGAGCTGCCCATGCTGGATGTGACGTCAGCCAGCAAGCTCTCTCCCGGCAAGGTCAACTCCGGCTACCTGAGCACGATGGGCTCGCTGTCGCACGAGATGGGACAGCCCATAGAACTGGACGGCATAGAGATACAGGACGGTCAGGCATACAAGTACATCAACGAGAACGTGCTCGACGAGCAGGTCTACGACTACTACCACGGCGGTGGCATCATAGTGGACGGCAACTGGTGCAGCGAGAAGGACGCTGCCGGCAACGTGTCGACCGTATACCGCCACGTGAGCCTGCCTCAGACCGTGGCTTACAGGGACATACCCCTCTTCCTGCGCAACTGCATCTTCAGCAACAACAAGGCGGGTTACGGCGGTGCCATATCATCCAATTCGTCGCTGAACGTCTTCAGTTGCTACTTCGCCCAGAACAGTGCAGAGTCCGGCAAGGACACGGACGTGGCATACGTCAACCCCTCTACGGGACAGAGCGAGGGATATACTGTGGAGTACCCCGGCGTGGGAGGTGCGATATACACCACCAACAGGCTAAACATAGCCAACACGCTCTTTGCCAACAACGAGTCGGCAGACCCCACGTACAACGGCGACCTGCACAACTTCAAGTCGCTCCGCAACTCGGCACAGGGCACTACCCCCGTTGCCCTCTACGGCGGTGCGGGTGGATGTATCTTCGGAGGGCGCAACAGCCTGCTGAGCATCGTCAACTGCGACTTCGTGCGCAACAAGTCGACCCTCTTCCCTGCCATCTACACCATGAACGCCAACACGCAGGATCCCGACCACCTGACTTCGGCACAGACCAGCGTGACAAGGAACGGCTACAACAAGGTGCTGAACTCCATCTTCTGGGGCAACGAGGTGAGCGTGAAGACCACCTTCGCCAACTCCATCATCAACCATGCAAAGAAGGGGGCTGAGCATACCTTCAGCACCAGCACAGGCACGCCTGCCTATCCCAACATACTGCCATCCAGCCAGCAGGACTTCGATGAGAACTACTCTCCCTCAGTCTGGTTCAGCAGTTACGAGAAGGGTACTTCCATCTCGCCCAAGTACAACTACGACCTGCGCAACTGCCCCTACACCATAGTAGACTACATACCGAAGCAGTTGCACGACTATGCCACGGGCAGCACCGACAGTGGGAAACTGGGCATACCCGAAGCCGACTGGACCGACCAAAACTGCAACCTGATACTGAGCACGGTGAACTCCGACCTCGACGGACCTAACTTCTCGTCGCCCAGCATCACGGCAGGAAAGAACGGCTACATGGCATCGTCCGACTGGTCGATTTCACGCCTAAACAACATAGTGGACAACGGATGGGGAAGGCTCAACCAGATAATAGAGCAGAAGTACAACGGCGACCAGATAGAGTACACCGCAAGTTTCACAAAGGACAGCGATGGCAGCTACTCTGGCTCGGGTGCCTACCATAGCATACACTACAATGCCGATAAGACCTACGACTATGGTTACAAGAAGATAGCGGACTGCATCCCCATCGGAGACAATGCCATATACGACATCTACATGAGGTATCTCGGCAGTTCGATGCAGACCATGTTCCGCATCAGCCACGACCCCAACCCAACACACGAGCAGACCTACATAGACATGGGCGTGTACGAATACGTGCACACCGAACTGAAGCCAACCAACGAGAACGAGGTGGACATACTGTGGGTTGCCACGGAGGAGAACCTGGACAACGGAGAGCCGGACGGTTCGTGCTGGGAACAGCCCACCAGCGACCTGCAACGTGCCATAGAGACCCTGCTCACCTCCCGCAACGGACATGCCAAGGAGATACGCATCACCAACGGCGAGTACTCGCCCATCTACACCATGGGCGACGAGCAACTGCTGACGTTCTACATCAACACCTCGAAGCTCAACACGGAGTCCACCATCCCAGAGGGCGTGTCCAAGGACATTGCCTCGCAGAGCATCAAGTCGCTCACCATCACGGGAGGCTGGGCTAAGGACTGGAAGATGACAGACCCCAGCGAGTGCAACAGCAGGGAGTACCCTGCCGTGCTGAGGAGCGTGGAACGCTCGGGTGTGTCGAGCGACAAGATGAACAGCGTCTTCCGCATCGAGGATGCACGCCAGTGGTATGGTGTGCAGACGTCCAGTCAGGATGCCCTGCTCGACCCCGGCAACGGGAATACCCCTGCCTCGGTGATACCCATTACCATCGAGGGACTGACCTTCGTGAACGACAATGCCATAGTGGTGGCGGGACAGGATGCTGACAAAGACGGCAACCTACCCGTGGGAGCCGGATTCTACTACGGCGACCAGGTATACTACACCACGAGCGACCACAAGACGGTAGGCTCGAACACCAATGCCGACGGAACCCTGATAAGTGGCATAAGCGATGCCAAGTACTGTACCTCGCCAGCATCGGGCGAACTGAAGCTGCGCCTGGACCGCTCCATCGTCATGGCGAGCGGTTCACAAAATTCGATTAAAGTTCCTGCCTCCTACATCGGTCAGGGCGGTGGCGATGCCTTGGTGTACAACACCCTCTTCCACAGCAACTACGGCGACCCCATGGTGGCATACGACACCAGGGTGATGAACTGCACCTTTGCCTTCAACCGCGGTATACTGCGGCTCTTCGACATGAAGCAGTCCAACGCCTCGGGCATAACCAACGACGAAGGCACTGAGCCGGGAGGCCCCATGCTGGCACCGGGCAAGCGCAGGGCGAGGTATGCCCTGGGAAGTGGCTCGATGCTACACAACAGCATCCTCTGGCGCAACGGACTGGGCGACGCCACGGTGGAAGACCTGCTGGAGACGAAGCCAAGTTGGACAAGCGAGGCCGTCCATACGGCAGGCTACTGCAACCAGTTGCTCTACCGCTCGTCTTCCGCAGATACACCCTCTGCCCCACTGAAGGGCAGGCAGGGCAAGCTGGAAGGAGCGACGGACGAGAAGTTCACGTACAACGCCGTCTCCGACCCCCTCTACTACAACGATACCGACCGGCACGAGATAACGAAATCCGAGGACGAGAGGAACAACGTGGGACTGTCACTCGACAACAGCGATGCCATCTACGGGCCTAACTTCAGCAAGATAGAGCCCACTGCAACGACGGGCAAGGACATGGAGAAGCGAGACTTCCACCTGCTGCCATCCGTAAGGCTGATGAACACGGGCGACAACGACATCTACGAGGCAGTGGTGGGAACCAATCCTACCGAGACGTACAAGACGATAGTCACATTCATGGGCACGCAGCCTGACCCCTCAGGCTCAGGCAACACCGTACCCGAAAAGGTAGTGTACAGTACGGAGTACACCACCTACGACAAGACGGGCAAGATACCCAGCGTACGCTACGAGGAGAAGGAATACCCATGGAACGTGAACGTCAAGGAGGGAACGTACGAGGGGTACGAGTGCGACCTTGCTTCGGCACAGCGTGTGATAGCCGTCACGATAGACCGTGGCGCGTACGAGTTCCAGGATGCCCTGACACGCGTCATCTACGTACATCCGGGACACACCGACGGCGATGGCTCGTCGTGGGACAAGCCATACAACTCGCTGCAGAAGGCAATTGACCTCGTGGCTGTCTACTACAATGCCTACGGCGAGGAAGCATACGTCTTCGCCAAGGAAGGCAGGTGCAACGAGAACCTCATCCTGCGCGACGGCGTCAGGATATATGGTTCGATACCCGGCACCTACACCGCCATGTCAGACCGCAATACCCTAATCCTTACCAATCCCGTCAAGAAAGGCAGTTCGACGGAGACAATAGTCAATGACGCATGGACGGAGGACAACGGCAAGTTGCAGGCTTTCGAGCGGAAACTTGTGGACGAGCGCATCGGCATGGCAGTCCATCCCACCACCGACCCGGGGCGTACCATCATCAACGGACTCAGGAACACCCAGGCCACCTATTCCAGCACGACGCTGGTGGACGGCTTCGACATACACGGCTCGCTGTCGGAGGGACTGACGGGCATCAGCCAGCCTGTAGTGGAACTCAGTTCGAACAGCGGAAAGTTCGTGGTACGCAACTGCATCGTCAGGGACAACACCGTCATGGGCGACGCCAATGCCAGCCTGCCGGTGGTGGACATAGCCGACAATACCACCGCCCTGCTATACAACGTGCTGTTGCAGGACAACAAGGGTGGCGACAACAGTGCCGTCCTGTACCTGGGCGACAAGGCATACGCCGTGAACATCACCAACGTGTCTGACGGAGGCAACACCGTAGGCGGAAGTGGACACCTGTACAACAGCATCTGCTGGAACGGGGTTGACGGCGGTACGGGCATTAAGACGGAAGTGGTACAGACGAACAACAATGCCGATGCCGACGGCTACCCCTTCACCCACTACGTCTCCACCAACGGCATATATCACGATTACCCATACATCACATTCCAACTGGACGAGAACAGCCCTCACATCGACAAGGCCAAGGATTCCGACTACTCTGCCGGCCTGCCTGCCGACTTGGCGAAGTTCATCAGTTACGACACCGACCGTGACATAATGGGTAACCCCCGGCGCATTGCCACCACTACGGGCATACCTGGCCAAGGCACAGACCTCGTAGACCGTGGCTGCTACGAGACATGGCGCATAGGAGGCGAGTACACTGGTGCCAACCCTGCTGATGCCACGGAGGTAACAGCGATTGCCACTACCAAGGACAGCGAGACAGTGGTGACTCTTGCTGAGAAGGACGGGAATACGAATAAGACGGCTACCTACAAGAGCATCTACTCACTCTACCCACAGGCAGGTTCGGTGGTATACGTCATGCCGGGCAGCAACCTCGTACTGGGCGAGATGTCGGTCAGCGGCAATACCGTAGGCAACCGCCTCTACCATGTGGGCGACAACGGATATGTCT
Source organism: bacterium (assembly GCA_004559785.1). Lineage (GTDB taxonomy): Bacteria > Bacteroidota > Bacteroidia > Bacteroidales > Bacteroidaceae > Physcousia. Next base: position 38,215 of record SFXD01000003.1, on the reverse strand, counting down.
TCCAGCCTGCATACCTGCTGGTAAAGACGGGAGGCTCGCTCTACGGACACGGATGCCAGGTGAACCTGCGCTACCTTGCCGTAGAAAGGTACTACAGCAACGGCACGACGGGCGGACTGGCATACAACCACCTGACCGCCCTGCCCTTCGACTACGACTTTGCCGACACACGCGCCGTGACGTACAATGCAGATGCCAGCAACACCTCGGGCAAGGGTAGCACGCTGCTGTCCAACACGGGAGCCGGGGCAGTGACCGCCGCCAACCTCTACGACTACGACGTACAGGACCGCTCGGCATGGGACTACTACTTCCAGGCCACCAACAGCGACCTATGGAGCAACCGCACGACCACCTCGGTCAAGGCAGGCCAGGGCGTACTCTTCTCCCCTGCCATAAACGGCGGAGACGATGCCCTGCTCAGGTTCACTACGAGCGGCAACTACCTCGAAGACTACCGATACACGGAGTCGTCCACACGCTGGTACAAGACATTGGCACTGGCACAGAACGACGACAGGACGTCGACGGGAGGCGGTGCCGACTTCACGGAGAAGGAGAACATGGGATGGAACCTCGTGGGAATACCCTACCTGCAGGGAGGCTACCTGACGGGCGACCGGAGCAAGATAACGGACGGTACAATCACGGCTGAGGACGTGCTGAAGGCAACGAGCCACACCCAGGCCTCCGACCCCGGCACACTGGGACACGCCTCGCAGAGGGCAAGCCAGTACCAGTTGCACGTGCCCCATACCCTGTGGCTGTACTACAACGATACCGACACGTGGCAGCCTGCCAACTCGTGGGACGAGGACGACAACGGAAGAGCCTATGCAAAGGCAACCGAGCTAATGACGGGAGAAGCCTTCTTCACACAGACATCCGCCGTGAACGAAAGCGAGACCATCACCTTCAGCCTGCCCGTATGGCTGGAGACTCCACCCTCTCCCAATCCCGCACCGGGCATGCACAGGGTGCCGGGCACACGTACGGGCGGCATGGCGGACGAGGCAGAGCCCTTGGGAGGCTACCGTGTGTACAGCACGACGGGAGCCATCCACGTCGAGGGACTGACAGGCACGGAGCACGTCACCATACACGACATGGGCGGTTCGACCCATGCCTCGGAGACTGGCAGGCGCGGCAACCTCGTCCGCAATGCGCAACGTGGCGTATACGTGGTGAGGATAGATGACAAACCATATAAACTGACGGTAAGATGAAACGAATGACCCTATATATAGCCTTCCTGCTCCTTGCCCTTACACAGGCACAGGCGCAGGCTCAGGTCTCGGAATTGAAGGACATGTATTACACCGACAAGACGCGTACCACCTCTTTTACCAACGGGGCATGGTACATGATATTCACCGAAAGCAACACCAAAAACTACCTCAGGGAAAAGTCAGACCACTCCGGCATAGAAGCCATTACTGGCAGCACCACTATCTCGTTCCCAACCGTAGGCTCGCTTGCCACGGATGGCAACATGCCATACATGCTCTTCAAGGCAGAGGGTGACGACACAAGAGGCTATACCCTGAAGTCCGGCAACGGGAGCTATATCGTAGTGTCGGTTAATGGATGGAATACTGCCTCCGTGTCCGTCGACAGCAGAAGTTCCACTCCCATGGTAATAGGGTCTACAAACTACAGCTACGTCACAATCCGGTCGATAAATACCTTACGTAGTAGTTATTACGGCTACCTGAATGACTCCGGCGGAGCAAAGCTGAATACGGACTCCCGTGCCACCAACAACTCATACAGGCTCTACCTATATAAGGTTTCCCTCGTAGAGATGCACAAGATAACGTATAAATTTATGTATAATGGTACGTTGCTTGACTCAGTCGAAAGCGCCCCGTTGGAAATAGGGGATCCATATCCCGCCGTGACCCTGCCGCAGGCATTGGTAAAAGCGAACTATGAGTTGGACCCCAGTGACGAATCAAAATGGCCTAACGGAAAGATTGGGAATTTCGATACCTTAGAGTACAAAATACAGGTAAGACCAAAGGCAACTCCCAAGAAGCAGATCGTAACCGTAAAAAAGCCCAACACCGAGGCGCAGACGGGTCAGAGGCTCGACCTGACCACCCTCGTGAGCAGCAATGCCACTAACCCGAGCTTTGAATTCGCTTTGACCAATGACGGGGGGACGGGTTCCACGCTCGACAACCAGACACTGGAGACAGGTGACAAGGAAGGCGAGGTGAAGATGACGGTGAAGGGCAAGGAAGTCGGTTCGTCGTCGGATCCCGAGAACTGGTATGCCGCGAGTGCGGAGCAGACGTTCACGATAACCGTCAAGTCCGTGCCTTCCTACGTATCGGAATTCTGCAAGGCGTACGAGAAACTTGCGGCCTACCGTGGCAACATAGGGAAGGGGCTCGGCTTGTATACGCTGAAAGCCACGGAGGGCGGCACCACGTACGACAACGAGGCATACCTCTCGACCTTGGCACTCTACTCGCCGATGTACGCCGACCCTACGGGCAGCAGCGAGAGTGCCCTGAAGGAAGCCTCTCTCCACGTAAAAGACTTGACGACGGTTCTTGAGGCAAAGGACACCTACGGCAAATACCAGAACCTCAGCCTCAATATGCCCCAGGACGGAACCCTGCTGCGCATAAGCAACGCAGACGTGAGCGGCTACCTTACCCCGACGGGCGACACTCCTTCGCTGGAAGCCAAGAGCGTAGGCAAGAGCAGCACCCCATCGGCAGACAACATATTCTACTACTATGCGACGGGCGAGGGAGGCAAATGCTCGCTGCTGTCCTATCGCAACGGACTCTTCCTGAGCCTGTCCAATACGGAGACCCTGCTTACCGAGGACAATGACGTAATAGAATTCTCCGCCTACAGCATGGCAATCCTCGACGGGCGGTATGCAATGGAAGGAGTCCCGGGCAAGTCGTTCCTGCTGGAGGAGGTAGACGTGCTGCCAGTTACCATATCGCAATACGAATGGGCAACGCTATACACCCCCGTTGCCCTGACCATACCGGGTAACCTGCATGCTTACGTGGAGACCTCCGACGCACCCGTAGGAGGCAAGATACCCGTCAAGCGCATCATAGGAACCGTGCCGCCACGTACGGCACTCATACTGAATGGAGCGCAGGGAAATTACGACTTCAGGGTAGCGCACAGGCTAAGCACCGAGTCAGGCCCGAACAAGTTCCTCACTGGAACCTTTCCCTTAGTGAGCACCTCAACGCTCGCTACCAACGTCATGACCCTGCAGCCCAAGGCGGATGCCGCAGGCTTCTATAAATGGACTAAGCCCATAGTGACTCACTTCAAGGTATACCACACCACCCAAGGGTCGTCCGAGGCAAAGGGGTACGCACTCTCTTTTGACACGGAAGACTCCATAGGCGGCATAGGCGGCGAGGAGGAAGCCATACAGGCCATCTACACCCTGCAAGGCAATGCACTCAGGCACTATCCCACAAGGAGAGGACTATACATCGTAAACGGAAAGAAAGTACTGATAAGATGACACCGAGACAATACCACATACGGGGGCTGAGAGCGATATGCCTTGCCCTCATGGCAATGGCGGCAGGCATAGCAGCCATGGCGGACAACGTCTTCACCGTGCAGGTAAAGACACCTACCACCACCAACCTTGCCAACATAATATATGCCAGCCAGAACTACGTCAACGGCAGTACGATAGCCTTTGACACCAGCGTGGATGCCGCCACCCTGCAAGCGGCTATCTCCGGCAACGCCAAGACGATGGAGATAAACGGGGTGGAATACACGGGCATAATCAACGCCGATGCCAACGGCAAGGTGACGGCGGTGACGGACGCAATCCTGGTGAAGGGAGAGAACGGACGCGGGGCGACGGGCGACTACCCTCTGAAGGCGACATACATCAAGAACCACTTCGTAAACATGACCGTCGAGGGACAGGTGCTGAAGGTGGAATACATTGGCGACCAGTCGGAGGTGCAGATAACGTACGACATCTACTACGACGGCGACTTCCAGTTCACGCGCTATGCCACGGGCAAGATAGGCAACCCCTACCCTCGCATCGACAGTGACTTCGACCCCCTTACTGGACAGCATTCCATACTGCCTTACGGCATACGTGCCACCAACTACCCCGGCACCAACGTGGTGGAAACCACGCGCCACTCCTTAGAGACGGATTACGTATACACTGCCATACCCTTCTATCCCGAGGGAACGAGGTATTCGTCCATCAAGCAATGGTATGCCTGTACGATAGGCAGGGCAACCGTGGACAGTACTCCCGTGCCGGACCCCGACCGTACGACCGACGAGTATAAGGCGAAACACGACGGGGTGTACTACTTCTACAACCACAACGGCGAACTCAGGCTGAGCGACAGGATGGTGCTGACCGAGACGGAGTACACCACGCTCGACGACCTTGAGCCGGGATATGGCTGGGCAATGATAGGCTCGCCATACGCCTTCAGGATAATGAACAAGCTGGCAGGCCAGGGCAAGTACCTGCGCTTCACTCCAGTGGGCAGTGACGGAGACGGCTTCTTCACCTTCGACACGGAAGGCACCGTGTTTGGCGTGACATACAACTACTCCGTCCTCCCGGGCGACTATGCCTGGGCAGGCTACCAAGAGGCGATGAACCTGCCCGCCCTGGGACTGAACGGCTACCCCCCATACTCGTATGGATGCTCGATAGTATTGCCCGAGGAGATGGATGCCTCCAGCTATACCGTTCCCACGCTGACCCTGACGGACGACGGACAGGGCGGCAAGGTAGTGAGGATGACGAGCAAGTCGATGATGCTCACCGAGGGGATGGCACTGGAAGAACTGGTGACGATGGATCCCGCCTGCCACGTGTACATGGGTACTATGGGCAGCAGCGATTTGGGCATGGATTACCAGGTGAAGGTGGAAATACCATGCGGCCTGAAGATACATGGCGGCGTGAGGTACGGCGACGACACGTACCTTGACGGCACGCACATATCCTTTGCCGCCGCCCCCCACCAGGCTGACTTCGTGGCAGAAGCCATTGAGGACTACGAGGGCATAGTGAGCATAGACCACCAGGACCGCCGAATCATAGTCACCTACCTGCGCACGACGGTGAGTGCCGACTACAAGTACATACGCCATACGGGCGACTGGCAGGGCTACTTCATCTCCAACGACGCATCGCGCAGCTTCACGTGCAACCCCTATTCCGCCTCGCTGGTATACCCCATCATAGGCGGCAGGGCAAGCGGGGCATTGGGCGGCAGGGTGTACCACAACGTAAGGACGTTCTACATCCTTGAGCAGCACAACGGGTCGTACTGGACGACGGAGGGCATGGAGATGAGCATGGAGAATGCCGAGAGGTTCGTCTTCATAGACAGGGAAGGCAACGTGGCGGAGAACCCCACGGACGGCACGCCATACGCCATAGTGCCCGAGACGGCCCTGCAGCAGGCAAGCGACGTCTCGCTGACATGGAATCCCGCGCCATACGCCAGCGTAGCATGTGCATTGACTGCGGGCAACCTGTCGTACGACTGGGAACTCATATCGTACAAGACACCTCACGAGGTGACCCTCTCCGTATGGCAGAGCAGCGATACGGGAGTGCTGACACCATTCAACACGGGTGCGGTATACTGGGGACTCGGCACCGTGCAGCACAATGGCAAGCTATATACCATAGACGACACCAACAGGATACCCGGTCTGCGCATACCCGTGCTGAACCCTACCGGCGACGCACCGAGCCTATATACCTACAAACTGGACGTGCAGGGCGGCTCGCTCTCTGTCATCTACGAGGAGGTACACAACGTAAAGAGCGAGAGCGAACTGCAGGAACTGGTGCGGCAAGGCACCTACTTTTCCATCTACAACAGTAACGGAATGGGATTCCTGTCCTACAACAAGGAGTTCACCGACGCCAATGCAAGGCCTCGGGGCGCATGGGAGGTGATGAACTCCAACCTTGCCAAGGACAAGTACTCGGAGCCGGTGAGCCTGCTGACAGGCTACATGACGTGGCAGCTGGAGGTGGACGAGGCAGGGAAGGCATACTACCTGAAGAACATAGGCTCGGGCTACTACCTGAACGAGGATGCGCAGGGCAACTACCACTTCTCCACCACCAAGGAACCAATCTCGAAGTACGAGGACCTGAGCGAAAAGGGCTACCTGCAGATAGAGATGAACGACAACTTCCACACCTGGGCAGGCATTGACCTCACCGACCCCGTAGCACCATTCAAGAGCATAGAGGCCGGCGCAGGAACGCAGTTCCAGATAGTGGCACCGCCCCCCTCCACCACATACTATACCATAGCCTGCAACCTGGAGCAGGGAGGACTGAGGCTGCTCACCACCGACGACATCTACCGGGACGGCGAGAAATTCTTCTACACACGCCAAATCAACGAGGACAACAAGGGCACGGTGCTGCAACCCGTGGACGTGCCGGGCTACCAGTGCGAGCTGACCATAACCAACAACAAGGTGAGCACCCCCGAAGGCGTGGAGACGTACGACCACACGGGCAACATCGACGTAAGGTACGTCCCCGACATCAACGGGGCAAGGCAGTTCTATGTGCGGGGCACCATTGGCGGACAGCACCACAACTACTTCTGGGGCAATGGCGGGAACGTGCAGCCGACCAACAATACGGAGGAGACCCGCGCCTACTACTTCGAGCCTACGGGTGCGCAGTCCGACGGCAAGCCCACATACCACGTCTACTACGCCACGACGGAGAAGAACTCAAGCAGCGAGGACGTGGAGATACGCCACTACATGACCCTCCCCTCCACCAGCGAGGGCAGCAGCGTGACATTCGTGCGCGACAGGGCAAGTGCAGACTCTGAGGCATCCATACCAGCATCCGTAGTGGCAGTGGTGCTGAAGGACGCAGCCCAGGGAGGCTACTACATAATGCCCGCCAATTCAAGCGGCATGGCACTGTCTTGGCAGTTGCCGCTGACGGTAGGCACCACGCCGCTGGCCCTGCATCCTGCCACGTCTCAGGACCAGGCATTCCTGCTGCTGCCCGTGAACCACGTAACATACGACATAGTGATAACGGGCGATGACGGAGGCAACGGGCGTATCAGGGCAGGGGCACATGAACTGAAGCACGGCGACACGTTCAGCGTGGATGTCTCGCTGTCTACCACCGATTTCAACGTCAAGCCCTTGGACGGCACGCACTATGCCCTGAAGATGGAGGGCAACACCATAACCGTGACCTATAGCAGGTACGGGCTTGCCGGCAACACGTCGGAGATACAGCAAGACGGCACGCTCTACACGGTGCGTTCCACGGCGTATTCGCCCGAGACGGGACATGACGGCGAGAAGGGCTACTACAAGTACGACGACAGCTTTGCAGGAGACTGGGACGACCTTGCCGAGACAGCCATAGACTATACGGACACACACCTCCTATGGCAGGTGATACTCTACAACGGCAACTACTATGTCTGGAACGAACACCTCAACCGCCCCGTAGGCGTCGCAATGCCTGCCGAGACGATGGACGACATGCTGGCACAGGGCAAGTGGCTGATAGAGAAGACACCCATGAAGGGCGTGCCGCCGTTGTATAAGGTGACCTTCACGGGCTATCCGCTGAAGGCAGACGGCACGGCAGGCGACCCGTCGCTCACGGGTGATGCCCTCCGCATACTGATGCCGCAGACAGACAGACAGTACGACGAGGCAAGCCCCCTGGACGAATCCGACCCCGAAGGCAGCGGCTACCTCTATACCGAGGACACCTACCTCTATCCCGACAGGGACGGACGCGCCGAGGGGATATTCCCCGTCCTGCCCATATATATAAAGCAACCACGACTGCAATACAAGGACGGAGAGACGTGGAAGGACCTGGACCAGGCCGTCGCACAGGGCAGGATAGGAGCTACATACCAGATATCCATAGTCGGCTACAACATCGAGGTAAGGTTCACTGAGACTGCCGCCCATATAAAGGAAAGAGCCAACTCCCTCCTTTCCACGGGCAGGGGCATGTACCTATATCCCGTGAAGGAAGAATACGACAGGCTGCAGGCCGCAGTGGATGCAGCGGACGAGTCAGACCCGGCGACGCTGACGGCACTGTCAGACGCCATCCTCCGCTTCATCCGGAAGGACGTACCCGTCAAGTACCCCGAGCCGGGCAGCCTGCTGCACATCACCAACAGGAAGACCGGCTACAGCCTGTACTACAACGAAGGCTACCCCGTGTCGAGGCTGACCAACACGACAGCCTCCCACCCCAACTCGGTATGGAGGTTCGAGATGGGTGACACCAATGCAGACGGAGGCAGGAACATGCGCCTGTACAATGCCAACGGCGACGAGACGCTGATGACGGTCTACACCCCATACCAGGCAGGGCATCCCGAGTGGAGGGGCTCGTTGCTGGGAGTACACAACGCCACGGGAGGCGCATTCTTCGACCCCGAGTACGACATCCTCGCCTTCGATGGGAAGGGCAACGTGGCGGCCGGAACGTTTGCGGCGGACGTAGACGGACGCTTCTCGCTGCTGAGCAACCTGCTGGCAGGGACACCGCTGGAACAACTCGCCCTGCAGAATGGCATGCGAGCCACGTATTCCAACGAGGAGGTACGCGACGTGGAGGCTGCATACTGGCATCCCGTGGACTATGTGCTCCCCGAGGGCTGCGGTAGTTATGCCGTGAAGGTGAAGGGCGCACCATCCAATGCCGGCGTGGTAAAGGTGACTACGACGCTCACCTCCGACCATACCGTCAAGTCTGCCACCGAGGGCGGCTACTTCATACTGTCCGATGACGAGGCCGTAGCCTCCAACTTCTCTGCCACCGACCTGGGATATGGCTCCAGGGTGACGATAGAGATAGACAAGTATACCAAGACCCTCACAGCTGTCTACACCCTGAACGACTACTACAAGGAGAAACTCACGCATGAAGTGGCAGACGCAGAGGCCCTCATAGCCGCCGACCCGGAGACATACGGATACCCAAGCCAGGACGCACGTAGCGCACTCAGGACGGTGATAAACCTAATCAATGGAGTAATCGAGGCACACAAGGACGACGACCCCACCTACTTCGACGCGACCACATACGCCCAGCTGAACCGCGAACTGATGGCGGGCGTAGAGGCATACAGCACTACCGACGACGTGATACTGCCCTCAGAGGGAGACATCATACAGATAAACGGACTGCTCGACATGGACGGGACGAACCGCAGGAGGGGATGGCTCGTGAAGGACGGAGCCAGCCTCGACATCAAGGACGCTTCGGACGACTCCGCCAGCGGACTCTGGATATTGAGGGGGACTGACAAGGAAAGGAACTACTACCTTGAGTCGGCCTACGGCGACGGACGATACCTGACGAACGCCGGCATCAGTACGATGCCCACGCCATGGTTCTTTACGAGCGGAACGCAGAAGGGGCGCGTCTCGATGTTCTTCGTTGGCAGCAAGGCATCGCGGTACGTGGAGACGGTGTACGAGGACGGAAAATACGACTTCGGCAGCATGAGCGGCGACCATGCCCATGCCACGACGCAGAGGAAGCAGGCGTACGACCCGCAGAGCGGTAACGGGGAGAGCACCGACTTCGAGTTCACCGCTTCGGCCCGCAAGGTAATCAAGGTAGTGGTGGAAGGCTATCCCGATGCCATGGTGACGTCCAAGCAGGCATCATACGACGGCAACCAGTTCATGAAGGGAGGCGGCTTCGTGGCGCTTGCCGACCAATACGTCAAGGCACTCGACAGCAAACCCTCCTCCATCTCCACGTATATCTCGACGGAGATAGTGCCTGGCATGGACAGCGACATATCGTACGACCCCGTGACGCACACGGTGACCGTCGCCTACACCGAGAGCCTCGCCTCGCTGAAGGCGAGGATGACCGCCGTGCTGAACAATGCAAGGCACAACGCCCTCTACAGCGGCTACGATATCGACGGCGACCTGACCACCGTGGGGAACGCCACGGACAGGGCTACGATAGAGAATGCAATGCACGACTTCTACCAGGAGGCAGAGGGCAGGAACCTTACGCTTCAGAACAAGGCGACGTCGTCGTACCTGTTCACGGCAGGCGGAGTGACGCTCTATGCCAAGGCAAACTCGGGCGACGAGGACGGAAGCATCTACCAGCTGATACACGTCAGCGATGATGCCTCGTACGTAGAACCCCTATACTATATATATAATGTGGCAAGCGGCAACTTCGTCGCAGCCATCACGGCTACCAGGATCGTCAGCACCCCGGAGGAAGGCGAGGCGGGGCAATTCGAGATGACGGGCTACGACGTGGGAGGCACCGGCTACGTCACCCTGACGTGCAGGAACGGCAGCGGCAAGGCGGGCGACCTGCTTACCAACCTCGGGGGAAGCAGCGACATCTCGGCCACCACGCTGTCCGCCACCCCCACCGACAACCAGCTATGGACGGTGGGCGAGAAGACGGCAATGGCAACCTTGCCCGTTAACGGGAAGTACTACTATAAGGGGAGCACGTATCCGGCCGACAAGCCGGACGACATCTACTATGTGACACGCAGAGAGGGCGACTTCGTGCTGCAGTGCATGGGGACGGGCGAGACGACCGTCATGACCCTGTCGCAAGCGAAGGCAGAGACATGGACGGAGCTGTCCATACCCTTCCCTGAATACGAGGACCTGCTGTGGCTGTACCATCGCGTGGCACTGCACAGGATAGGCACGGGAGTGGGCCGCTATACTGACAACGGCAACATCGTCACCGCCAAGGCAAGTGCCGTGGCAGCATTGCAGGGCAGGAACGTCAGCCAGTGCCTGTCCCAATACACCGCCCTGAGCGAAGCCCTCGGCAAGCTGCAGCTGAACATGCCCACGACGGGATTCTACCGCCTGCGCAATGTCAGGACAGGCAAGTACCTGTCCATGAACAAGGCGGTGAGCGACATAGTATGCCCCGTGGAAAGCATTACGGATGCCGGCAAGGAACTGGATGCCGCCAGCATCTTCTACTTCCAGGACTGCGCCTACTCCGGCACGGACAATACCGCCACGCCGAGGATGCTGAACTTCTGCAACGGGCAATACCTCTATGCCTGCAACGTGGTGTGCTATCCCGAATACCAGAACGATGCAAAGAACTTCAAGGTACAGGCTCATGCCTCCGACATAGGAGCCTACTCCTTTTACTACAAGGATACGGACGAGTACCTTGCCTGCGGCACGCGCTACTCGGCAGCGTCCAAGACGATGGCAGGCGATCCTACCACGTCGTGGTATCTGGAAGAGGTGGGCAGGCTCCCCGTCACCGTCTCTATCGTAGGGTATGCTACACTCTACCTGCCAGCCGACGTGACCATACCTGCGGACGTGACGGTAAGCAAGGTAGACAAACTGACGGCAGACTCTAACCCTGCCACCCCGGAATCGGGAGAGGCAAGCGTCTCTATCCTGTCCGGCTCCATACCAGCCGGCACGCCCGTCATACTGCAGGCCACGGCCGGCACCTACCTGTTCGAGATAACCTCCTACCCTGCAGGCTTGCCAACGGATGACACTCCGCTGAGAGGTGTACTGGCGACTACCACGCAGAACGAGGTGGAGAAGGACTACCCCAAATACGATGTCTTCGTACTGATGAATGGGACGGTAAACAAGAGCAAGCAGGTGGGCTTCTTCCGCGACTACATAGGCAACCTGTCTGGCTTCAAGGCATTCCTCCTCGCGGCTGACCGTACGTCCTCCGGCATCAAGGCGTTCCTCCTGACCTCTGCGCCCGACGGCATAGACTGTGTCGGCGGACGTGAGGAAGGCATGGCGGACGAGGTCTACACGTTGGACGGCGTGCCCATGGGCAGGGAGCTGCGTAAGCTGCCCAAGGGGATATACGTCGTCGGCGGCAAGAGGGTGCTGAACGTCCCCGTTGAGTGACGCCTTCGCCCAAGGGACGAACAAAGGCTAATAAGGTGCAGATTTTTATTTCCTCGGGAGGGAAAAATTTTTTCCTCCCGAGGAAATAATTTTTTGCACGTGTGGCAGATGCGCCGCATAGACGGAAACTGCAAAATGCAACCACTGCAACTGCAAAAGATACGCCAGATAGGCAGTAACGACTACGCCAGATAGATAGAACAAAAGTTATAGCGGCAATCGCTAAGGTAAATGTGGTTGTCGCCATAATTGTATATGATAGGTAGTAGTACCTGTAGTTTACCGTAATGGTTGTTGCGTTGCCAATGTATATTGTCTTCATTGGCGACAAGGTTAATAACCTTAGTGCCGAAAGGTTAATAACCTTACTGGGAACGAAGATATATTACTCATGTCAGCGACATATAAGTGTCCTGCAAGTTTAGGGGCAGTGAGCGACCAAGCGTATGTGGGCTCCCCACAAATGGACATAAGAACTAATTTGTAGAACACCTAAATAGAACACTCCATCAACGCTAACTTGTGGTAGGTATGTCCGAAGATGAAGAGGTCGGAGTCGTAGCGAAACCCGAGCGACTCGTAGAGGCGGCGTGCCCTATGGTTGACAGGGTCGACGGCAAGCGTTACCTTGAGCCCCATGGCCGTGCCTGCCTCCATGGCGTGGCGCAGCAGGGCCGTGCCTATGCCCTTGCCACGGTACTCACCGCATACGGCGAGTGAGTCGAGATAGTATTCGCCTGGCAGGGCCTCGTCCTCCATGCCGGGGAACTCGATGCCCAGGTGTTGCTTGACGAGCGGCATGGTGGCAAGGCGCAACTCGTGGTAGCGGCAGCCTTCGTAGGAGGTAATCATGCCGGCAGCACGCCCGTCCACCTCTGCTATGACGGTATTCCGCCAAGAGTAGAGCACGTCGGTGCGAGTGCAGATGTGACGTGCAAAGCGAGACAACTGCTCCTCGGAGGCATCGTCGTAGAGCATGGCGGCATGGAAGCCACGGGATATGAATGGTGCGTCGGCCGGAGATGCCTGCCGGAAGGCGATGTGCGGGTGTGGCGTATCTGTGTGCATGATGTGAGAATGGATGTTATGGCGTGTCGATGATGAGACCGTCCTGGATGTGGATGGTGCGGTCGGTCATGGCGGCAAGCGACTCGTCGTGAGTGACGATGACGAAGGTCTGTCCCATGGAATCGCGTAGGTCGAAGAAGAGGCGGTGCAGTTCCTCCTTGTTCTTCGTGTCGAGCGAACCGCTTGGCTCGTCGGCAAAGACCACCTTCGGTCTGTTGACCAAAGCCCTCGCCACGGCCACGCGCTGCTTCTCGCCGCCTGACAGTTCGGCTGGCTTGTGCCCTGCCCTATCCTCAAGTCCCATGTACCTGAGCAGTTCCTCGGCTCGTGTCCTTGCCTCCCTACGCCCCGCGCCACGTATGAAGGCCGGCATCATGACATTCTCCAGTGCCGTAAACTCGGGCAGGAGCTGGTGGAACTGGAAGACAAAGCCGATATGGCTGTTGCGGAAGGCGGAAAGGGCGGCTCCGCTCAAGCGGCTGACGTCGTTGCCGTCTATCGTCAGCCGGCCGCTGTCCGCCCTGTCGAGCGTTCCCATTATCTGTAGCAGTGTGGTCTTGCCCGCACCGCTTGGCCCTACTATGCTCACCACTTGCCCTTGGGCTATGTCGAGGTCTATGCCCTTCAACACTTGTAGGTTGCCAAAACTCTTTGTAATGTTGCGAAGTGAAATCATAATTGCGTCTAAACCTTAAACATTGACCCCTTAACCTTAACGTACTACCTTTTTGCCACCAATGACGTAGATGCCGTGACGGTGTGCGGAGAGGCTGATCCTGCGCCCCAGGAGGTCGTATGCCGCTTCCGTCGACGGACGGGGGGCGGAGTCCACGCCGGGTATGCCGTCGTACCTGTCGATGAGGAAACGCAGCCCTGCCTCGGCGTCAATCTCGCCGTAGCCATATTCCGCGTTGGGGTATTCGAGGGATGTATCGTGGCGGTGGGAGGTAGCCTCCAGAGCCTCTATGACGTCCTCCCGAGACAGCCACGGCAACGCCTGTAGCCAGAGGGCGACGATGCCGGCCACGATAGGGCACGACATGCTGGTGCCGCACTGTGCGTTCCAGGAGTATTGCCTGCCCCCGTACTCGAAGCGCATCACGTCCATGTTGGCATCCCACGAGTCGGGCGACTGTTCGAAGTAGCTGTTGAAGGCACTGACGACGTTCACGCCAGGAGCCATCACGTCGGGCTTGCATATCCCCGCGATCGTGGGTCCGATGCTGCTGTAGCCTGCCCTGACACCCTCGGTGCCGAAGTCGACCACGCGCCACTCGCCGTCGTAGTTGAAGACTCCTGTGCGGTATGCCGTGGAACCCACGCAGATGACGGAGGGAGAAGAGCCTGGGAAATGCACGTTGTGGGAGGTCTCGGCATCGCAATAGTCGGGAAAGGAGGCATCCGACTTGAAGTAGCTGCTTACGGAGAACGCCTCCACGTCCTGCTCTTTGCCCGAGATGGTAATGCCCACGGTATGCGAGGGGTGCTTGGTGAGGCGGCACAGGTACAGCTCCGTGGCCCACTGCGTGGAGTCGTAGCACGACGGATATGCCGTCATGAGGATCTGGTACGTCTTGTCTGCCACCTGCAGGGTATCTGAATAAAGACTGTCCTGACAAGCGAGGATGCTGTCGGTGTGTACGCTTATGCTGTGGAGAGGACGGGCATTATTGTCGAAGAAGGTAAGCCCGATTTCCGTGCGGTCAGAGGAGCGGAAGAGGTAGTAGCCGGCCTTGGAACTGAAGAGGCACAACGTCTGCGCCCTCTCCTTGCCGGCGGGCTTGTGCATGTAGGTATCGTATACCGACTCGTTGCCTGCCGCTGCACAGATGATGCGCCCCCTCCTGACAAGGGAGTCGAGCACCTCGTAGCCCAGGACGTCGTCGCCCCAGAGGTCCTGGTGCCTGCCCTCGCTGAAGCTGATGACGGCAGGCTTTCCCACATGGTCGGCATAGTCGAAGATGTACTGGAATCCCAGCAGGTCGGTGGCGGAGGTGAACATGTATTCGAGGCTGTCCGGGATGAGTTCCTCGTCACCGCCTACGGCGTTGGAGACAAGGCAGATGTCCGCCTCGGGTGCAGAACCGGCGTATGGCGAGCCGAATCCGCTGCCTGCCGCCGTACCTGCCGTATGTGTGCCATGGAACTGTATCAGTCCATCGGTGGAATGTGCCTTAGCGAGTATGTCCTCCACGGTGGTGTATTCGCTGCCAAGGAACATGGGAGAGGCACCGGGGCTGCTGCCCTCGAAGTCGAGCATGTCCCAGAACCTGTCTATCCTGTACCTCTCCATGTCGGAGGAGTAGAACGTGGGGTGAGTGAGGTCGAAGCCAATGTCCATCAGTCCCACTACGACTCCCTTGCCGGTATATGGCATGGGAAGCCCTGCCGTACCATGGTGCAAGCCGTCGGTGCGTGTCACGATGCGTGCCGTGTCCATCTGTACGGTAGGCCTCTGCCCTGCCTCGATGCGCAATATCTCGGGACGCATGGCAAGGTCGTCGAGACGTGACAGGGGGATGGCTGCCGCATGGATGTTGCCCCAGCTGTGGAATGTCTCCGCGCCGTATTCGTGTAGTATGTCGCGCGAATCCGTGCGGACCAATGCCATGATGCGCCTCCTGTCCATGCCCATGCCACGGGTAGCAGGGGAACGGCGGACTGCCCTTTGCTCGAGGGCGGCGCGCCGCACGAGGGGAGACATCTTCTCCCTGCCCGCATCGGAAGCCGAGGCTGTCGTTCCGAAGAAAGAGAACAGCAGAAGCGACGTACAGGAAATGGTAAGGAACTTGCTCCTCAGCCAGCTGGCGATGGAGCGGGGCTGGCGCGTGACAGCCGTGCCGTTGGGCGTGAAGACAGATACGGACTCCAACGGCTCGCCCCATTGGTCGGGATAAAGCAGCATGACGCTGGTGTGCCCGAAGTAACGATGTATCTGCATGGGCAGGTTGTCCATGATACCCTGATAGGAGATGAAGCCCTGTCTGGCAGTGACAAGGACGAGCATTGTGCTCTTGCCCAGGCTCCCCTCGAGGTTGAGTATCTGCGTCCAGCGGTTCATCTCATGGTACTCCGAGCGTACGTTGGGGTGCTTGTTGCTCATGTAGCCTGCGATGTACGGAAGTGTATCGTGGTGGGCATGGTATTCGAGATGGCAGTCGAGCTGCTCTCCGATGCGGCATATATGTTCTATCCACTTGTAGAAGCCCACCTCGTACTCGGCGTTCTGCGGAACGGCAATGATGGTGCGGCGGATGGTGCCTGGGGGGACGATGCAGCGGACGGCCATCACCTCGCGGTGGGTGCCGCTGAGCACGTCGTCGATGATGTTGCCGAGCGATGCCTTGGGCATCCCCGTGGTGCGGTCCTCAAGGTTGACGATGACCTCGCCGCAGTCGTACTCCTTGATGGTATGTATGATGCCGCCTGCCACGTTGGTGCTGAGGCGGCTGATGGTGGCCATGTAAACGTCCGCCGCCGCCGCTATGCTCTGGGCCTGCTCGAGCAGCATCTTGCCCTTGCGCTGCTGGTCGCTGCCGTCGCTGGCCTGTGAGTCGTATGCCACGGTGAGTCCCATGAGGCTGTCGGGGATGTAGGGGTTGCGTATGAGCATGGCAAGCTGCGTAATCAGGTCTACGTTGGCCGACTGGCTGTAGGTGACGAGGCACTTGCCGTGGTATGAGCCACGGTTGTCCTCGAGCGAGGTGTCGCTCAGGGCGAGCTTCCTTGCCCCGTAGCTGGTGGCGAAGCTGCTGATGATGCAACTGAACAGGATGAGCATCACCGTGCCGCCAAGTATCTGGTCGTCGATGAGCCCTACCCCTGGCAGGGTGCCTATCATGACGATGGCGAGCGCGCCTGCCGCATGGGCATTGGTAAGTCCGAACATGAGCCATGCACTGGCACTGCCGCTACGTGTGGAATAGGACATGAGGAATGCCGCGAGCAACTTGCCGAGCGAACCCGTCACTACCATGATGAGTATTATCCACAGAGTCTGGAGGTTGCTGAACATGATGCTGACGTCCACCAGCATCCCCACCCCAATCAGGAAATATGGGATGAAGAGGGCGTTGCCCACGAACTCTATTCGCGTCATGAGCGGGCTTGTCTTGGGGACGAGACGGTTGATGACCAATCCTGCAAGGAAGGCACCCAGCAGCCCCTCAAGCCCTACCAGCTTGGCAAGCGACGCACTGAGGAAGACGAGGGCAAGGATGAAGATGTACTGCATGACGCTGTCGGAGAACCGGCGAAGGAACCACCTGCCCATGCGTGGGAAAAAGAAGATGACGAACGCCCCGTAGCTTGCGCACCTGAGCATGAAGAAGAACCAGCGCAGCCACGAGTTGTCGGGCTTGAGGCTGCCCACCACCACTGCCAGCACGAGTAGCGCGGCGAAGATGGAGAATGCCGTAGCCACCACGCTGATGACCACGTCACGGTGCCTGCCCATGCCGTATCTGCCCACGATGGGGTATGACACGAGGGTGTGGCTGCTGTAGATACAGGAAAGGAGGATGCTGGTGAGCACCCCGTAGCGGAGGACGAAATGGCTGGTGACGTACCCCAGCACGAACGGAATGGCAAAGGTGAGCAGGCCAAAGCGCACACCCCTGCGGCCGTACTGCTCGACGCTGCCCATGTCGAGCTCGAGTCCGGCAAGGAACATGATGTAGTAGATGCCCACCTGTCCGAAAAGCTCGAAGGAACTGTCACGCTCGAGGATGTTGAAGCCGTACTCCCCTATCAGCACGCCCGAAAGTATGAGCCCGATGACATGCGGGATCTGCAGCCGCCGTAGAAGGAGGGGGGCAAAGAGTATGATGCATAGCACCACGAAGAAAATCCACGTGGGGTCCGTTATCAATGCACCCGATACAATGGGCAAATGACATAGAAACTGCATCTTTACCTTGAATATTGAAGCCAAATCCTTTGCAAAGTTACGATTTTATCACGAATATTTGAAGGATGTATGGTCATAATTGCGTAATTTTATGTACTTTTGCACTCGCAACCATAAAAGATTGTATTTATCAAGGATTATGAGAGTAGCTATCGTAGGCGCCAGTGGCGCGGTAGGGCAGGAATTCCTGCGAGTTTTGGAAGAAAGGGATTTCCCCATCGACGAATTGCTGTTGTTCGGGAGCCAGCGCAGTGCCGGCACCAAGTACACGTTCAGGGGAAAGGAGATAGAGGTGAAGCTCTTGCAGCACAACGACGACTTCAAGGGCGTAGACATAGCCTTCACCAGTGCCGGAGGCGGCACGAGCAAGGAGTTCGCCGAGACCATCACCAAGCATGGTGCGGTGATGATAGACAACTCATCTGCCTTCCGCATGGACGAGGACGTACCCTTGGTGGTGCCCGAGTGCAATGCCGAGGATGCCCTGGACAGGCCCAGGGGAATCATTGCCAACCCCAACTGCACCACCATCATGATGGTCGTGGTACTGCAGTGCCTCGAAAGGCTGAGCCACATACGCCGCATACACGTGGCAAGCTACCAGGCAGCCAGCGGCGCAGGAGCAGCAGCCATGGCCGAGCTGGAGCAGCAATATCGCGAACTGCTGGAGGACAAGCCCGTTACGGTGAACAAGTTCGCATACCAGTTGGCTTACAACGTGATACCACAGATAGACGTCTTCACCGACAATGGCTACACGAAGGAGGAGATGAAGATGTTCAACGAGACGAAAAAGATAATGCATACGGATGCAGCCTGCTCTGCCATGTGCGTCAGGGTGCCGAGCCTGCGCAGCCATTCGGAGGCAGTGTGGGTGGAGACCGAGAAGCCCGTGAGCCCCGAGGAGTTCGCACAGGCAGTGAAGGACGGCGAAGGCGTGCAGCTGCTGGACGACCCGGCAAACAAGGTGTACCCCATGCCACTCTTCCTGGCTGGCAAGGACGACGTGTACGTAGGACGCATACGCAAGGACCTCGCCAACGAGAACGGGCTTACCTTCTGGCTGGTGGGTGACCAGATAAAGAAAGGCGCCGCACTCAACGCCGTGCAGATAGCCGAGTACCTCATCAAGGTGGGCAACATCGGCTGATGATAAATAAAGTGGGGGGAACGAAAATGAAGCGCGAAGGTATAATAGTAGGATTGGGAGAGGCTCTCTGGGACTGCCTTCCGGAAGGGAGGAAACTGGGTGGAGCCCCCGCCAATTTCGCATACCATGCTTCACAGTTCGGGTATGAGGCATACGCAGTGAGTGCCGTGGGCAACGACGACCTCGGGACTGAGACGCTGGCGGAATTCGAAGCCAAGGGCTTGCAGTATGAAATGCCAAGGGTGGATTACCCTACGGGCTTCGTACAGGTCACTCTCGACGAGGCAGGAATACCCGCTTACGACATAAGGGAAGGCGTGGCTTGGGACAACATCCCGCTTACGGAAAGGATGAGGGAGATGGCAACCCGATGCCAGGCGGTATGCTTTGGCTCGCTCGCGCAGAGGAACGAGGCGTCGCGCAATACCATCTACGCCTTCCTCGACTCCACGCCGGACGACTGCCTCCGCATCTTCGACATCAACTTGAGACAGCATTTCTACTCGAAGGAGGTGGTGCACGAATCGCTGAGCAGATGTAACATTCTGAAGATAAACGACGAGGAGATTGTCACTTTGGGCGAAATGTTCGGGTGTCAGGAATTTGGTCCCGAAGACCTGTGCCGACTGATAATGGAGAAATACAGCCTCGACATGCTCGTACTGACCTGTGGTGCCAAGGGAAGTTATGTATTCAGCAAGGAAGGTGTGTCGTCTTTGGAAACGCCCAAGGTAGACGTTGCCGATACGGTGGGAGCCGGTGACTCGTTCACAGGAGCCTTCGTAAGTTCGATACTCTCGGGCAAGTCCGTTGCCGAAGCACATCGCATTGCAGTCAACGTCAGTGCCTTCGTATGCACACAGGACGGAGCAATGCCCATCGTGCCCGATGCCCTCAAGGAGTAGCGTGAGGCGGGCTTTCAGGCACGCCTCTCAGTAGCCTACCTTGCGGCCGTTGACGATGTATATGCCATGTGAGGCAACCTTGTCCATGCGCCTGCCCTGCATGTCGAATATTTCCTGCTTGCCACCTTCGGCAGACTTTATGCCAGTGACGGAATCCTCGTTGCTGGCTTTTTTGCGATAGAGGCGTATCGGTTGCTGTCCGCTGCCGTAATAGCGGAATCGGGTGCCGCCATTTCCTGTAGAACTGTTGAAACGAAGTACATAGCCGCAGGTGGATTCTATAACCGCATTCCCGCCGTCGTCTATTGACAGGGCATTGGCAAGTGCCTTGTCGAAGGAGACTGAACTCTCGATGCCGTTCTTCTTGGTGGTCTTGCCTATGTACCGTCCGTTAGCCTGCCTTATGGAGTACCATCCTGCCTCCGGGGTGGAGGCTATCGTGAACGAACGGGCATCGGTATTGGCATCGCCCTTTATGACATCGCCGTCGGGGTATACGATGGATATGTTGCCGGAGGCATCTATGGACTCAAGCGAACCGTCGAGGGCATATTCGTGGCCGGAAGTGGCGTACGTAATGAGATACACGCCATCCCAACTGTCGGGAGCTGACTTGAGAAGTACATAGTCGCCGGCAGGAATCGTCTCCGTGGGTGGATTGTCGGGATTGCCTCCCTCGCCACCTTCACCCTCGCCGCCCTCTTCTCCAGAGCCGCCTCCTTCACCGGAGCCTGAGTCTTCAAGGTATGGGTTCCTGTAATGTGCCACGCTGAACGTGCTATCCGCCCATGTACCCCACACATACTGTTCGAGTCCTGGGAAATCGACGTAGGGATTGCGGTTGTGCTGTATGTCGTAGACGGCTTCGGAACGGGCTGTCTCCTTCTCGCTGAGGGCATCGTCCTTGGCCCATTTGAGCAGCATCTGGCACGCCCACTTCTTAAAGGCAGGGTATGCCGACTGGTCGAGCATCTTGGCATTGCTCCACGAGGAGAGTCGCGACTCGTAGCATGTGACCATGTAGAAGTATATGCGTGCCAAGTCGCCCTTGTATATGTCGTTGGGCTCGAAGACGGTCTTCTCGTTACATCCCTGTGCCTTGAGGTCGGAAGTGGGTGCCCCAAGGCGTGAGAAGCCACCGAAACTCTGGTAGGAGACCACGCCCACCTCGCCGTAGGAATAGTTCGAGCGCCTGTTGTTGACATACCCGTCAGTGGGAATCACGTGATGGAGGTCGGTGCGCATGGGAGACGCATCGTTGAACCAACTGGCCGGGAAGGAGTGCTCGCGGTTGTAGCTGTCGCCCTCTCCGCTGTACTGATGTCCCTTGGCAGGACCGTTGGGGACATATTTCGTGGCGTTGCTGTACATGTCCCATATATAGCCATCGTCCGTGACATCCGTCTTTAGGTAGGCGTCCCAAAGGGCATTGTAGCTGAGAGTGGTGTGCGATGCAATGATGGAGGACAATGCCGTCTTTAGCGCAGCACCCTTCAGACCATCTGCCTTTGAATAGTAGTTGACCTTGTCGAATCCAGCCGCACGGGCATCCGAAACCCCTGTGCAGCCAAGCAGCAGAAAATGTACTGCCAACACAATGAAACCAGTACGGAATCTTGTCTTTTCCATCATTCGTTGATATATAATTATAATGTATATATGTACAATATTGAATGCAAATATACGCATTATAAGCAAGACATACAAGAATTCGCTGCAATTTATGCAGAAATTCCTTTTTTCAATGAAAAATTATTGCTAAATTTGTATCGATAAACGAAAAACTATACTTGAAAATGATAATCAACGACCTGCAACGCCTTCGCTGGCAGATCCTGGACGAAGCCCTGCGCGACCCCGTCATGGAATACTTCATGGGTGAGCGTACCAAGACCAACGAGACAGGAAATACGCGAAGCCTGATACACCACGTAAACCAAAGGCTGAAGTCATTCAACAAGGAATGGAGCTGCAGCAAGAGGATGCTCCAGAACGACGTCAACTACTTCCAGCAGAAGGGAGCAAGGCTTGAACCAAGATTCAGAAGGGGACACAAGCGAATCCTAAGGTACATAAACCTGGAATGGAAGAATCCCTTGCTGAAACCTGCCAAGGGAATCGCTGCAACAGGCACGGCTGAAACACCCGTGAGAAGCCTGCCCGAAGCCGACCTGACACCTGTAAGCCTAAGGATAGCGGCGGAAAGGGAACAGCGAATACTGGACGAATTGCAGAACCCCGAGATGCTCCAAAGGCAGATGGATGCCAAGACGGGAACGGTAACGGTACAGGTCCGGTTGCCTGCATGCAAGGCCATGGTTCCCTTGTTGCTGGGATTCATGACTGATGCAGAGGTCCTTTCCCCGGCGTGGTTGCGCGACGAAATGCGCAGTACCCTCTCTGCCATGCAGAAAATGTACAAGAAGGACGTGGCAAGGAAGGAAGAACCTGCACAGCAGTCCCTCTTCGGAGACCTATTCTAAGAACTAACATTAATTCTAATAAATCAATGACAATGAAGAAAATCGGTTTACTTTCACTCGTGATGCTATTTGCATTCTTCGTGAACAACAAGGCATTCGCTATCGACGTACCAAGACCCGAGTACCCAAGGCCACAGTTTGAGCGTGAAGCATGGGTCAACCTAAACGGCACATGGACCTTCACCTACGACTACGGAATGAGCGGCATGGACAGGAAGTTCTTTGAAAGCAAGGGATTCGAACAGAAGATAACCGTCCCCTTCTGCCCCGAGAGCCGTCTGTCAGGCGTCGCCAACACGGACTTCATTCCCTGCATCTGGTATCACAAGACATTAGACATACCAGCTGAATGGGCAGGACAGAAGATTATACTGCATTTCGGCGCGATAGACTTCGAATCCGCCATCTGGATAAACGGGAAGAAGGCTTTCGAGCACCTTGGAGGCAGTTCGTCGTTCGAGGTGGACATCACGAGGTATGCCGCTCCCGGCAGCAAGGCCCAGCTCGTGGTACGTGCCTTGGATGATGTACGCAGCGGCAAGCAGACGGGTGGCAAGCAGTGTACGGGCTACTACAGCGGAGGTTGCAGCTACACGCGCGTAACGGGTATATGGCAGACCGTGTGGATGGAGGCCGTGAACCCCATGGGATTGAAGCGCATCACTACCCTGCCCGACATCGACCAGCAGCAACTGGTGATACGCCCCGAGTTCTACGCCACGGCCAACGGCAACACCATCACAGTGGAGGTTTCCGACGGCAAGAAGACCGTAAGTACAAAGACGGCAACCGCTTCGGACGGCATAATGATAGCCTTGCCTATCAAGAAGCCACAGCTATGGACTCCCGAGACTCCCTTCCTGTATGACGTACGCCTCACGGTAAAGGACGCACAGGGCAAGACCATTGACGAGGTGAAGTCCTATGCAGGAATGCGCAAGGTACACTGCGCAAACGGATATTTCTACCTGAACAACAAGCCCTACTTCCAGCGTCTCGTCCTCGACCAGGGCTATTATCCGGACGGAATCTGGACAGCTCCCACCGACGCTGCACTGAAGCAAGACATTGAGATGTCGAAGGCCGTCGGCTTCAACGGAGCAAGGCTACACCAGAAGGTGTTCGAGGAGAGGTACTACTACTGGGCAGACAAGCTGGGCTACATCACATGGGGCGAAGAGGCTTCGTGGGGGCTTGACGTGAGCAACCAGGAGGCTACGGGCAACTTCATACGCGAGTGGCAGGAAATCGTGGCACGTGACAGGAACCATCCGAGCCTCGTTGCATGGACACCCCTCAACGAGACATGGGGAGCCAACTCCTGGCTCTACAACAGGTTTGTGACCAACGTCTACGACATAACCAAGGCCATGGATCCCACACGTCCCGTAAACGATGCCAGCGGCGACAGCCACGTGAAGACAGACCTCTGGACCGTACACGACTACACAAGGGAGTACGACAAGCTCGTGGAGCACCACACCTTCAAGGACGGCAAGCCTGCGTACAGGAATGTCCAGTCAAAGCCCTTCCTTGCCGAGTTCGAGGGACAGCCATACATGATAGACGAGTTCGGCGGACTTGGATGGATTCCAAAGGAGGAGAGAGCCAACTCGTGGGGCTATGGTGCCGTGATAGAGACAGAGGATGACTTCTTCAGGATCCTCGAACAGGAGGTGGATGCCATAAAAGCTTGCAAGAAGGTAGTGGGATTCTGCTATACGCAGATTACCGACGTGGAGCAGGAGAAGAATGGCGTGTACTACTATGACAGGAGACCCAAGTTCGATGCTGCCAAGTGGAAGGCTATCTTCGAAAAGATTCCATCATACATAGAGATTGAAGAATAGACATAATACAGGGGTATAACTGCATTTAACAATGAATGACGTACAGGCACAGAGGCAGGAGTCGGAGATAGAACGCATGATGAGGTACAACAGGCAGTTCGTGGAGTCACGTAGCTACGAACAGTACCACACAAGCAAGTATCCCGACAAGAAGATAGCCATAGTGACGTGCATGGACACACGGCTCGTGCAGTTGCTGCCTGCAGCACTTGGTATCAAGAACGGCGACGTGAAGATAATCAAGAATGCAGGTGGCACCATCACCAATCCCTTCGACTCCACGGTGCGCTCCCTGCTCGTAGCCATCTACGAGCTTGGTGTGAACGAGGTCATGATAATAGGGCATACGGGATGCGGAGTACAGGGTATGGACGGCGAGGAGATGCTCCACCTGATGAAGGAGAGGGGCATCGACGACGAGCACATCTCACTGATGAAGCATTGCGGCATAGACCTCGAATCGTGGCTGCATGGGTTTGACGACACGGAGTCTGCAGTGCTGGAGACAGTAGACCTGGTGAGGAACCATCCTCTCGTGCCCAAGGACATAACGGTGAGGGGCTACATCATGCACAGCCAGACAGGCGAACTGAAGCCCCTTGATGCAGCAAACACCCAATAAAGAATAATGTAGAATATGACAATAGGAGACCGTATTCCCGATATATTGGGAACAGACCAGAATGGCAACGAGATAAAGAGCAGCGACTACAGGGGACGCAAGATAGTATTGTACTCCTACCCGAAGGCTAACACCAGCGGATGCACGGCAGAAGCGTGTTCGCTGCAGGCTCACAAGGCAGAACTGGAAGCAGCAGGTTATGCCATCATTGGGGTCAGCAAGGACAGACAGGAACTGCAGAAGAAGTTTGCCGACGCCCAAGGATTGGAATTCCCGCTGATAGCCGATACGGAGACCACCTTGCTGCAAGAACTGGGATGCTGGGGCGAGAAGGTGGCATGTGGCAGACGTACCATAGGAATCCTGCGCACCACCTACCTTGTCAACGAGGAAGGCATTATAGAGAAAGTCTTCACTCCAAAGGAGATAAAGACGAAGATTCATGCAGAACAGATTCTCGACTTCATCAACAAGTAGCCGTTGACATGAGCGTGAACTACAGGCAGATAAAGGACGACTGGCAACTGGCCTCGGTCCTACACAAAGAGGAAGGCGAACTGAGGAGGTACGCCTTCCAATGTGTCAACCTGACGGCGGAGACCGAACTTGCATTGTCGCACACCTACCGTGACTGCATATTCATAGGATGTTCCCTTCCGATGGGACTGAAGAAACAAAGCCAGGACTGCCTGTTCCTGCCCGACATGGGCGAGACATTCCACTACCGCAGCAGGCTGTATTCCCCGGAAGAACTCTACGAAGGGTATACCGTCGCTGACCCCGGCAGCTACAAGCGATGCTATGACGGACTCGTGTACAGGCACTACCTAAAGAAGGGGAAACATGCGAGCGACGTGAAGGAGACGCTTGCGCGAAGCCTGCACGACCATAGCATAAGCGACTGCCTGACGGAGTTCCTTTCCAACTACAACGTGCATCGCCTTATAGGCATCATGGGAGGACACGGGCTTTCGAGGTTAGACCCTGTCTACAGCCAGATAGCTCACTTGTCGAAACGACTGACGGAAGGTGGCTTCCTGATGGTGACCGGCGGCGGACCGGGCGCAATGGAGGCTACGCATCTCGGTGCATGGATGGCGGGTCGAAACGAACTGGAACTGATGGATGCCCTGCATACAATGGGAACCGCTCCAACGTACGGAGATACAGGATGGTTAGAGACGGCCTGGAGAGTGCATGACAGGTTCCCGCAAAAGGATTACTACAGCCTTGGCATACCCACATGGCTGTATGGACATGAGCCCTCTACCCCCCTTGCCTCCCACATTGCCAAGTATTTCGACAACAGTATCAGGGAAGATGGCATACTGAGCATTGCGAAGGGCGGCATAGTGTATACCCCAGGCAGTGCCGGAACGTTGCAGGAGATATTCCAGGAGGCGGTGCAGAACCATTACCTGACATTCGGCTACTCTTCCCCCATGATATTCCTTGGCAAGGATTTCTGGACCAAGGAGGTTCCCATCTGGCCCTTGCTCCAGGACATGATGGAGAGAGGCAAATACAAGAACCTACTGCTCTACCTTACGGATGACCTGCAGGAAATAGAACAGGTGCTGAAGGACAACGTCGGCAGTCAGAAGCAAGAAAAAGGAGGGAAACCATGAGTGACGGCAATTTCAACCGGGCACTGCTGCCCCAGACGCCATACGCCAGTGGAATTAAGATGGGCAGGCAGCAGATGAAGGCTAAGGCTGCGGAGGCTTTCAAGGACTTGCTGGCCGAACGGCTATCTGGGCTCAATGCCGAGGAACAGGCAGATTTACTGAAGGATTTCCTCTCAAGGTTCTGAGAGTCAGCCGCCATCCTCTGTAGGGCGTAATAGCCTGCATGTGGCGAATTCTCGTCAGTTTTACTTCAGGGGTGTTCTATAAATTAGCTTGAGACGATTATGGACCTATCACGCCACAGATGTTAATTTTTCATGATGGAGCGATGCGGGCATCGTGACTGAGTGAAAAAGAGACAGATGCAAGTGAGAGAGCATAAGCGTTCAAGCATAAAATAGACTCCCCGGGGAAGAACTTAAAACTAATTTATAGAACACCCCTTCAGTATCTTGAATGGCTTTCGTCTTCTTCCTTGGATTTCCCCTTCGTTTACTTTCGACCGTCGTCCATCGCAGAATGGAATGCCGTGTTCACGATTATGGCAGCATGATGTCTTGCAATCCGCACTTGTCGAGGAAGCAACTCCTGTCGACATGTCCGCCAATGCCCGATACCCTGCCATGCTGGGTAAATTGCCAAAGCACTATGCGCACGTCTTCCATCAGTTCGGGTACGTCGTCGCCATACCTTGCAATCATGAAATCGTACTTCGAGAACTTCCCTGCCAAGTACTTGTTGAAGAAGTTCACCCCGGTGTATATGATAGGCTTCACCCCGTAGATACGCTCGATGCCGGTGAGGAAGTTCTGAAGCTTTGTCTGGAAATCACGCAAGGAACCCTTGCCACGTCTCTCAACGTCGACGATTGGTATTAGGTCCTGCTCGCCTGGACGGACGACATCCATGAAATTGCGCAATTGCGTCATAGCACTTGCCGAGGGACTGAAGAAATGGTACGAACCCACGGGAATGCCATAGTTGCGTGCGCCCCTGACGTTTCGCCTGTAGTAATTGTCGACGAGCCCACTGCCTTCCGTTGCCTTGATGTATGCAAAGCGGACATTCTCGTCCAGGGCTGCCATCTGCCAGTTGATCTTGCCTTGATAGTGTGACACGTCAATGCCGAAAATGCGTACGACGTTGTGCGCCTGTGCCAGCCTCACCTCCGGGACGGGTGGTAAGGGCCTGTCGAGCCCAGCCCTTGGGACCTCGGGGTCTGGCTGTGGCAACCTATATACATAATCGTCGTCCGTGCCAAGGGACATGGCATGAGTACAACAGACTCCCCATCCTATTCGAAACAGACAGAGGGTCAGTAGGCAAAGAAGTCGGGGAACTCTCAATTTTCTACTGTAAAGCCACGGTAATGGCACTCGAAGTTCTTTCCCTTAGGGCTTGGGAACTGGCTCCTTGGGTCGATGTCCGGACGTGAGTGAAGGTGGTCGATAATCTTGTTGTAGCAATCCAAGCGTGAGACAGCCTTGACACGCGCCGCAAACATCGTGTCCACATACTGGAACTTCTGTGTCATGGGAATTGGGATTACCCTCTTGAAGAGCAACGAGCCGTCGTACCAACCTGGCTGCATGTCTTGGTCGTTGGGCATGGGGTTGGGTCTCACTTTCCGTATCTTCTCCTGCCCTACTGCTTCACGAGCATTGTTGCCGTTGTTCTTGAACTGCGCCATGCTTTCTGCATTTGTCTTTATGACAATGAAGTAGTTGCGACCGCGCACTTTGTACCGCTTTGGATAGACGTTGTCGCTGGCTATGAACTGAGACAAGTCCTTGCGTAGGAAATCGTCTACTTCTATGTCTGGCAAACTTTCAAGAAAGTCAATCGCATCCCCAACGGTTGGAACGAGGGTTTCCTTATCAAAGTATCTAATGTATATATTCATCTCGGGAATTATGAAACCTAAATAAAAACGGATGCAAAATTAATGATTATTTTGCAAATCAAGAAATTTATGCGCCACAAATCTGCTTACTGTTCGACAATAATTGTAATTTTGCATTGCGAAAGGATTATATTGTAAAATGTCAGGCATGATTTCCCTATCTTGCATCGTTCGCTTCCTCAAGAAATGGACGCTGCCCGTAAGCATGGCAATAGGAGCCTTAGGCTATTTCCTCGTCTCCGGACTCGGCATCGGTCCTGCTGGCAGAAACTTCATATTGACTATCATATCCTACGTACAACCAATGTTGCTCTTTTGCATGCTGTTCCTGACCTTTTGTAAGGTAAAGGCAAGCGACATGAGATTCTGCCAGTGGCAGTTGTGGATGCTGTTGTTCCAGTCGCTGCTGTTCGTTGCCCTGGCCTGCCTTGACATTGCCATTGGAGAATCCGGGTGGAACGTTGTGACGGAGAGCATGATGCTTTGCTTCATCTGCCCCACTGCCACAGCAGCCGCAGTAGTGACGGGTAAACTGGGAGGCAATGCAGGTTCGCTGACGTTGTACACGGTGATGATAAACCTGTGCACCTCCCTGCTTGTCCCATTGATGGTACCCCTTGTGCACCCAGCCGCGACGCATGGATTCGTGCAATCGTTTGCACTCATCATCGGTAAGGTGTTCCCATTGCTTATATGCCCCCTGCTTCTTGCCATGGCATTGCGTCGGATAGTGCCTTCAATGGTAGCAAGGCTTACCTCATGCCGCGACTTGGCTTTCTATCTATGGGCTGTCAGCCTTGCCCTTGCCATAGCCGTCACCACACGCAGCATAGTCCACGGTGGCGTCCCGTTGGCATACGAGGCAGCCATCGCTGCCGCTTCTCTGTTAGCATGTATCGTACAGTTTGCCTTCGGCAGATGGATAGGCAGGCGCTACGGCGAGCCCATAAGTGCAGCCCAGTCATGCGGGCAGAAGAACACGGTGCTTGCCATCTGGATGGGCTATACGTTCATGTCCCCCATAACCGCCATTGCCGGGGGATTCTACAGCATCTGGCATAACGTCTGGAACTCATGGCAGTTGGCTTCGCCTTCTTCCGTCACGACTCGGCCATTCAAGCGAGCTTGATGGCTCTCGCTGCTCCGTCAGTTGGCATCGCCTTCTTCCGTCACGACTCGGCCATTCAAGCGAGCTTGATGGCTCTCGCTGCTCCGTCAGTTAGTACATGCAACTAAAGATAAAAGTCGGCAGTAAGTTCGGCGTAGGCTTTGGAACGTTCTTGCCTTCCGCACTGCGTCACTTTCTCCGTGAGGACAATCTCCTCTTCCTCTACCATCCCGACAGCTGACGGTGTGAAGGTAAGCATCACCCTCTTGGGATTCTTGCCCTGTACGGTGCGCACATACATCCTCCGTGACAGGCGAAGGCCGCAAGCGAGGCACATTGAAACGATATCCTTCATCAGTACCGCCGGAACTATCAGCGAGAAGACTCCTTCGTCTGCAAGCAGGCTACGAACCTTGCCAACCAACTGGTCGAGGGGCAACAGGCCGGCACTGCGTGACAAGGCACGTGATGCGTCGGGAGGCAGCACGCTTTCGGTGAAGAAAGGAGGGTTGCATACGATGCACTCGAAAGGCTCGTCGGGAGAATATTCCAGTACGTCCTGCATCTGGATGCTTATTCTTGCTGCGAAGGGAGATGATGCGGCATTCTCCGTGGCTTGTGCCACCGCACCGGCATCAATGTCTATGCCTACGACATGGCATCCCTTACTCCTTTGTGCTACCATCAGGGCAATCAATCCCGAACCAGTGCCAATGTCGAGAATCCTCCCTGTCTCTGGCAGCTGTGCCCATGCCCCGAGGAGAACCCCGTCTGTGCCGACCTTCATGGCACAACGTTCATGTCGTACTATAAAATTCTTGAACTTGAACGGTTCCATAATGTAAAATAAATGCAAATATATATATTTTAAGGCAATATGAGCCCGTATGTGAAGGTTTTTTTGTATCTTTGCATCCGTTTTGACAAGAGAGCATAGAGAAATATCGAAGTATTAGAGAAACTTATGACAGACAATAATAAGAGTACGTTTTCATTCGTGGCAGATATCTCGCCCGAAGCAAAAATGCTAATGTACGCTCACAACGAAGGCAAGATGCCAATAATCAGCCTAAGGGACAACGTCCTGTTCCCTGGCACCATAACCCCCATCAACATCGGTCGCGACTTCTCGCTCAAGGCCATCAGGAAGGCTGAGCGCGAGGATCTCTTCGTCGGTGTCTTCACCCAGAAGGTTCCGCAGTTGGACCAGCCAGCATTTCAGGACATGATGCCAGTGGGTGTTGTTGGGAAGGTGGTACATACAATCAAGCTGCCCGACGGCACCTGCAACGCACTGGTGCAGGCCACCAACAAGGCAAGGCTGATGGACATGAGCATGAACAGGGGCATGCTTGAAGGCATGGTAAAGGCGGAAACGGATGTCAAGGTGTCGCCCGAAATGGTGACGGAGTTCTCGGCTCTGATGGTAATGGTCAAGGAGAGAATGGGTGAGCTGTGCCAGACCATCGACAACTATCCAAGCGAGTTGGTACAGTATCTGATGAACATAGAGCCGTCCTCGTTCGCCATGAATGTCATCTGCGGCTATCTGCCTCTGAGCAATGACCAGAAGCACATGTTGTTAGACACGGCAAACGAATACGAGAGGGGGCTGAAGGTCCTGAAGGTCATGAACAACATGGTGAGCCTTGCCAAGCTGAAGCGCCAGATAGAGCAGAAGACGCAGAGCGACCTCGACAAGCAGCAGAAGGAGTATTTCCTGACTCAGGAAATGCGCAACATACAGAACGAACTCGGCAACAAGGACGAGGTGTCGGTACGGATGGACGACATCTCTACCCTGAAGGAACAGACACGGCAGAAGAAGTGGGACGAGAAGACGAACGTCACGTTCCAGAAGGAACTCGCAAAGCTCGAACGCATCAACATGCAGTCGCCCGACTACAATGTGCAGCTTGGATACCTGCAGACTATCATCCAGCTGCCATGGAACGAATGTACCAAGGACAACGTGAAGCTTCCCACTGCCGAGAAGGTCCTCAACCAAGACCATTACGGCATGGAGAAGGTAAAGGAGCGCATACTTGAGCACCTTGCCGTAATGAAACTGAGGAACGACCTGAAGAGTCCCATCATCTGCCTCTATGGTCCTCCTGGCGTAGGCAAGACCAGCCTTGGCAAGAGCATCGCAAGGGCCTTGAAACGCAAGTACGTGCGCATCAGCCTCGGCGGCCTGCACGACGAGAGCGAGATACGCGGACACAGGCGTACATACGTCGGAGCAATGCCAGGGCGCATTATCAAGGGGATGCTGAAGGCTGGCAGTTCGAATCCTGTCTTTATCCTCGACGAGATAGACAAGATAACAGCCGCCACGCACAACGGCGACCCATCCTCGGCGATGCTTGAGGTTCTCGACCCCGAGCAGAACAGTACCTTCCATGACAATTACCTTGACATGGACTACGACCTTAGCCGCGTCCTCTTCATTGCCACCGCCAACGACATCGGAAGCATACCACGCCCCCTGCTCGACCGCATGGAACTGATAGAGGTAGGCGGATATATCACCGAGGAAAAGGTGGAGATAGCCAAGAGGCATCTCATACCCAAGAAGATGGACGAGAACGGGCTCAACGAATACTCGAAGAAGATAAGGTTTGGCAAGTCTGCCATAGAGTTTATCATCGAGAGGTACACGCGCGAGAGCGGTGTGCGTGGCTTGGAGAAGCAGATAGACAAGTTGTTCCGCAAGCTCGCCCTGCGCATAGCCAAGGAGGAGGGTGCCATGCCGGTTACGTTAGACGAGGCGGAGGTGGGCAGCCTGCTGGGCAAGCCCCTGTACAGCCGTGACAAGTATCAGGGCAACGAGTATGCAGGCGTGGTGACGGGACTTGCATGGACCAGCGTGGGCGGCGAGATACTGTTCATAGAGACGAGCCTCAGCAGGGGCAAGGGCAGCAAGCTGACGCTGACCGGCAACCTGGGAGACGTGATGAAGGAGAGTGCCATGCTTGCCCTTGAATATATCAGGTCGCACGCCTCGTTGCTTGGGATAGACATGAGGGTGTTCGACAACTACAACATCCATATACACGTACCCGAGGGAGCCGTACCCAAGGATGGTCCCAGTGCAGGTATCACCATGGCAACAAGCATAGCCAGCGCGCTCACGCAACGCAAGGTGTGTGCAGGCATGGCAATGACGGGCGAGATAACGTTGCGTGGGAAGGTGCTGCCCGTGGGTGGCATCAAGGAAAAGATACTTGCCGCCAAGAGAGCCGGCATCACGCAAATAGTGATGTGCGAAGAGAACCGCAAGGACGTCGAGGAGATTCCCGGGGTATATCTGGAAGGCCTTACCTTCCATTTCGTCAAGAACGTCACCGACGTGTGGGCACTTGCCTTGACGGACGAGAAGGTCGATAATCCGATGGTGTTCGAATACGACAACGACAACGAGAAGAAGGAGGCCGCGGAATGACCTTCCAGTTGCTACATACCGACACTAAGTCCAATGCCAGGGCAGGATTGATATCTACCGCCCACGGACAGATTGAGACACCCATCTTCATGCCCGTAGGCACCGTAGGCAGCGTGAAGGGACTTACGGTGCGTGACCTCAGGGAAGAGGTCAGGGCACAGATCATCCTTGGCAATACATACCACCTGTACCTTCGCCCCGGCACTTCCATCCTTGAGAAAGCCGGTGGCTTGCATAGGTTCAACGGCTGGGATGGTCCCATACTTACAGACAGCGGAGGCTTCCAGGTCTTCTCGCTGACCGGCATACGCAAGTTGACGGAGGAGGGATGCACGTTCCGCAGCCATATCGACGGCAGCAAGCATACGTTCACCCCCGAACGTGTGATGGACATCGAGCGAAGCATAGGAGCCGACATCATCATGGCACTGGACGAATGCCCTCCAGGCACCAGTTCCTACGAATATGCAAGCCGTAGCCTCGGACTGACACACAGGTGGCTCGACCGCTGCCTCAGGCGTTTCAGTGAAACCGAGCCTCTGTATGGCTACAGCCAGAGCCTGTTTCCCATAGTGCAGGGATGCACGTACAGGGACCTCCGCATCCAGAGTGCTGAGTTCGTGGCATCGAAGGAGGCAGACGGCAACGCCATTGGCGGACTTGCCGTGGGCGAGCCAGCCGAGGTGATGTACGAGATGATAGAGGTGGTGAACGGCATCCTGCCCAAGGACAAGCCAAGATACCTCATGGGAGTCGGCACGCCTGCCAACCTGCTTGAGGGCATAGAGAGGGGAGTCGACATGTTCGACTGCGTCATGCCCACGCGCAATGGCCGCAACGCCATGTTGTTTACCTCCGAGGGCATCATGAACATGAGGAACAAGAAGTGGGAGGACGACTTCTCCCCCATCGACCCGAATGGCGGGGCACTGGTGGACGCGTACTATACCAAGGCATACCTCCACCACCTGTTCAAGGCGCAGGAATTGCTCGCGCTGGAGATAGCCAGCATCCACAACCTCAGTTTCTACCTATGGCTCGTGAGGGAGGCAAGGCAGCACATTCTGCTCGGCGACTTCACCACATGGAAGTCGGGCATGATGAGGAAGGTGACTAACAGGCTTTGACGATATTACAAACACAAAAGAGAAAGAAGATACAGGGCATGAAGATACCGTTCCTCAGACGAATAGACACCTACCTGATTGGCAAGTTCCTTGGGACTTACTTCTTCTCCATCGTGCTCATCATCAGCATCGGCGTCGTTTTCGACTACAACGAGAACGTGGACAAGTTCGCCAAGTTCAACGCACCGATGGATGCAATCATATTCCAGTACTACCTCAACTTCATCCCCTACTACTGCAACCTCTTCAGTTCGCTCTTCGTCTTCCTCAGCGTGATATTCTTCACGTCGAAATTGGCGGACAACAGCGAGATTATCGCCATGCTGAGCACGGGCATGAGCTTCGGAAGGCTCATGAGACCCTATATGATTAGTTCCGCCATCATTGCGGCTATGACCTTCTACCTTGGCAGTGAGGTTATCCCCAAGGGCAGCGTAAAGAGACTCGCATTCGAGAACACCTACAAGAGGAACAAGAAGAACCCTACATACGCGGATAACGTACAGCTGAAGGTGGACACCGGCGTAGTGGCTTTCCTTGAGCACTTCGACGGCATGTCGAAGACGGGCATCCATTTCTCCCTTGACAAGTTCGACGGCAAGAAACTCATATCCCACCTTACGGCAGGAAGCGTCACCTACGACACCCTGAGCAATGTCAAGTACCAATGGCGTCTGCGTAACGTCACGATACGCAACCTCAGCGGTTACAAGGAGGAGATACGATACTATAGCCAAATGGATTCCGTAATCAGGATGGAGCCGCAGGACTTCCTCTTCATCCGCAACCAACAGGAGACGATGAACAATGCTGAGCTCAGGGAATACATCGAACGCCAGCGCATGAGGGGGAGCGGCAACCTGACAGCCTTCGAGGTGGAATATCATCGCCGTTATGCAGCCCCGTTTGCCGCCTTCATCCTGTCGTCGATAGGCATGTCCCTGTCTTCCAGGAAACGCAAGGGAGGCATGGGATTCTCCCTTGGCATAGGCATCGGGCTAAGCGCAACCTACATACTGCTGCAGAGCGTGTCCGCCACGTTCAGCATCAATGTCGGCCTGCATCCCTTTGTGGCGGCATGGTTGCCGAACACCATTTTCTTCTTCATCGCATGGTACCTGTATACCAAGGCACCGCGATGAGGGGGGGGAGGACGAAGCCGGTAGGCATTACATTATAATATATATATAATATACGAATCACAGAACGCTAACATAGAAAGATGGACTTTTACGATTTAGACCTCAACGACCTGGTGCTTGACGCACTCGACGACATGAACTTCACTGAGACGACACCTATTCAGGAGCATTCCATCCCTCCGATACTGGAGGGCAGGGACGTCCTTGGCATAGCACAGACGGGTACGGGCAAGACGGCGGCATACCTCCTGCCGGTGCTGAGCCTGCTGCAGGACGGAGGCTTCCCCAAGGACTCCATCAACTGCGTCATAATGTCGCCCACGAGGGAGCTTGCCCAGCAGATAGACCAGGCCATGCAGGGATTCTCCTACTACCTCGACGGCGTAAGCAGCGTGGCAGTCTACGGTGGCAACGATGGTATCAGGTACGAACAGGAGAAACGCAGCATGCAGAACGGAGCCGATGTCATCATAGCTACGCCAGGCAGGCTGCTGAGCCACCTTTCGCTGGGTAACGTCGACCTCGGCAAGGTCTCGTTCTTCATCCTCGACGAGGCAGACAGGATGCTCGACATGGGGTTTTACGATGACATAGTCACAATAGCCAAGGCGTTGCCGTCCAAGAGGCAGACCATCATGTTCAGTGCCACCATGCCAGACAACATCATGCAACTGGCTGGCAAGTTGCTCACCGACCCCGTATGCGTCAAGCTTTCCGTCAGCAAGCCAGCCGAGGGGATAAGGCAGGAGGCGGTGGTGTGCCACGAGCCGCAGAAGATAGGAATCATCAAGTCCATCTTCGGCGAGACGAAGCCGCAGAGGGTAATCATCTTCACGGGAAGCAAGGTAAAGGCCCGCGACCTCGCCATATCCCTCAGGCACTCCGGCTACAATACGGGCTCTATGCACAGCGACCTCGACCAGAGCGAGCGAGACCGTACGATGTACGAGTTCCGCACGGGCAAGACCGACATCCTCGTTGCCACCGACATCGTGGCGAGGGGGATAGACATCGACGACATACAGTTAGTCATCAACTTCGACGTACCCCACGACGAGGAGGACTACGTGCACCGCATCGGACGTACTGCCCGTGCAGGCAAGGGCGGCAGGGCGATAACGTTGGTCAACGAGAAGGACCAGGTAAATTTCGCACAGATAGAGGAATTCCTTGGCAAGGAAGTCGGCAAGCTGCCCGTCCCTGCCGAACTCGGGGAAGCCCCAGTATACAGGGGCAAGGAGATGCTGGAGCGCAAGAGGCAGGCCGGAACGAAGGGTGACCGCAGGGCAAGGGGCAGGAAAGGCCGTGGCAGGCAGGACAAGCCAAAGTCGAAGCCTGCCTCCAAGCGTCGGGGCGGAAGAAAAGGGAAAGTCAGCTGACATGCATTTGCGAAAGTTGTAACAAGAAAACATATAATGAAGAATATGAATTTTACTGGATTGATAATCGGAGCGGCCACGTTTCTGTGTATAGGTCTGTTTCACCCCATAGTGGTGAAGACGGAGTATTATTTCGGCACTAAGCCTTGGTGGATATTCCTTGTCGTAGGCATTGCATCCATAGCGGGAGCCCTGTTCGTAGGCAACGTAGTCGCGTCGTCCCTTATGGGGGTATTCGGCTTTTCTTGCCTATGGTCGATACTTGAACTCTTCGAGCAAAAGAAGAGAGTGGAAAAGAATTGGTTCCCGAGAAACCCAAACAGGAA
Organism: bacterium; assembly: GCA_004559785.1. GTDB lineage: Bacteria > Bacteroidota > Bacteroidia > Bacteroidales > Bacteroidaceae > Physcousia. The sequence continues at coordinate 1,230 of SFXD01000003.1, read as the reverse complement.
AGACCCCCTCAATCCCCCTGCACTTAATAACTAATCACTAACACATAACACATAGCTTATGAAGATACTTGGTAACATAATATGGTGGATATGCGGAGGACTCGAGGCAGCCTTCGCCTACTTTGCAGGTAGCCTTGTCCTTTTCTGCACCATAATTGGTATTCCCGTTGCGTTGCAGACATTCAAGCTGGGCTTGCTCTGCCTATGGCCTTTTGGGTCTATGGTGAAAGACTCCGAGAGCTCTCTGGGATGCCTGACCATACCGCTCAATCTGATATGGATAGTATTCGGTGGTTTTTGGGCTTTCCTCTGCCATGTTGTTTTCGGCATCCTGCTCTGCATCACCATCATAGGCATACCGTTTGGCAGGCAGCACTTCAAGATGGCAGGGTTGTCGCTCATGCCGTTCGGCAAGGAAGTCGTACTTAGATTCTGACGAGGCAATGGAAATAAGGAAGGCAGTACGGAAGGACGTACCCCTGATAATGGCTTTCATCAGGGGGATAGCGGAGTATGAGAAGATGGGTGCGGATGTCCATGCCACAGAGGAGATGCTTGCCGAATGGCTGTTCGACAAGGGCATTGCCGAAACGGTCTTCGCTGTGGAGGACGGCAAGGAAGTAGGCTTCGCACTCTACTTCCACAACTTCTCCACCTTTGTCGGCAAGGGAGGTCTCTATCTCGAAGACCTCTTCGTATTGCCGGAGCATAGAGGCAAGGGCTATGGCAAGGCACTGTTCCTGCACCTTGTCGACACGGCACGCAAGCGCAACTGCGGTCGTATGGAATGGGTTTGTCTCAACTGGAACCAGCCGAGCATAGACTTCTATCGCTCGATGGGAGCCATCCCCTTAGACGAATGGACTACGTTCCGCCTTGTACTGTGAGCTCATTGCTGATTGCTCATCGCTCACTTCTCATAGCGCTTCCCCCTAAACAGGGGGACCGAGGGGGTCTCTCACAGCTCACGGCCCGAAAAGGATTTTTAGTTCGGATTTTGAGGAGCGCAGCGACGACCCCGTTATTTAAAAATACGTTTGATTATTTTCAGTCAGATTTTTAGCAGAGATTTTAGTGAAGACTCTGACAAGCCTCATGTAAGATAACGTGAGTTCGATGAATCTTGCATGGGGCAGGACATTATGCTACGCCAGCAATGTATATTAACTGCATTGGCGATAAGGTTAATAACCTTAATGCCGAAAGGTTATTAACCTTACGGGCGAAAGG